>DATHBF010000285.1:0-2736 GCA_035296285.1 Pyrinomonadaceae bacterium | reverse complement strand
CAGACGGTGCGCTACCCCGAGGAGCGGCGCGGCTATTCGACGGGCGTCGTCGTCGCCGTCGCGCTGACGGCCATCGCCGCCACCGCCATCATCTTCCTGTTCCTGACGAACAGCGGCGACGACGAATCCTCCACCAACGTCAACGTCCGGATGGCCGCCACGCAGCCGACGCCGCTCGGCGCGCTCCCGCCGCCCGTCGTCGTCCAGACGCCGATGATGATGCCCACGCCGCCGCCCATGATCATCCAGCAGCCGCCCCCCGTGACGACCATGCCGCCGCCCACCATCGTCGTCCCGGCGCCGACGACCACGACGACGGCGCCCCCGGCCACCTCCGCCGCGCCCCCGGCGACCGCGCCCAACCCGAACGACGACGCGACGCTCCAGCAGAAGGTTGACCGCGTCTTCGAGGCCGACGCCGACATCAAGGCCGCCGTCATCGACGCCACCGTCATCGACGGCAAGGTGCTGCTCACGGGCACCGTGGACTCGGCCGCGCTCAAGCAGAAGGCCGAACGGCTCGCCTACGCCGTCAAAGGCGTCCGCAGCGTCGAGAACAAGATCGCCGTCACCGCACCCACGCCGTAAGCTAGCGGACAGCCGTTCCGACACAGAGGGCACGGAGAAAGACAAATTCTTCTCTCCGTGCCCTCTGTGTTAAAAACCCTGTCCGCTAATCTGTGCTAGTAGCTTTCCGTGTGCTCGCGCAGCCATTCGCTGACCTCTTCTTCGGACGGCGCGCGGTTGAGTTCCTGCCGGAGACGCTCGCGCACGTACTCGCGCGAGTCGCGGGCGGCGCCTTCGAGTGTGTTGTCGCCTTCGCCGTCAGGGCTCGGCTCTTGAAGTTCGGCGGGCATGCTTCTCTCCCCTCTCTCTTTTTCACCCATTCTAACGCGCGAACCTGTAGCGCAAAAGCTCGCGCGCGCGCGTCGCCGTGAAGAGCACGGCCACCAGACAGCCCACCCCGCCCACGACCACCGAGAAGGGCGCGCCCCACGCGGCCGCCACCAGCCCCGCCTCCAGCTCGCCGAGCTGCGGCCCGCCCATGAAGAAGATCATGTTGACGGAGGTCATCCGCCCGCGCAGCCGGTCCGGCGTGACGAGCTGCCGGACGGTCTGGCGGATGACCGTGCTCACCGTGTCGGCCGCGCCGGCCAGCGCGAGCGCCGCCAGCGACAGCCCGAACGTCCGCGAGAGCCCGAAGACGATTGTCGCCGCGCCGTAGACGGCCACCGAGAGCAGGACCGTCAGGCCGGGCCGCCGCCACTCGGGCCGGCGCGCGAGCAGAACCCCGGTCACGACGGCGCCCGCCGCCTGCGCCCCCGCCAGAAGGCCGTAGCCGCGCTCGCCGACCCGCAGCACGTCGCGCGCGAAGACCGGCAGCAGCGCCGTCGCCGACGCGAAGAACGTGGCCGCGAAGTCGAGCGCCATCGTCTGCACCATGATGGGCGTCCGCCAGACGAATTGCAGCCCCTCCTTCAGCGCCTCGAAGCTCAGGGCCGCGCTCTCCTCGGCCGCGCCGCGCCCCGCCGCGCGTATCAGGAGGACGGCGGCGATGACGGCGACGAAGCTCGCGGCGTTTATCGCGTAGACGGCCGCCGCCCCCCACCGCGCCAGCACCAGCCCGCCGAGGACGGGGCCGGCCACCATCGCTATCTGGAAGGCGACGAACGAGAGGCTGACGGCGTTCGGGAAGAGGTGTTGGGGGACGAGCGCGGGCAGGAGCGCCTGGCGCGCGGGGTTGTCGAAGGCGACCGCCGCGGACGAGACGGCCGTCAGCAGATAGACGGGCCAGACGGCCTCCAGCCCGAGCGCGGTGACGACCGAGAGCGCCGCCGCGCTTAAGAGCATCACGGTCTGCGCGGCGAGGATGAGCCGCTTGCGGTCGAAGGCGTCGGCCGCCACGCCGCCCAGGAGCGAGCAGAGGATGATGGGGAGGATGCGGACCAGCCCGACGAGCCCGAGCGCGGCGGCCGAGTTGGTCAGCACGTAGACGTGCCAGTTGACCGTCACGAGCTGCATCTGCGAGCCCGTCAGCGAGAGGGACTGGCCGGCCCACATCAGCAGAAAGTCGCGGTGGGAGAGCGCCGCCCAGGCGCGCCCGCCCGGCCCGTCGGTTTGTGCAGACTTCTCCGAATTGCTCAACTGACCGGCGACCCTCGCGGCGGAAGAGAATGACGGACGGCGAATGATGAATGATGAATTTGCCGAAGCGGTTTCATTCTATTCATCATTCGTCGTCCGCCCGCCTCTTCATTCGACGACGACGCGGTCCGTCTGGCCCCGCCCGAAGGTCTCGGGGTGGTACATCTCCTCGGCCTTCGGCGGCGGGACGACGAAGGTGCCGGGCGTGGTGGCGCGCGCCGTGTAGGCGTAAGTGTAGACGCCCTCCCAGAGCAGCGAGGTGAACGCCTCGGCCCGCTCGTCGCGGAGGTTCTGGTGCTCGTACCAGACGCCCGACCACCACCATCGGTGGAAGAAGCTGCCGCCGCCCTCCTCGACCTTCGACTCCTCCGGGACGAACTCCGTCACCGCGAGCGCCGGGTTCAGGGCTTCGAGCCCCGCCGGCAGCGGGTCGGTCAGCGCGACGTGGTAGCGGCGGGCCGGCGCATACATCGAAAGCTTCACGCGCACCTTCGCGCCCGCGCGCACGCGCCAAGTCCCGTCGGCGTCGCGCCGCACGTCAGAGGGGTTGTCCACGGCCTCATACTTGCGCTCGACCGTGAAGCCGTAGTC
>DATHBF010000284.1:0-15623 GCA_035296285.1 Pyrinomonadaceae bacterium | reverse complement strand
GGGTTCAAGTCCCTCTAGCCGCCCTCATGAAAATCAAAAAGCAGCGCGGCCGCCGACACCACGGCGGCCGCGCTGCTTTTTTGTTAGTTCGCCGGTCAGTTGGCCTTGGGGGCGAGTTTGTCGAGGTCGAAGGCGTAGGCGGTCTGGGTGTCGTTGAGGATGAGGAGGCGGTTGCCTTCGAGGTTGAAGCGGGTGAAGGCGGCCGTGCCGTTGATGCGGAAGGCGGCGCGGCGGTCGCCGGTGTCGAGGTCGTAGAGGGTAATCTCGCCGGGGAAGTTCTCGACGACGATCTGGTTCCGGCGCGGGTTGACGGCGGCGTGTTTGCCGAAGAAGCGGTGGCGCAGCTCGCCCTCCTTGATGGAGTAGACTAGGACGCGCCCTTCGGAGTCTTTGAGCACGAGCCAGTTGCCTTCCGAGAGCCCCCCGCCGCCCACGCCGAAGGAGCCCTTGCCGGTTTCGAGCAGCACCATCCCGATGGTCTTCTGCGCGTAGGCGTCCACGACTTCTACGAGGTAGTCGTCGGCCTTGTTGCCGAGCGCGTCGGCCTTGGCCTGTAGCTCGGCCGACTCCTTGAGCTTGGCCTTGCCGGCGTCGCTCCCGAGGCGCCAGTAGAAAATAAGGCGGCCGCTGAACTCGTCGAAGGTGAAGGACGGCGCCTCCTTCGTGAAGTCGCGCGTCCAGATGACCTTGTCCTGGATGAAGTCCTTCAGCTCGAAGCGCACCTCGCGCCCGAGGTCGAAGTTCTTCGCCTCGTCGGCGCGCGGCGGGGCGGCCTCGCCCTTCTTCTCGCCCTCCTTCTTCTCCTCCTTCTTATCGTCCCTCGGCGCCGTGTCCTTCAGGCTGCGGCGCGAGAGGACGAAGCGGCCGTGCTGGCGCGCGCCCTTCTCGGGCAGTTGGCGGAAGCTGACGACCGACTCGTCCTTCGGGTTCATTAAGACGAGGCTGTGCGGCACATCCAACATCGTCGGGAAGTCGCCGACCGCGCCGCCGTCGTCGCCGATGACGCCGCCCTTGAAGCCGCGCACGTAGACTTTGCGCTCGCCGGTCGAGAGGTTCCAGAGCCCGCCGCGGCTCTTCGACGAGAGCAGCAGCCAGTTGAAGTTGTTCGAGACCTCGGCCGCCTCCAGCCTCTTGAGCGAGCTGATGGGGATTTCAACCGTGCCGACCTCCTTGAAGTCGAACTTCTTCTCCGCCTCGTTGTAGAAGAGCTCGCGCAGCAGGATTTTGCCGTTGACCGACTCGTAGGCCATCAGGTTGTTCCAGATCGTCCCGTCCTCCTTGTCGAAGCCGGCGGCGAGCGACCCCTTCTTCAGGTCGAAGATGCCCATCTTCACGTTCGCCAGCGGCTTGACGATGACGTAGTCGGGGCTGGCCGTGCGCTTGACGACCTTCCCGAAGAAGGTGAACTTTTGCAGCCGCTTGCCCGACGGGAAGGCGAAGACGCCGGCGTCGTCCGGCTTGCGCGAGGGCAGGCCGATGACCTTGCCGGCGTCGAGGAAGGCGTAGGCGTGCGAGGCGAGCTTCTTGAGGTCGCCGCCGAGGTCCGTCGTCTTCATCGTCTGGAGGTCGAGGGCGAGGGCGGTGTTCTCGGACTGGTCAATGACCATCACGTCAACGGTGAACCTGAAGCGGAACTTGTCCGAGCGGCTGAAGACGACGTAGCGCGAGTCGGGCGAGAACTGGATGCGGAAGAAGTTGGTGTCGTCTCCGTCGCCGCCCTTGGCCGCGTTTTCGAGCCAGGCGATGAACTCGAAGAAGGAGAGCTGGTAGAACTCCTTCTTCTCCCAGACCTTCTTGCCCGTCTTCGTCTCAAGGATGTTGACGGTCGTCGTGATGTCGATGCAGGCGAGGTAGTTGCCGTCGGGCGAGAGCCTGTGCTCCCAGCAGTCGCCTCGCACCACCAACTCGCGCACCTCGACCGGCTTGCGCTCGACGATGCTCCACCTCTCGAAGCGCAGGTTCTCGGTCGTGAAGACGACGGACTGGCCGTCGGGCGTGAAGGTGGCGTCGTCGGCGCCCTCGACGGGAATCTGGAAGAGCACTTCGAGCGGCTCGCGGCGGATGACGGTGACGGCGTAGTCGTCCTGCGCGAGGAGGAGCTTGCCGTCGTCGCTGAAGGCGAAATGCGAGATGTCGCTGCGCAGCTTCGGCGCCAGGTCTTTCTTCCAGACGAGGCCGGGCAGCTCCTCGCGCCGCGCCGCCTCGCGGAACGAGACCACGTCGGCCTGCCACTTGAGGAAGTCTTCGGTGGCGCGGGCCGAGCGCCCCTCGCGGCACGGGGCCGGCAGCTTCCCGGCGGCGTTGGCCATCTCGCGCAGCCGCTTCTGCGCGGGCGTCATCTTGCCGAAGATGTCGGAGAACCAGTTGCCCGACTTCTCCTTGGCCTCGGTCAGGCGCATGAAGGCGTTGTAGAAGGCGGCCGTGTCGTAGCCGGCGGCGGCCATCGCGTAGACGCCGATCCTGTCGGCTTCGAGCTGCTGCTCGTCCTCGTGCCCGCGCGTGCGCGAGACGCGCTTGGTGCGGGCGCGCTCGATGAGCAGGTTGTACTTCTCCGTGATGTCCTTGCGGTCGCCGAGCGAGTTGACGCCGAGCACCTTGCGCATCGAGGCCGACATGTCGTTGGCGGCGTGGCGCACGACGGCGTGGCCCAACTCGTGCGCCATGACGCCGGCCAGCTCGTCCTCGTTCAGCGAGAAGGCGATGAGCTTGCGCGAGAGGAAGACGTGGCCGCCGGGGATGTTGAAGGCGTTGACCTCGGGGAGGTCTATGATGTGGTACTGGAACCGGAGCCCCGTCTGAGGCAGGTGCTTCTCAAGCTTGGCGGCGATCTCGCGGACGTAGGCCAGGAGCTTTTCGTCGTTGACGTAGCGGAACTCGCTCGCGATCCGCTGGACCGTCAGCTCACCCAGAATCATCTCCTGCTCTGGCGTGAAGAGGTTGTCAGACTTGGCGTTGGCGACGATGGCGGGCGGCGTGCAGGTCTGCGCCGCGGCGAAGGCCGGCAGGGCGGACGCACAAAGGGCGAGGGCAAGGAGGGATTTTCTCAACATGTCGTGCTTCCTGTCGTCAGGGCAAACCGTCGGGAGTCTGCTTCGGGGCTGTGAGATTGCTGCCCGCGCGGCGGCGCAGGCGACCGGGGTCGGGCGGGCGGCGGGAGCCGCCCGGAGCACATGATACCACCACCTGCCCCCTGCCAAAACCCTTCCGTCACGCTAAACTTTCTTCAAATTGTAACGACATCGCAATGATTAAACAGGGCCGTCACGGGTTAACATGCCTCCCTCTTCCCGGCAGCGTTGCCCACCTTACCGTCGTTAACAGGTACACGCTCTCGTAAACGGTCCGAACATCAGCCGGCGTGCGGCCGGCGGAGGTCAATTTATGCTCAGAATGGGTAAGTCGCCGAAACCCGAGGCGAACGAGCGAGACAAGTTCCAGCAGCCGAACCCCCGACCCCAGCCGGCCTTCGCCGCGCCGCCGCAGCCGACGCCGCAGCAGGCGCAGCCGCAGACGCCGACGACGCCCGAGCCTGAAAGGCCCGCGCCTTCCTCCTCGCGCGCCGTCACCGAGAGCGAGGCGCTGGCGCGCGACATCCGCGAAGGCATCATGAGCGGCTTCGTCGGCGGCTCGACCGTCCTCAGCGGCGAGGCCAACTTCAAGGGGATGCTCCGCATTGACGGCCGCCTCAACGGCAACATCACCTCCGACAAGGGCACGCTCATCGTCAGCGCCGGAGGCCACGTCGAGGCCAACATCTCGGTCGCCGCCGCCAAGATCAACGGCACCGTCAACGGCGACATCGTCGCCACCGAGCGCATAGAGTTCGGCCGCACGGCCCGCGTCCGCGGCAACATCCAGACGCCCGCCCTCGTCGTCGAAGAGGGCGCCCTCTTTGAAGGCGGCTGCCGCATGACCTCGAAGCAGCCCGCGCAGGAGAAGCCGCGCCCCGCCGCCGCGACCCCGCAGGCGAAGCCGGCCGCCCCCGAAAAGCCTTCCGCCGTCGCCACGCCTCCTCCCGCCAACACCAAGGCGGCCGGCGTCGCCGAGGCCGCAGGCTGAAAAAGTGGCCATTCTGGAAAGGCTCTGGACAATTATTTTTGTTTAGTGCTAGTCTGAAAAAGTCCCGCCGGCCGGGCAGTCAAGCTCGCCGGCGGGCGCCTGGCCCGATTCATCTTTTCAGTTTCTCTCTCGACAGAATGACTCAGAGGCCCGAACCCCTTCGGAGCATCAGGGCGGCCCTGCCGCCGTCAAACAAGCTCGTCGCCCCGCGCGGCCTCATTTCTCTCTCCGCTCTTGTCATCCCGGAAATCAAGAAGGACCCCCATGATCAACCGTTCCCGACTGTCTTTGGCAGTCCTCCTTCTCGCTCTCTTCGCGCAGGCGGCCTTCCCCCAGAAGAAGCTGCTCTGCCCTAAGCCGCCGCCCTCGCCCTACAAGCACAGCGCACAAATCTCGACGAGCCTCGACCGCAAGGCCAACGCCATGCGCGTCACGCTCCAGCACCCGCGCGCGCTCGGCAAGGGCGCCGAACTCTTCTACATGGGGGCGACCTTCCTTATCCAGGACCCGCGCCGCCCCTCGAACCCGACGCTCGACCTCGTGCTCGTCTCGGCATCGCCCCTGACGAAGATGAACGGGGGCGGCCTCTCCATCCTCTGCGACGGCCAGCCCTGCGCGCAGGCGCGCAAGGTCAACTTCATGACCGGCCCCGGCGGCGCCGAGGCGGCTAAGCTGACGCTCTCCTACGCGGATGCTTCTTCCATCACGCGCGCCCGCAAGGTCGTCGCGCGGGTCGGCGCCAACGAGTTGGAGTTCTCGAACAACCACCTCGAAGCCCTGCGCGAGATGGTCAGCCAGCTCGCCCCGTCGCCCGGCCTCTGGACGACGGCCGGCGGCGTCAGCGCGCGCTAAAGCCGCACCAACTCAAAGCACAAAAAGCCTCGGGCGCCGACATGGTCTGTCAGCGCCCGAGGCTTTTTCCGTGTCAGCGGGTGTAGCCGTTCGGGTAGCGGATTTCGCCGCCGGGGAGGTCCGCGACGACGCGAAGGCGGTGGAAGCCTTTGTCCGGGTGGGTCGAGAGGTAGGTGAGGGCGAACTGTCTGGACAGCGCCGCGTTGATGTCTGTGAGGAAGCGGTCGATGCTGAGAGGCGCGGCAAAGCCTTGGAAGAAGGCGCGGCCGCCGGTCTCGTCCGAGAGGCGGTTGAGCGAGCCCTGGCCGACGGCGGCGAAATTCTGCGCGTTGGTCCCGACGGCCGGGGAGTAGATGGAGTAGACGGCGACGCCCTTGCGCTGCGCCTCGTTTATCGCCCTCTGCAAGTCAACGCTGTTGGCGGGCGTCGAGTTCTCGAAGCCGCGCGAGAGGTCCACGCCGTCGCTGACGAGCAGGATGGCGCGTCGCCCGACGGGCTGCGACTCGAAGCGTTTGACGGCGTCGCGCGTCAGCGCGAAGGGGTTGTAGGGCGCGGCCGACGGCGAGGAGATGGGGATGCGCAGCGAGCGCGCCGCCCGTTCGAGGTCGGGCGTGAACTTCTGCCGCACCTGTAGAGAGCCCGAGCGCAGGTAGGCCACCATCACGCGCGACCCCGAGGGCAGCCGGCGCACGAAGTTGGCGAGGCCCTTGATCTCGTTCGAGAAAGACGGGACGAGGTCGTCCTGGACGAGCACGGCGAGCGTCATCGGCGAGCGCGGCCCCCCGCGCGTCGCCAGAATCTCCTGCCGCTCGCCGTCCTCGAAGACCTGCAAGTCTTCGATGTACTGAATCTCCTCGTCCGCGGGCCGCTCCGGCAAACGCAGCGTGACGGGGATGGTCACGGAGCGCACGTCACGACGCCGCGCCGACTCGCCCGCGCCGCCCGACGTGTTCCTCTTCTGCGCCAGCGGCGCCGAGCCCTGCGCGCAGAGGAGTGTCCCGAACAGCGCCGCCGCCAGCATCTTCGAGAGCCTTCTCATCGTCCCTCCTCGGCTAGTCCGTCCCTACCCCGTGGCTCTGCTATTATAGCTTGTCGAAGTCCATAGCCGTAATTTTGTAGGTGCATGTCGGGAAAACTTAAAGGCGACAAACTGACGGGCGGGGACAAGTTGACCGCGGCTCTGCTGCGCGTCGGGCCGCTGCTCGCCTTCCTCCTCTGCGCGCTCCCGCTGTTCGTCTACTTCCTCTTCCGCTACTTCACCCTCGGGGAGGGCGCGGGCGAGTACATGATCTTCGCTCTCACCTCGCTCGCCGTCGGCTCCTTCTTCGGGCTCTTCGCCGCATTGCTCGTCTTCCTCTACCGCAAATACTGGGAAAAGGGCCTGCGCCGCCGTCTGGCCGAGGGCGGCATCAGGGCCGAGCACCTGGACTGGTTCATGTCCGAGGTCCCGGCCGAGAAGAGGCGCGCTCTGAAGAGCATGCAGGCGCAGAGCCCTTTGCTGGCGGACGCCTACCGCGAGACGCTGGCGGCGCGCGTCACCGCCTCGCACGTCCTCGGCCGGACGCGGCGCGAGAAGGTGGCCGTCGAGCGTCGCTTCCGCAGCGCGGCGGCCCTCCCGCAGTCGAAGCGCGCCGAGCTTGAGCGCGACTTGAAGGCCGACCGCGAGCGGCTGGCCCGCGTCGAGCGCGAGGCTTCGGAGCACTCTTCCGAGATAGAGGCGCGGCTCCAGACCATCGAAGCCATCGCCGGCCGCAACGCCAGCGAGGCCGAGACCGAGTTGGCCCTCCGCCGCCTCGGCTCCGTCAGCGGGCACGTCCCGCTCGGCCTCGAAAGCGCCCGCCTGGAGCGCGAGGTCCGCGACGAGGTTGAGAAGGAGCTGCGCGAACTCCCTCCCCCACAGACCCGCGAAAGGTGAGCCTTCCGAATCGCTATAACCGTCTCAAACGCTCCTCGAAGTCGGCCAGACGGTAGACGCCCTCGCCCATTCTCTCGGCGTAACCCTCCGCCACCAACGCACGATTACCGAGCCCCGCGTCGGGCCGCGAGAGCCCTGTGACTCGCGCCAGCTCGCCTCTCATCGTCATCCCCGCGCCTTCGAGAAAGGCCCGCGCCACTTCGCGTAAAGCGTCCGCCCTCCGCACTTTGATTGATAATTCCTGCGCGAAACGCCCCTCGCTGAGCGTCCAGATGTAGGTGAACCAGGGCTCGTATAGCACCTGCTGCGGGATGACCTTCATCGCCCGCTGCAACTCGTCGAGCCCGCGCGAGAAGCGCGCACGGTCGCCCACCTTCGACTCCTCGCGCAAATCCGCCGACGCCATCTCCCACTCGCGCCGCAGGACTTTAAGAATTGCCCGCGCCTCCTCCGACAAGACTTTCGCCTCCTCGCGCTTCGCAACCCCCCACAGGGCGTTGAAGTGCGGGACGAGCCGCGGCGCGACGAACATCGTCCGGTTCTTCGCCAGCTTCGCGTAGTAGACGCGCCCGCGGTTCATCAGCTCGTCCTTCAAGACCCACGTCAGGCTGCTCTCCGGGTCCTTCTGCACGTTGCGCGGCATGTGCGCGTCGCGGCGCCCGCAGACCGCCACGTAGAGCGAAGGCCCCGGCCGCCTCACGTCCGTCATCGCCGCGCAGAAGCCCACGCTCTCGACGAACCTCTCGGCGTCCGCCCCCGCCTCGACGCGCGACTCCGGCTCGCGCCTCCACATCCGGTCCCTGTAAGCCTCAACCGCCTCGTCAAGTGCCATCTTCGCTCACGCCCCTCCACACGCCCCGAAAGAGTTTTTCTGGAACTGTATGATTAACTTCCAATTTTGTTGACAAACTTGGCTGATCGGTGTTTAATAATTTTGTCTATCCTCTCATGATAGACGCCCGGACGACCGCCGCGTAACCCGAACGAGACATTTCCGACCCCCTTCCCGCCCCTAAAAATGGAGGTGGACCTTGCCAGGCCGATTCCCAATGCTCAACCTAAATTCAACTGCCTCAACGATTTCTCGCCGCGGCGGGCGGGCGGCACAAAGGATTCTTTCCCTCACCTTGGCCCTCCTGCTCTGCTTCATCCCCGCGGCCGCTCTCAGCGGCAAGGGGCAGAAGAACTACAAGCGCGGTGTTGAACACGAGGCCGGGCAGCAGTGGGAGAAGGCAGCCGAGGAGTTCGCGCTGGCGCTGGCGGCCGAGCCTTCAAACCCCGAATATCAGCTCCACTACCGCCGCGCCGTCTTCAACGCCTCGCAGGTCTTCATGCAGCAGGGCGCAGCCATGCTTGAGCGCGGCGACTACGTGGGCGCCTACAACGCCTTCCGCCGCGCGCACGCCTACGACGCCTCGAACCAGCTCGCCTCCTCGATGATGGAGCGCACGCTCAGCCTCCAGCTCGAAAAGAGCGGTTCTGCGCGGCCCGAGCCGACGAGGACGGGGCCGACGGCGCGAGTCTCTCCGGCAGTCTACGGCGGCCCCGCGGGCAAGGGCGACGGCGCGGACGCGCCCGCTGCGCCGGCCCCGCGCGTCGAGCAGTTGCACGAGATAACTTTCAGCGGCGACCTCGAAAAGTTCATCAAGTACCTCGCCCGCCAGGTCCGCCTCAACGTCGTCTTCGACCGCGACTTCCCGAGACGCAGCGTCGAAGTTGACTTGCAGGACGTGACGGCCGCGCAGGCGCTCGACTACATCTTCCTCACGCAGGGGCTCTTTTACCAGAAGCTCTCGCCGCGCACCATCCTCGTCGCCGACCAGGTCAAGCGCCCGCAATACCAGCAGCTCGTCCTGCGCACCTTCTACCTCTACAACGTTGACCCGAACGAAGCGAAGCAGTTGATTCAGGCTTCCATCCCGCCGCAGGCCGGGCGCCAGCCCGTCATCACGGCGAACAAGTCAACCAACTCCATCACCGTCCGCGACACGCCCGAGAACATCCGCCTCGTCAGCGAACTCCTCCGCAGCATTGACAAGGAGCGCGCCGAGGTCGTGATGGACGTGAACATCTACGAGGTGTCGCGGGCCGACCTCTTGCAGTTCGGCAACCAGTTCGGCTCGGAGGCTTCGCTCCTGAACCTCGGCGGCATCACGAAGGGCCTGTCCGTCTTCGGCGGCAGCCGCGACGTGGTGACGCAGGGCGCCGCCGCCGTCGCCGCCCCGACCGCGCTCGGCGCCGCGCTCGTCATCCCGGCCACGGCCCTGTCAGCGCTCCAGCGCAAGGACAACACGCGCCTCGTCGCCTCCACACAGGTCCACGCCTTCGACGGCGAGAAGTCCACGGCCCACATCGGCCAGCGCGTCCCGGTGCAGACGGCGTCGGTTGCGCCCTACGGCTCGCTCTCGTCGGGCGGCGACGACAAGCAGCCGGGCGTCACGCAGGGGCTCTTCGGCGGCAACGGCTACCCCGTCATCCAGTACGAGAAGACGGGACTCACCCTTGAGTTCACGCCGCAGGTCTTCCCGAACCTCGACGTGCAGGTGAAGATGTCCATCAAGTCGAACGACGTGATGCAGACGGCCGGCGGCCCGGCGCTGACGCCCACCTTCACCGAGCGCAACATCGAGGGCACGGCCCGCATCCAGAACAGCCGCACGATGATGATCGCCTCGGTCGCGCAGAACTCGCAGTCGCGGGGACGCCAGGGGCTCCCGCTGCTCGGCCTCCTCCCCATCCTCGGCCGCGCCTTCACGGCCCCTCGCAACAGCAACAGCCACACCGACATCGTCATCGCCGTCACGCCGCACGTCATGCGCGCGCCCTCGGTCACGCCGCAGGACGAGCAGATGCGCCCCTCCGGCACGCTGCAAACGCCGACGAGTGAGACGCTGGAAGCCATGCTCCAGGAGACTTACCGTGAGGAGCAGTTCGCCGCCGCGCGCAGCATCCCGAGGGACGCGCGCGTCGAGCTGCCCGAGGCCGCCGCGACCACCGGCAGGCCGGCCGCGACGGTCAACCCGCCGGCCCCGGCAGCCAGCAAGCCGGCCGAAGTGCCCGCGAACGAGCCCGCCGTCGTCGAGACTTCGACGGTCGAGACGGCCGGGACCGAGGCGCCCACGTTCGTCCCCGCCCCGCGCGAACTGATGAGCCAGACGGCCGCGCAGCCCGCGGCTCCGAAGGTTCCGCCGACGAGCGATGCCGTCTACAAGGCTCCCGCGCCGGTCGTGCCCGCGAGACAAATCTCCAGCCCTGCGCCCGCCGCCGGCCCCTGGAAGGGGAGCTTCCTCGCGGCCGAATCCGTACGCAGCGCCGCCTCCTTCCGCCTCGTCACCGATGCGCAGCCGATGCGCGTCGGCGAGAAGCGGCAGTTGAAACTCCTTCTCAAGACGGACGCGCCGCTCGGGCTCGTCGCCGCCACGCTGCGCTTCGACCCGCGCGTCCTCTCCGTCCTCTCCGTCAACCCCGGCGGCATCTTCCCCGCCTCCACCGCCTCTTGCAGGGCCTCGGTGACGCCCGAGGGCCTTGTCCTCGTCTCGTTCACGCCCGCGGCCGGGGTGAGCGAGCTTTCGGGCGCGGGCGTCCTCCTCGTCGTCGAAGTCCAGGCGCTGGCCGAAGGCGAGGACGTTTTCAAGGTGGAGGCCGACGAGCTTCACGTCCTGGCCTCGGACGGGCGGAAGGTGCTCTTGAAGGCGACGGGCGACCGCGTCGCCGTCGTGAAGTGAGGAACGTCCGGGGACTCGACTCATGACCGCACAGACCGCGGATTTGGAGGGGGCCGGGCCGTCGCGCAGGCAGAAGCTTTTCCTGCCCGTCTGCTGGGTCGTGATCGCGGCCGCCGCGGCGGTCGTCTCCTACTCCGCGTTCAACTTCCCGCCGGCCGCGCTGGAGTTTCGCTTCCTGCTGCTCGCGCTCATGACGCTCGGCGTCACGTCGCGCATCTCGATTAAAATCCCGCGCTTCGGCTCGGCCGTCTCCGTCTCGGACACGCTCCTCTTCCTGACGCTCATCCTCTACGGCGGCGAGGCCGCCATCCTGCTCGGCTCGGCCGAGGGCCTGACCTCGGCGGCGCGCTTCTGCAAGCGGTGGGTGACGGTCGCCTACAACGCGGCGGCGATGGCGGCGGCCACCTTCGTCACCTACGCGTCGCTCCGCCTCTGCTTCGGCGCGGGGCTCGGCTTCGACGGCGGGTTCAACGGCGAGTTCATCTCGGCCATCTGCATGACGGCGCTCGTGCAGTACGCCGCCAACTCCGGCCTCGTCGCGCTCGCCGCCTCGCTCAACGGCAACCACCCCTTCTGGCAGACCTGGCACCGCCACTACCTCTGGACCTCCATCACCTACTTCGCGGGGGCCTCGGCCGCCGGCATGATCGCGGCCCTCATGCGCGTCTTCGGCACCTCGGCCCTCATCGTCTCGACGCCCATCATCTTCATCGTCTACTTCACCTACCGGACCTACCTGAAGAACGTCGAGACCTCGGCGGCGCAGGCCGAGCAGGCGCGCCGCCACGTCGAGGAGCTGTCGCACTACATCGCCGAGCAGGACCGTATCCGCGAGCAGTACGCGCAGATAGAGAAGCTCTCGGCTTTGGGCGAGCTGGCGTCGGGCGTGGCGCACGACTTCAACAACACGCTCGCCGGAATACTCGGCCGCGCCCAGCTCCTCATGCGCACGCAGGACCCGGAGAAGATCAGGCGCGGGCTCGAAGTCATCATCAAGTCGGCGGAGGACGGCGCCAAGACCGTCAGGCGCATCCAGGACTTCGCGCGCCAGCGCCGCGCGCACGCCCTCGAACCCGTGGCCGTCGGCCAGCTCCTCTCGGACGTGAGCGAGATGACGCGGCCGCGCTGGAAGGACCGCGCGGAGGCGGCCGGCGTCCACATCACGCTCCGGCTGCGGACCGACTCGAACGCGATGGTGCACGGCGACGGCTCGGAGCTTCGTGAAGTCCTCGTCAACATGGTCTTCAACGCCGTGGACGCCATGCCCGAAGGCGGGACGCTCACGCTCGCCTCGGCCGAGGAGGGCGGGCGGGTCGTGCTCTCGGTTGGCGACACCGGCGTCGGCATGACGCAGGAGGTGCGCTCGCGCATCTTCGACCCCTTCTTCACGACGAAGGGCGAGGCGGGACTCGGACTTGGACTTGCCGTCAGCTACGGCATCATCCGACGCCACGAGGGCAGCATTGAGGTCGAGTCGCGCGTCGGCGCCGGCACGACCTTCCGCATCTCCCTGCCGGCCGCCGCGAAGGCGGCGACGCCCGCGCGCGCGCCGGGGCAGGACGAGAAGAAGGCTGGCGGCGCGCAGACGCCTTCGGACTCCCTGAAAGTCCTCGTCGTGGACGACGAGCCGACGGTGCGCGAGCTGCTGTGCGAGATTCTTGAGGCCGAAGGGCACCGGGTGTGCGCGGCGGCGAGCGGGTTCGAGGCGCTGGCCCACTTCCGCGGCGGCCGCTTCGACGCCGTCTTCACAGACATCGGCATGCCGGGCATGAGCGGCTGGGAGCTGGCGCACGCGATACGTCAGGAGGACGGCCTCGTGCCGATAGCGGTCGTGACGGGCTGGGGCGAGGCCCTCGGCTCGGTCGAGCGCAAGGCCGCGCGCGTGGACTGGGTGGTGACGAAGCCCTTCACCGCCGACCGCATCGCCGAGCTGGCCCGCGAGGCCGCCGCGCGCCGCACCAGGAGCGCCGCCGAAGGCGCCGGCCTGACCTACGCCGCCTGAAAGGCTTTGACTAATCCGACGCGGCCCGGCGCTGTCTGCTGGCCCGACTGTGTTCGACGGCGCGCCCGACGCTCTCTTCGACCTTTTCGATGCTGAAGGGCTTGAGGATGAAGTCGAAGGCGCCGAGCCTGACGAGGCCCTCGGCGTGGGTGCGGTCGCTGATGCCGCTGATGATGATGACGGGCGTGTCGGGCTGCGTCTGCCTGAGTATGCCGAGCAGTTCGACGCCGCTCAGGCCCGGCATGGAGATGTCGGTCAGCACCACGTCATACTGCCGCTGCTCGTGGACGAAGGAGAGCGCCTGCTCGGCGCTGCTCGCCGCGTGGCAGAGGTGGTCGTCGGAGAAGAGGTCGTAGAGTGTGTCGCGGACCACGTCGTCGTCGTCAACGATGAGTATGGCGGCCATCGGCTTTCCCCTGTCAGGTCGAGGTGAGGTGGTCGGGGCGCGGCCATACTAGCACACTCCTAAACGGCCTCACGCTAAATAATTGCTACGGCCGCGCGAGACGCGAGAAGGCCCGGCGGTTTGATTCCGCCGGGCCTTCCTTTTTTTGACGTGCGTCGGGTTTGCCGGCGCGCGCTTAGTTGTTCGGCGCGCTGGCGCGGATGGTCAGCTCGGAGCCGCGCAGCAGTTCGAGGTCGTCGCGCCCCTGAACGTAGACGGAGCCCGCGCCGGCGCCCGCGCCGACGACGGCGCCGATGGCCGCGCCCTTACCGCCGCCCGCGATGGCGCCGATGATGGCGCCGACGGCCGTGCCGATGGCCGCGCGCTGGACGGTCTGCTTCGTCTGGTTGTCGTCGCGGACCGTGCCCTCGTTGTCAACTTTGACCACCTCGCCCGAGGCCGTCCGCGCGCCCTCGATGAAGCCGGCGAAGCGGTAGCTGCGGCCGTCGCGCAGGCGGATGGTGTCGAAGTCAATCGAAACCTGCGAGCGGCCCGAGACGCGGCCCGAGCGGTCCACGGACGCCACGCGCCCCTCGATGATCGCGCCCTGGAACTGGGCCGGCGAGTTGACGGTCATCGTGAACCGCTGGCCGACCGTCGCGTCGCGCGTCGTCAGGTCGGTGTCCATCACCGCGGTCAGGACCTGGCCGTTCGGGACGCCGAAGTCGCCGACCGCGCCGGTCTGAATCGCCGGGGCGCCGCCGTAGGCGCCGCCGCCGCTGTAGACGTTCCACTGCGCCACGTCCGAGGTGCGGTCGTAGACGCTCTGGACGATGATGGGGTTGACGCCCGTGCGGTCGTGCCAGATTTCGCGCGTCACGCGAAGGCGGCGGCCGCCCTCGATGGGCTCGAAGGTGACGTTGAAGTCGGTCATGCGGTTGCCGGCCGAGCGGACGACGAGGCGCTCGCCCGTGAGTTCGGTCACCACGCGGGCGAAGCTGCCGTTGGGCAACTGCTCGCGGTTCTCGACGCCGTCGGCGCGGAAGGTGGTCTGCGGCGCGCGCGACGAGGCGATGGTCACGCTCTGGCCGTTGCGGTCAATCGACAGCATGTCGGGCGACTCAAGGCGGCGCATGAGCTGTTCGGTGACGCGCTGGCGCTCGCCCAGGGGCAGAGTGCGGACGGCGCGCTCGGTGATGGAGTTAGGGTTGTCGCTGCGCGAGGCGTCGAGGCGGTAGGTGCCCGTCAGGCTCGTGCCGACGCCGTTGTTGCCGCCGTAGACGGGGGGGTTGTTCCCGGCCGTCGTGTTGTTGTAAGGCAGCGAGCGCGCGTCCCAGGTCCAGGCGACGCTGTAGGCCGAGGCCAGCTCGTTCAGGTCGGCCTTCAGGAGCGACCAGTCGTTCTCGGCGCGGCGCGCGAGCGAGTGGCGGGTCATGAAGTCGTCGATGTAGGTGGCCTGGCGCAGCACGTTCTCAACGTCGGAACCGACCGAGCGGCGCGCGTCGAAGCGCGAGCGGAGTTGGTCGGTCGAAGCCTCGAAGTTGCGGACGAACTGGTTGATGTTGTCCTCGGCGCGGGTGCCGTCGTAGGTCGAGCGGTTCAGGCCCGCGCTGAGGCTCTGCGCGAAGCGGTCGGCGCCGTTCTCGACGCGGCGGATGAGCGCGTCAACCTGCTGGTCGGTCATCCTGTAGGGGACCGCGGAGGTCTGCGGCGTGCCGTAGCCGGGGACGGTGGTGGCGGTCTGGCTCCAGTCCCACGTCACGTTGTAGGCGCGGGCGAGCCCGTCGAGGTCGGTGCGCACGAGCGCCCAATCGCTCTGCGCGGCGCGCGTCAGGCGGTTGGCCGTCATGAAGTTGTTGATGAAGGCGGCCTGCCGGAGCACGTTCTCCACGTCGGCGGCGACGGAGGCGCGGCGGTTGAAACGCTCCTTGAGCTGGTCGGTCGCGGCCTCGAAGTTCTGAATCAGTTGGTTAAGGTTGTCCTCGGAGCGCGTGCCCTGGTAGCGGCTGCGGTCGAGGGCGTTGGCGGCGGTGCCGCGGAACCTGTCGGTCGAGTTCTCAAGGCGGCGAATCATGTCGCCGACCTGGCGGTCGTTCATGCGGTTCGGGCGCTGCGGATACTGCTGCGGGTACTGCGTCTGCGCCTGCACGCCGACGAGCCCGAGGCTGGCGAGCGCCATCACGAGCGCAAGCGAGATTGTCTGCCTGAATCTTCTCATCTCATTTCCCTCCGGAATCTTTCTCATCATTTCCAATTATGCGTCGGACCTGCGCGGCGTCACGTATCGGCGGCGCCGTCGGCCCCTTCCCTCTCTCTTTCGGGGAGATGAATGTCCGACTCGGGATGCCAATCATGTGGACCGGGCCTCTTGGCATAGGTCTTCCACCCCTTAATCAATGCAAGCACCGTGCCCCTAAGCACTGTTCGCGTCAAAGGCGCGCCGGCCAGTGATTTAGCCGCGATAGGTTCGCTTCTTAGCGAGAGTTAGGCGGCGTGAAGGCTTCGGCTTTTAAGGGTTGTCCGGTGAGTTTCAAGGCTTCATTTTTTTTCGCGGATGCCGGACGGTCCGAAACGCGACACACATGTCCGGCTAGCATACAAAGCCGGAATCCTCAGAAAAATGGCGCTTCCGGGGCCGTGTGCGGGCCACTCGGGCGGCGTGGTATGCTTCGTGGCGGGGGGAGG
>DATHBF010000283.1:0-2830 GCA_035296285.1 Pyrinomonadaceae bacterium | reverse complement strand
TGAAGTGGGAGAAGCCGCTGCGGGCCTTGGGGACGAAGTGGTCGAGGAGCCTCTGCGTGCGCTCGAAGTCGGCGACGACGCCGTCCACGAGCGGGGCGACGAGCGTCACGTCGCGGGCCTCCCGGCCCTGCATGTCGTGGGCCTCGCGCCCGTAGGCGACGATCTCGCCCGTCACCTTGTTGACGGCGACGACGGCCGGCTCGTTGACGACGATGCCGCGGCCCCGGACGGCGACGATGATGGAGGTCGAGCCGAGGTCAATCGCCATCGAGTCCGAGACCAGATCGCGCAGCCCCGAGAAGGTCATCAGCGAGCGCGTCTTGCGCATGAAGGAGTCAGAGGACATAGGAGAAGTTTTCAGTTATCAGTTTCCAGTTTTCAGCAGAAGACTTGCGTCAGCGGGTGGCCCGGGCTTCGGCGTCGCCTCTTCGGGGGCGGGGTTGACCGGCGGCCGGCTACTGGCCGCTGAGCACCGCCTCGGCGTTCCAGTCCACCTCGTAGATGGGGACGGGCTGGACGCGGTTCTTGACGGTGATGGGGGGCCGCGGGCGGAACTTGCAGTTGGCGCCGCGCGCGGCCTCGAAGGCGGCCTCGCTCAGAAGTATCTGGCCGGGGCCGGCGTTCTGCTCCAGCCGCGCCGCGAGGTTGACGGTGTCGCCGATGGCCGTGTACTCCGAGCGCTTCTCGGAGCCGATGTAGCCGACGGTGGCGACGCCCGTGTGCAGCCCGATGCCGATGCTGATCTCGGCGATGCCGTCGCGGCGGAGTTGCTCGTTGATGGGCTCCATCCGGCGCTGCATCTCGGCGGCGGCGGCGACGGCGTTGCAGGCGTCCTGCGGGGTGGCGGCCGGCGCGCCGAACAGCGCCATCAGCCCGTCGCCGAGGTACTTATCGAGCGTGCCGCCGTGCGAGAAGATGACATCCGTCATGGCCGTGAAGTAGTGGTTGAGGAGCTGGACGACGTGCTCGGGCGGCGCCTGCTCGGAGAGGCGCGTGAAGCCGCGGATGTCGGCGAAGAGGACGGTGACGGTCTGGTTCGTGCCGCCGAGCTTGAAGGAGTCGGGGTCGCGCAGGATCTGCTGGACGACGTACTCGGGCATGAAGCGGCTGTAGTTGGCGCGGGCCACTTCCTCGCGCGCCAGGCGCTCGTGCGCGCGCGCGTTCTCGACCGCCACGGCCGTCTGCGAGGCGACGGCCGTCACCAGTTCGAGGTCGTCTCTGGTGAAGGCCGTCAGTGGTTCGAGGCGGTCGGCGTAGAGCGCGCCGTGCACGGCCGTGTCGGCGATGAGCGGCGCGCAGATGGTCGAGTGCACCCCGGCGGCGACGATGGAGTGGACGCCCGCGAACTCCTGGTCGGCGGCCACGTCCTGCGAGAGCAGGGCTTGACGCTCGCGCATCACCTTGCGCGTGATGGTGCGGCCGATGGCCTGGCGGCGCCCCTGCGCCTCGCGCCGCTCGTCGCGGACGCGCATGGCGACGACCTTGAGCTCCTCGTTGCCGTCGGAGTCGCCGTTCGAGTTGCCGTCGGTCAGGAGCGCGACGACGCGGTCGGCCGGCGTCGCGCTGAAGATGACCTCGCACGCCTTGTCGAAGATGCGGTCGAGGTCGAAGACGGAGCCGAGCGTCTTGGTCATGTCGTAGAGCAGGGCGAGAATCTTGGCCTTGCGGCGCAGCTCTTCCAGCTCGGCGCTCGGCGCGACGGTCGCGGGCCGCTGCGAGAGCAGGCGGATCACGTCCTGGGCCGAGGCGAGCAGCTGCGTGTTGCCGAGCGGGCGGTCCTCGAAGCGCGTCTCCTGCTCGGCCTTGCGCTCGTCCGAGAGGTCGAAGTCGAGCTGGCTGGCGCCGATGGTGATGCGGTCGCCTTCGCGCAACTGGTGCTCGCGGCGCTGCTCGCCGCCGACGAAGACGTGGTTGGCGGAGAGCTTGCCTTCGACGCTCCCGTCGAGGATGAAGTAGGAGCCGTCGCGGAAGCGCAGGTGCGCGTGGTGGCGCGAGGCGCGGGGGTCGTTGAGGACGACCGCGTTGTCGGGCGCGCGCCCGATGGTGCACACGTCGCGCGGCCCGAGCGCGAACTTCCACTTGCGCCCGCTGGCGTCCGTGATGTGCAGAAGAGCCATACCTGAACCTTACTATAAGGGAGCGTCGCCCGTGGATTCTACATTTAAATCTCGGCGGGCGGCAACGGGGATAAGCCCGAAGAACGCGGCCGCTTTATTAACACCGCCGTAACTTCCCGTTAAGCAAATTGTGGTATACGGTTCATCTCGCGAGGACCGAAGCTATCTTCACTCCAAGGGCACACAGAAAGGAACCATTCATGCTCCATCTGACGAGACGCGCGGCGGCGGCGTGCGCGCTCCTGCTCGCGCTCGCCTCGGCCGCGGCGGCGCAGGAAGGCGCGCAGACCGGCGGCTCCAAACCGCCCCCCGCCCCGCAGGCCGTGTCGGGCAACCTGCTCGGGCTCGACGACATGCAGCGCCAGCTCCGCGAGCAGCGCGAGGAGATAGACGGTTTGCGCGCCGCGCTGAAGGAACAGGCGCGACTGCTCGATGAGCTGCGCGCGCGCGTCGAGCGCGGCGAAGCGGGGACGGCCGCGCCCGCGGCCCGCCCGGCCGTCGTCGCCGACGCCTCCTACACGCCGGCCGCCGCGACCGGGCCGGCCGAGGCCGCCGCTTCCGGCCGGCAGCTCCCGAGGAATCAGGAGGCCCCGCCGAAGCAGCCCGCCACGCCCGCCATCACCTTCAGCGGCGACATCCGCTTCCGCTACGAGGCCGTCGGCGGCCAGCAGAACGCGCTCGCCACCTCCGGCAACCCCTCGGAGCTGGGCAAC
>DATHBF010000282.1:0-5810 GCA_035296285.1 Pyrinomonadaceae bacterium | reverse complement strand
CCCGCCGAGTTGGCCTCCTCGACGGCCATCGTCATCCCGTTGTAGGCGGAGATGCCGTACTGCGCCGTGTCGCCCGTCAGGGACATGAAGGCGCCGATGCGGACGCGCTCGTCCGGGCGCGGCTCCTGGCCCGCGGGCGTGGGCGGCGGGCGGCGGCAGGCGGGCGCGGGGGCGGCGACGAGCACGGCCAGCAAGAGCAGCAGTGCTTTGGTCGCGCCCCTCGTCATATGGATTTTAAAAGAAGGGTTCGGTCTGCGGCCCGGCCCCTCACTCGCCGAGGTAGGCTTCCTTGATGCGCGGGTCGGCGGCGAGGTCTTTGGAGGGGCCTTCCATCACGATGCGGCCGGTCTCAAGGACGTAGGCGCGGTCGGAGTGTTTGAGCGCGGCGTGCGCGTTCTGCTCGACGAGGAGGATGGTCGTCCCCTCGCCGCGTATCTCGTCGATGGCCTCGAAGATGGTGTGGACGACGAGCGGGGCGAGGCCGAGCGAGGGCTCGTCCAACAGGAGCAGGCGCGGCCGCGACATCAGCGCGCGGGCCATCGCCAGCATCTGCTGCTCGCCGCCCGAGAGCGTGCCGGCCTTCTGCGTCTCGCGCTCCTTGAGGCGCTTGAACATGCGGAACCCGCGCTCCAGGTCCTCGTTGATCTCGGCCTTGTTCTTCTTGAGGTAGGCGCCCATCTGGAGGTTCTCGCGGACGGTGAGGTTGGCGAAGACGCCGCGGCCCTCGGGCGACATCGAGATGCCGCGGGCGACGAGCTGGTGCGTCGGCTTGCCCGAAATCTCCTGCCCCTCGAAGAGGATGCGCCCCTCGGTCGGCGAGAGCAGGCCCGTGATGGTGCGCAGCGTCGTCGTCTTGCCCGCGCCGTTGGCGCCGATGAGCGTCACGACCTCGCCCTGCTCGACGTGCATCGAGATGCCCTTAATCGCCTTTATCGCGCCGTAGCTGACGGAAATGTTCTCTAACGTTAGCATGATTCGGAGTGCCGAGTGCCGGGTAAGAAAGGACCCCTACCCGGCACCCGGCACTAGTCTCCTAAGTACGCTTCGATGACCTTCGGGTCGTTCCTTATTTCTTCGGGCAGGCCGAGGGCGATGGACTTGCCGTAGTCTACGACCTGGATGCGCTCGCAGACGCCCATGACGACCTTCATGTTGTGCTCGACGAGGAGGATGGTCAGGCCGAAGCGGTCGCGTATCTTGTGAATCAGGTTCAGGAGGTCGTCCTGCTCCGAAGGGTTCATGCCGGCGGCCGGCTCGTCGAGGAGCAGGAGCTGCGGGCGCGTGGCGAGCGCGCGGACGATCTCAAGGCGGCGCTGGTTGCCGTAGGGGAGGCTGGTGCCGCCCTCGTCCTTGAAGCGCGCGAGGTCGAAAATCTCCAACAGCTCAAGGCAGAAGTCGCGGTGCTCGCGCTCGTCCTGCGCGAAGCGCGGCGTGCGCAGCACCGCGTCGGCGAGCGACTGCCGCGTGTGGATGTGGCAGGCCGTCATCACGTTGTCGAGCACCGACATGCTGGGGAAGAGGCGGATGTTCTGGAAGGTGCGCGAGACGCCGAGCGCGGCGATCTCGTAGGGGCGCAGGCCGTCTACCCGCCGCCCCCCGAACTCGATGGTGCCGGAGGTCGGCCGGTAGACGCCCGTCAGCAGGTTGAAGATGGTGGTCTTGCCGGCCCCGTTCGGCCCGATGAGGCCGTAGATTTCGCCGGGGTGCACGGCCATGTCCAGCTCGTTGACGGCGACGAGGCCGCCGAAGCGGATGGTGCACTTGTCGGCCTTGAGTATCGGCACGCCGCCGCCCCGCGCCGCCGGCGCGGCGCCGCGCGTGCGGGGCATCTCCGCGTTGGGTGTCATGGCCGCGTGTCCCCCTCCCCGAGCGAGGTGTCGCGCGCGCGCTCGCCCAGCGTCGCCTTGTCCACGGAGTCCTTGTCACGCGTGTCCTCGGCCGTGATCTCCTCGGCCTCGGTGCGCGTCTTCGCGCGGTTGCGCGCGCGCCAGCCCTTGAACGGGTCTATGTTGCCGAGCAGGCCCTGCGGCCGGGTGATCATCAGGACGATGAGCAGCACCGAGTAGATGACCATGCGGTACTCGGCGAAGCCGCGCAGCGCCTCGGGCAGCACCGTCAGCACGATGGCCCCGAGGATGGAGCCGACGATGGAGCCCAGGCCGCCGAGGATGATCATGATGAGGATTTCGAACGACTTGATGAACTCGAACGACTTGGGGTTCAGGTAGCCGTCGAAGTGCGCGAGGAGCACGCCCCCGGCGCCGGCCAGCGCCGACGAGATGACGAAGGCCATCACCTTGTAGCGCGTCGTGTTGACGCCCATCGCCTCCGCCGCCAGCTCGTCCTCGCGGATGGAGACGAGCGCGCGGCCGAAGGCCGACTGGACGATGTTGTGGACGATGACGATGGTCAGCACCGCGACGAGCGCGATCCAGAAGAAGCTCTTGATGATGGGGATGCCCGAGTAGCCGCGGGCGCCGCCGATGGCCTCGATGTTATTGAGGAAGACGACGATGATCTGCCCGAAGCCGAGCGTGACGATGGCCAGGTAGTCGCCCTTGAGCCGGAGCGAGGGCACGCCGACGAGGAGGCCGGCGACGCCCGCGATGAGCGCCCCGAGCAGCGTCGCCAGGAGCAGCGCCAACAGCCACCCGACCAGCCCGTCGCCCAGCGAGGCGGCGATGCCCTTACCGTAACTGACCGAGAAGTAGGCCGAGGAGTAGGCGCCCACCGCCATGAAGCCCGCGTGCCCGATGGAGAACTGCCCCGTGAAGCCGTTGATGAGGTTGAGGGAGACGGCCAGCGTGATGTTGATGCCCGCCAGCATGATGATGCGCGCGACGTACGGGCTGATCATCCGCCGGCCGGGGTCGAACACGAAATAGTCGAGCGCGTAGAGGGCCGCGAGCAGCAGGAGGGCGACGACGAGGTTACGCGCGTAGCGTGGCATATGATTCGATTTCGGAATCGCGGACTTCGGAATCGCGGATTAACGGCCCGGCATCGTAAAGGCTTTCATCTTCCAACCCGCAATCGGAAATCCGCGATCCGCGTTCGTCAGACTTTCTCCTGCGCGACCGAGCCGAGCAGGCCCGACGGGCGGAAGAGGAGCACCAGAATCAGGATGGCGAAGGCGACCGCGTCCTTGTAGGTCGGCGAAAGGTAGCCGACGACCATCGTCTCCGTAATCCCGATGAGCAGGCCGCCGAGCATCGCGCCGGGGATGTTGCCGATGCCGCCTAAGACCGCGGCGACGAACGCCTTGAGGCCGACGAGGATGCCCATCAGCGGGTCGATGCGCGGGATGCGGATGGCGACGAGCACGCCGGCCGCGGCCGCCAGCGCCGAGCCGAGCGCGAAGGTGAAGGCGATGATGCGGTCGGTGTTGATGCCCATCAGCTTCGCCGACTGGAGGTTGTACGAGACGGCGCGCATCGCCTTCCCCGTCTTCGTGTAGAAGACGATGAACTGCAAGACGACCATCAGCGCCACGGCGATCACGAGCACGACGATGTCCGAGGAGTTGACCGAGACGCCCCCGCTGAGGTCGATGTTCTGCTTCCTGAAGAGTTCGGGGAAGAACTTCGGGTCGGCGCCGAAGACGACCTGCCCGCCGTTCTCCAGCAGGAGCGAGACGCCGATGGCCGTAATCAGCGCCGTCAGGCGCGAGTACTTGCGCACGGGCCGGTAGGCCAGCCGCTCGATGACGACCCCGAGGGCGGCGCAGATCGCCATCGCGAGCAGCATCACGACGAGCGCCGTGATGAGCGAAGGCTCCATCGCCCCGCCGCCGAGCAGGCCCCGCGCGACGAAGCCGTCCGGCGACTGCCCGAGCTTCTGCGCCCACTGCGCGCCGAGGCCGTTGGAGAGGTAGTAGCCCATGAAGGCCCCGACCATGTACACGTCGCCGTGCGCGAAGTTGATGAGCTTCAGCACGCCGTAGACCATCGTGTAGCCGAGCGCGATCAGGGAATAGATGGCCCCGAGCGAGATGCCGTTGATGAGCTGCTGGATGAACGTACTCATGCTTTCGTTGGGCCGCGGGCGATGAGATTGATAGAGCTATTCCGGACTGTGGGGGATTGTTAAGAGTTCGTGCGGGGGCTTCCGAACAGCGCGGCGGAGCCCCCGCGTCCCTTCCCTGTTACGCCGTCGCCGCCGGCCGTCAGGGCGTGGCGTTGGCGTTCGCCGCGGCGGCGTTCGCGTTAGTGTTGGCGTTAGTGTTCGCCCCCGCGTTCGCGTTCCCCGCCGTGTTCGCGTTGCCCGCCGCGTTCGTGTTCGCGCCGGGGCTCGCGCCGGGGCTCGCGGTCGTGTTCGCGTTCGTGCTCGCGCCGGCCTCGGATGGCATCGCCGCGCCCTCGACGACGACGCGCTCCTGGATGACGTACTTGCCGCCTTCGTCGACGCGAATCATCATGATCGGCTTGACGGCGTCGCGGTTGGCGTTGAAGTTGACCGTGCCGGTCACGCCGGGGAAGTCCTTCGTCGCGGCCAGGGCGTCGCGGATGGCCTTGCCTTCGAGCGAGCCGGCGCGCTTGATGGCGTCGAACATGATGTGCGCGGCGTCGTAGGCCGTGGCGGCCAGCGCGTCGGGAATCTGCCCGTAGCGCTGCTGGTAGCCCTGGACGAACTTCTGCACCTTCGGGTCGGTGTCGTAGGGCGAGTAGTGGTTGGTGAAGTAGCTGCCGACGATGGCTTGGCCGCCGATGGTGAAGAGCTGCGCCGAGTCCCAGCCGTCGCCGCCGACGAGCGGCACGTTGAGCCCCTTGTCGCGCGCCTGCTTGGCGATGAGGGCCACGTCGCCGTAGTAGCCGGGGATGAAGATCACGTCCGGGTTGGCGCCCTTGATCGAGGTGAGCTGGCCGTTAAAGTCCGTGTCTCCCTCCTGGAACGACTGCGTGATGACGACCTGCCCGCCGAACTTCGGGAAGACCTCGTTGATGACTTTTTCGAGGCCGGTCGAGTAGTCGTTCTTGCGGTCGACCATGAGGGCTGCGCGCCGCTTGCCGAGGCTCTTGCCGGCGAACTGCGACATGGCCGCGCCCTGCACCGGGTCGATGAAGCAGCTGCGGAAGATGTAGTCGCCGGCCTTCGTCACCTCGGGGTTGGTCGAGGAAGGGGTCAGCATCGGCACCTTCGCGTTCTGGGCGATGGGGGCGGCGGCGATGGAGCGCGAGGAGGCCACCTCGCCGAGGATGCCGTGGACGCCGTCCTGCGTGACGAACTTGGTGACGATGGTCGCCGCCTCCTGCGCGTCGGAGCGGTTGTCCTGGACGAGCAGCTCGACCTGCTTGCCGTTGATGCCGCCGGCGGCGTTGACCTCCTCGGCGGCCATCTTGATGCCGTTCGTCGATGAGATGCCGAACTGCGCCGTGCTCCCCGTCAGCGACATGAAGACGCCGATCTTGACCTTGTCGCCGCCTGTGCCGCCGCCGCCGGGGCCGCTGGGCTGGCAGGCCGCCGCGCACAAGAGAGAGGCCGCTAATCCGAGTGCGATTAAGGTGCGTTTCATATTTTCCTCGTCCGTTTTATCGGTGTGGCGGGACTCGCGCACGGGGCTGTGCTCTGAGACTTCGCGCGGCCGTGCGGCGGGTCGGTGGTGCGAACCCTCGCCAGCGCTGACGGGCGGTCGGATTTTGGTATCATCACCGCGAGCCGATTGCGCAGCCTAGCTCCCGCAGAAAAGTTTTTGTCTGGCTTACGTCGCGCATTATACAGTTTTACCGCCGCGTGTCGAGTACAATCGGCCAACTTTTTGCCGCCAATTCGACCATGAAAGCCGAGGCGCCCGCAGACGACGTGAAGGCGGC
>DATHBF010000281.1:0-5111 GCA_035296285.1 Pyrinomonadaceae bacterium | reverse complement strand
AGGGCGGGCTGTGGCGTGCCCTGCTCCCGCTGTCGCTCGGCTTCGCGCTGCTCGTGGCGCTCGTCTTCGGCCTCGGCCTGATGAGCGCGGAGCGGCTCTCCGACACGCGCTTCAAGACGCAGGACCAGGAGCGCCGGCTCTCGTTCACGCTCAACGCGCTGCTCAACCTCCGGCTGGAGCTGAGCCGGCTGGACACGGAGGCCCGCCTGCGCGCCCGCGTCGAATCGGGGACGCGCGGGGTGCTTCTGCCGCCCACGGAGCTCCGCCTGAAGAACGCGCGCAGCGCCGTCGAGTCGCTGCTCGCCGAGTACGACAAGCTCGCCGTCAAGAACGTCGCCCTCAAGCAGGAGGTGAGGCGCCGCGTCATCGAGCACATGGAGCTGACGCGCGACCTCGAAGCCTACTCGCTGCGCGGCTTCGCCTCCTACCGCGACCTCGAAGAGCAGTTGCGCACGCTCCTCTCGGAAGTCAACGACGAGAGGTTCGCGCTCGAAGCGGCCCGCGACGAGGCGCTGCGCGCGACGCAAGGCCAGATTCGCTCGCTGATGTGGCTGGCCGCGCTGACGGGGCTCGTCGTGGCCGTCGCCACCATCCTCGAAGTGTGGCGCCGCTTCCGGGAGATGCGCCGCGGCTACGAGGCGCTCAGGCGCGAGCGGCAGTTCAGCACGCAGATGTTGGAAGGTATGCCGAGCGCGGTGGCGGCCGTTGACCGCCGCGACCGCATCCGCTCGGCCAACGCCGCCTTCTTCGAGGTCTTCCCCGGCGCGCGCCCCGGCGCCTCCGTCCACGAAGAGTTCGCGCCGCCCGAGGGCATGAGGCTGCTGGCGTCGGCGACGGCCACGCGCGTCAACCGCGCCACCTACCGCGGCCGCTTCGCCCTGCCCGTCGGCGACGACGGCTCGACGGCCGCGCGCTCGTTCGACGTTTACTCGTCGCCGCTCGAAATCGAGGGCGAGCAGGGCCAGCTAGTCACGCTCGTGGACGTGACCGAGGCGGCCGAGTCCGAGCAGGAGCTGCGGCGGAGCGAGGCGCTGGCGGCCGTCGGGCAGGCCGCCGCGCAGGTGGCGCACGAGATCAAGAACCCCTTGGGCAGCATCCGCCTCGGCGTCGCCATGCTGCGCGACATGACGCGCGACAGCGACGCCATCTCGACCATCGACCTCGTCGAGCGCGGCATCAACCACCTCTCGAAGCTGACGCTCGACGTGACGCAGTTCTCGCGCCGCCGCCAGCTCACGCTCGTCGAAGTCACGCTCCCGGAACTCCTTGACGACAGCCTCGACCTCGTCGCCGACAAGGTGCGCGAGAAGCGCACGCCCGTCGAGCGCCGCTACACGGAAGAGCCCGTCCAGGGCCGCTGGGACGAGGACCAGCTCCGGCAGGTCTTCGTCAACCTCCTCGGCAACGCCGTGGACGCGAGCCCGCCCGAGTCGCCCGTGGAGGTGACGGTCTCGCGCGCGCAGGTGGCGCGCGGCGCGCGGCACAACGGCGGGGGCGGGAAGACTCAGGACGGCGCGCGCGTCGTCATCGCCGACCGCGGGCCGGGCATGGACGAGAAGACGGCCGCGCGCATCTTCGAGCCCTTCTTCACCACCAAGAAGAAGGGGACCGGCCTCGGCCTCGCCATCGCCAAGCAGATCGTCGAGCAGCACGGCGGCACCATCCGCGCCGAGAGCCGCCCCAGCGAGGGCACCCGCTTCATCATCGACCTCCCGCTCGCGGCCGACGCCCCCTGAAAGCTTTAAAGAGAACGGAACGCGGCGCGCGCGGCCTCTATCGTTCGGTCGAGCAGTTCGTCGGTGTGCGCGAGGCTGATGAAGGCGGCCTCGAACTGGGAGGGGGCGAGGTAGACGCCGCGTTCGAGCATGGCGTGGAAGAACTTGCCGTAGAGCGCGCGGTCGGACCTGGAGGCCGTCGTCCAGTCGGTGACGGGGTCGGGCGAGAAGAAGGTGGTGAACATCGAGCCGACGCGGTTCGCGGTCGTCTCGACGCCGGCCCCGCGCGCCGCTTCGGCCAGTCCTTCGGCGAGCCGCGCGCCGGCCCGCTCAAGCCGCTCGTAGACGGACGGGTCGCGCAGCCTTCTGATGGTAGCCAGCCCGGCCGTCATCGCCAGCGGATTGCCGGAGAGCGTGCCGGCCTGGTAGACGGGGCCGGCCGGGGCGACGTGCTCCATGATTCGGCGCCGGCCGCCGTAGGCGCCGACGGGCAGGCCGCCGCCGATGATCTTGCCGAGCGTGGTGAGGTCGGGAGTGACGCCGTAAAGCTCCTGCGCGCCGCCGCGCGCGAGGCGGAAGCCGGTCATCACCTCGTCGAAGATGAGGAGTGCGCCGTGCCTTGTCGTCATGTCGCGCAAGGTTTGCAGGTAGCCCTCCCGCGGGGGCACGCAGCCCATGTTGCCGACGACGGGCTCGACGATGACGACCGCAATCTGGTCGCCGACTTCGCCGAAGACCTGCTCCAGTGCCTCGGGGTCGTTGAAGGCGACGGTGAGAGTGTTCTGGGCGATGGCGGCGGGGACGCCGGGGCTGTCGGGCAGGCCGAGCGTGGCGACGCCGGAGCCGGCCTTGACCAGCAGGCTGTCGCCGTGGCCGTGGTAGCAGCCCTCGAACTTGAGGATTTTGTCGCGGCCCGTGAAGCCGCGCGCGAGCCGGAGCGCCGACATCGTCGCCTCGGTCCCGCTGTTGACCATCCGCACCATCTCGACCGAGGGGACGGCGTCAATGATCTCCTCGGCCATCTCGACCTCAAGCTCGGTCGGAGCCCCGTAGCTCGTCCCGCGCCCGAGCGCCGCGTGCAGCGCGTCAATGACCTCCGGGTCGGCGTGGCCGAGAATCATCGGCCCCCAGGAGCCGACGTAGTCAACGTAGACGCGGCCTTCAACGTCCGCGAGCGTCGCGCCCCGCGCGCTGGCGATGAAGCGCGGCGTGCCGCCGACGCCCCGGAACGCGCGCACCGGCGAGTTGACGCCGCCCGGCATCAGCTCGACCGCACGCGCGAACAACTCCTCCGAACCCCTCTGCCCGTCTCTCTCTGTTGCGCTCATGGGGCCATGCTAAAACAAGAAAGGGCCGGAGGCTAGCCGAAGACGCTGCGCCAGCGGCGGTCGAGCGATTCGCCGAAGAGGAAGGCGAAGATGGAGGGCTGTTCGTGCGAGCGGTCGTAGCCGACGAGTTCGGCGTAGGCGCGGCCCTCGACCGAAGAGCCGCCGCTCGCGCCCGAGACTTCGCAGGAGCCCTCCCAGTAGACGATCATCGTCGTGCCGCGCGTGTCGAGTTCCTGGTCCTTGAGGGACGGCGTGACGGAAACGTCCACGCCGAAACGCGGGACGCGCAGCCGCCAGCCGGAAGGGTAGGCGGCGCCGGTGTGCGGGCTCACCCAGCGGCCGGTCGGCTCAAGTGAGAAGTCGTCGCGCGAGAGGTGAGTGGCGCGGCCGCCCGCGTCAACGAAGGTGCCGCTTGAGAAAGGGGAAGGGCGGTCTTCGCGGTCGCGTATGTGGTAGACCATCAGCTCCGTGTCGTCGGAGAACTGGATGCTGAACCAGTCCCAGCCCCTCTGCCCGTCGGTCGTCTTCCAGGTGCCGAACTCGCGGTCCATCCAGGCCGCGCCGCGGAAGCGTTCCGTCTCGCCGCCCCACGTCATCTCGCCCTCGGCCTCCATGCGCGTGTAGGAGAAGTAGCGCGAAGCCTCGCCGTGGTCCTTGAAGCTGACGCCGACGCCCTCGCGGCCGTTGAGCACGGCCGGCTTCGAGGGCTTGAGCGCGGCGTCGAAGACGAGGTCGCCGCCGAGCGTGGCGCGCAAGAGGTGCAGGCCGTGCGCCTCGCGCGCGCGCCAGTCGCCGAGCCGCAGGCGGTAGCTCTGCGTGCCGGCGTGGGCCGGCGGGTCGAAGACGCCGTTGGCGCTCTTGCGGTGCTCGTAGCGGAAGCTCTTGCGCGACTCGTCGGTGACGGCGAAGTGCGCGAGGTAGAGCGGGTTGGCGATGAGGCGCAGGGGCACGACGCCGAAGCGGTCGAGGTCCGTGCGCCGCTGGAAGAAGACCAGCTCGAAGCCGAAGCGGCGGCCGCCCTCGGTCAGGGCGTGGCCCGTGTAGTACCACCACTCGGTCTGAGCCCGCTCGTGCGCGTAGAGGTCGCGCGGCAGCTCGACGCCCGCGTGCTCCGTGCCGTCGCGCAGGGTCGAAGCCTCGCCGAGGAGCACGTCGGCCAGCCCGTCGAGCAGGCCCGAGGCCGTCTGCTCGACCGTTTCAAGAATATTGCTGCTCATGGGCGAGGACTCTAGCGGGCGGGCGTCGCGAAAGTGTGACCCATTTGCAAGGGAAGAGTGGAAACCGCTCAGAGGCGTTCGAGGTCTTCGCCGGGCTCGACGAGGAGGGTGCGGAACGACGAGAGGTAGACGAGCCCCGGCGCCGCGCCTTTGGGCTTCGAGATGAACTTGCGCTGCGTGTAGTTGACGGCGACCTTCGAGTCCTTGCGCGCCTTGCTGAAGTTGGCGGCCAGCCGCGCGGCCTCGACGAGCGTGCGGTGAGGCACCTGCTCGTCGCGCGAGCGGGCGCGGACGACGACGTGCGAGCCGGGGTAGTCGGCCGCGTGCAGCCAGGTGTCGTAGGAGCGCGCGACGCGGAAGGTCAGTTGGTCGTTCTCGCGCGGCCCGCGGCCGACGAGTATCTCGTGGCCGTCCGACGAGCGGTAGCGGCGGATGCCCTGCAACCCCTCGGGCGCCTTCTTCTGCGACTTGCCCCGGGGCGTGCCCTTCGTCTGCCGGCCGCCGCGCGCGCCTTTGTCGTCACCCGCGAGCGCGGCCAGGGCCTCTTCGTCTCGCTCTTCGATGATCCTCTCCAACTCGGCGCGGCGGGCTTCGAGCGAGTCGAGTTCGGTGCGGACGCCCGCGAGGCGTTCGTTAATCTCGCGCGCGGCGCGCTTGGCCTTCGTGTAGCGGGCGAAGCGTGAGGCGGCCTCCTCCTGCAAGCTCTTCTGCTCTTCGATTTCGAGTTCCAGCGGCGGCGCGTCTTCGGCGTAAAAGTCGAGGATGCGAACCGTGCTTCCTCGGCGTTCGGCGGTGCCGAGGTTGGCGAGCAGGAGGTCTCCGAGCTTCTTGTGCTCGTCGGCGTCGCCGTG
>DATHBF010000280.1:0-4036 GCA_035296285.1 Pyrinomonadaceae bacterium | reverse complement strand
ACTTCACCCTTCCTTTTTCGATAAAAAACTTCCCGGGGCGCCTCTCTATTCTGCGTCGAAGTGTACCTCGCGCGACTGCTCCTCAATCGCGGCGAAGAGCCTCTCGCGCTCGCGCGGGTCCGCCGACTGGCGGTAGGCGAGCAGAAGCTCTTTCAGGGAGGCGAGCCCGCGGTAGAGGCCCGCGTCCGCGACCGGGGGGGTGAGGTAGGAGACAAGCTCGGCGTAGGAGCGGCGCCGCGCGATGGTGCCCTCCGAGGGGTTGTTGACGCTGTAGACGTAGACGTGCGGCAGCTCGCCTATCAGGCGGTCGGGCCAGCAGCGGCCCGAGAGCCCGACCTGCTTGCCCGGCATGAATTCGAGCGCGCCGTGCGTGCCCGTGTGGACGACGGCGTCGGCGCCGAATATTTTTTCGAGGTACGTGTAGAGCGCCGCGAAGCCGTGGTGCGGCGCCCCGCCGCGCGACATGAGAAGGCGCATTGGGTCGCCCTCGTACCCGAACGTCGGCTGCACGGCGACGAAGACGTTGCCGAGCTGTAAGCCCTGAATCAGAAGGTCGCGGCCGAAGGCGTTGATGCGACCCGGCGCGCGGCCCCACTCCGTTTCAATCTCCTCGGCGTAAGGGCACAGGCGCAGGTACTCGTCCGCGCTCATGCGGTAAGCGACGTTGGCGACGGAGCCGAAGCTTTCGGAGTTTCCGCCGAGCAGGCGTTCGCGCAGCTCGTCTGCGTCCGCGGGGACTTCCGCCGCGTAGCCTTCGGCCTTAAGCCTCTTCAGAATCTCAAGGACGCTCGGGAACACGTCGAGGTCGGCGGCCGTGCCGATGTTGCCCTTGTTGGGCGGGAAGCAGAAGAGGACGAGCGCGACCTTGATTTCAGACGCGGGCGCGTTCCTGAGCTTGTCCCAGCGGCGGAGGCGGCGGGCTATCCTCCGGCACCTCTCTTCGAGCGCGACGGGCTCGGCGCCGCTCGTCGTCATGCCGCCGTAGACGAAGGGCTCGGTCGCGCCGTCAACCTCGGGGATGGCGACCTGCATCCCGGCCTGCACGGGGTTGAGTCCGGTGAAGGATTCCTGCCATGTCTCGACGGTCTGCACGTCGAGGCTGACGCACGAGCGCAGGGGGCGGTTGAGCGCGCGCAGGAAGCCGACGGCGGCCTCGCTGTCGTTCATCGCCGGCCCGCCGACGAAGCTGAAGCCGGTCAGCGACACCATCTGGCCGACGCGCGATTTGAGTTCGCTTCCATTCTTCTTCTTCGTCTCCGGCTCGACGAAGAAGCGCCCGCACGCGTCGCGGTTGTCCATGAAGGTCGAGATGACGGGCAGGACCGGCAGCCCTTCGGCCTCTATCTCCCGGATGAGCCGGTCGTAGTGGCCGCGCGTGCCGCTGACGACGTGCGTGCGCAGCAGGAGCAGCCCGACGGTCCTCTTCACGTCGAGCGCCGGCCCCTTCCCCGCCTTCGCGCGCCGCTCGTACCAGCGTCGGTACTCGTCGTAGCTCTCGAAGATGGCCGGCGCTTCCGGGTGGTACGCGCCGACGGCGGGCACCGACTCGGGCGGCGGGACGGCGACGTTCTCAAGGCGCGCGTCGCCCGCGTAGTGCTTGAGCGCGTAGAGGAGCATGGAGCGGACGTTGTCGGGCGTCGGCTGGAGGAAGTAGCAGAAGAGGAGCAGGTAGTGCTTGAGGTCGCGCAGGCGGCCCGCGCCGGGGAGCACGCGCAGCAGGGCCGGCATCCGCTCGACGAGCTTCAGGTAGTGCCCGTGGTTGGAGCCCTTGCCGCGCCGCCCCCGCGCCTGCTCGCCCATCCACGCGCCGACGCCGCGGACGAGACTTCTCAAACGCCCCTTCTCGTCGCCCGCCTTCTCTCCCCCGCCGAAGCTGAGCCTGCCCATGCGCGTCCGCCGCATCAGCTCCGGCATACAGTTGATGACGACGACGGCGCGGCGCTCAGTCTCAAAACGGCTCAGCAACGGCAGCAGGCGCGAGGCGTTCTCGCCGTCGGTCACGTGGATGACGAAGACGACCCCGGACTGCGACAGGTCGCGCTCAATCTCCGTCCACTCCGCGTCCGCGAGCGGCGCGCCGAGGTTGTGCGCCGCGACGCGCAAGGAGAGCCCGTGCCGGCGGTTGATCTCCGCCTCCGCGCGGCGCAGCGGGCCGAGCAAGCTTGAACCGACGTATAGAACAGTCGTCTTCATCCCGTCACGCCACGCCCTCGATCCTGTCCTCCAGACCCGAGAAGATTTCACGAAGCTTCTCGACGACGCCCTCCTCGGCCTCCCAGAAGCCGCGCCCCTCGGCTTCGAGCAGCCGCCCGACGAGCGAGCGCGCCGAGTGCGGGTTCAGGTCGCGCAGCCGCGCCAGCATCTCCTCGTCTAAGACGAACGTGCGGGCAACTTCCGCATAAACCCAGTCGTCAACGGCGTCGGCCGTCGCGCTCCACCCGAAGGTGTTGGTGACGTGACTCTCTATCTCGGCGACGCCGCGGAAGCCGTGGCTCAGCATCCCCTCGTACCACTTCGGGTTCAGCGTCTTGGCGCGCGTCTCCAGCCGCACCATCTCTTCGAGCGAGCGGACGCGCGCGTCGCGCGAGACGGCGTCGGAGAGGTAGACGGCCGGCCGCGCCTTCGACTCGCGCTCGACGGCGTTGGCCACGCCGCCCAGGTACTCGAAGTAGTGGTCAACGTCCGTGATGCCTATCTCGAAAGAGTCAACGTTCTGGTGGGCGGCCTCGACGCGAGAGAGCGCCCGGCGCATCTCCCGCGGCGCCTCGCGCCCTTCGAGCGAGCGACCGCCGGGGCCGCGCCCGTAGGCGAAGCACTTGCGGGTGACGAAGAGGTCGCCGAGTGCTTCCGGCCGCTCCCACTGCGAATCGAGGACCATGAAGTTGACGTTGGTGCCGTAGCTGCCCGGCGCGTTCGAGAAGACGCGGAGCGCCGCCTCGTCGAAGGGGCACGAGTCCGAATCCATCTGCGCGAGGATGTTGGCGCGGACGTAGTTCATCTCGGCGGGCTCGTCGAGCGCGGCGGCGCAGCGCACGGCCTTGTCGAGCAGCATCATCGTCGCGCCGAAGAGGTCGCGGAAGATGCCCGAGACGGTCATCACCACGTCAACGCGAGGACGCCCGAGTTCTTCGAGCGGTATCGGCTCGACTTCCGTCACGCGCCCGAGCGCGTCACGACGCGGCCGCACGCCGAGCAGCCAGAGCGCCTGCGCCACGCCCTCGCCCTGCGTCTTGATGTTGTCGAGCCCCCACAGTACGAGCGCCATCGCGCGCGGGTAGCGCCCGTGCGCGGAGCGGTGTCGTTCGAGGAGCGCGCCGACGACGCCTTCGGCTCGCGAGTATGCCGCGTGCGAGGGGACCGAGTAGGGGTTGACGGCGTGCGTGTTCCTGCCGGTCGGGAGGACGGAAGGGTTCTGGACGACATCGGCGCCCGGCCCCGGCTCGACGTACTCGCCGCGCAGCGCGCGCGTCAGGCCGTCCAACTCCTCGTTCTTTGCGAGCCGTTCGCGGACGCGGCCGAGGAGCTTGAAGACGCGCCCCGATTCGGGCCGACTCACGCCAGCCTCCCTCTCAAGAAGCGCGCACGCGGCCTCCTCGCCCTCCGCGACGAAAGCTTGGACGGCCGCCCGCGCCTTCGCCTCCACCCTCTCGCGCTTTTATAGAGACTCTTCGGAGCGGCCGGCTATCAGGTCGGCATAGGGGCCGAGTCCGAGCCCTTCGGCGATCATGTCGGGGAGGGCGCGCGTGCCGAGTTCGGGGCGGTCGAAGGAGGCGACCATCGTGAGGAGGTCCGCGCACTCTCCCGCCTCCGGCGCGCGGCCGATGACGTGAAGGCCGACGGGTATCAGCCGCCGCTCTATCTCCACGACCCGCTCGTAGAGTTCGAGGACGCGGCGGTCCCTCTCTTCGGCCGAAAAATGTTCGCGCCCCTCACCCATCGAACACCCCGCAGACGGACTCTTCCGTGATGACCCGCGGCAGGCGCACGTAGCGCCCGCCGAGTGCGCGCGACAGAGACTCCCCCTCCCTCCCGCCCG
>DATHBF010000279.1:0-1797 GCA_035296285.1 Pyrinomonadaceae bacterium | reverse complement strand
CGGGGAACATCCGTTCGAGGTCCGCGAGGTATGCGCTCGCGACGGGGATGTTGATCTCCGGGCGGAACAGGTCGTCCTCGCCGCCGACCGTGATGCGCGCGGCCGTCGCGTACTTGGCGGCCATGTCGGGCGTCATCTGTAAGAGCCCGCGCGCGCCCGCGCCGGACTTCGCGCGCGCGTTGAAGCTGCTCTCGGCGCGCATGATGGAGAGCACGAAGCGCGGGTCGAGCTTATGCCGCTTCGCCTCGCGCAGAATGATCTCGCGGTGCGGCGCCGGGTAGTTGCCCGAAGCCTTCCTCACGTCAACCAGCACGCGCTCCTCGCGAGCCTTGCCCGCCGCCTTCGCCTGCCCGCCCAACTTTTCCAGCCGCTCCGTCGCCCGCGCCCCGTAATAAGAGTTCACGCCGTCGGCAATCCCCTGATAAGCGCGCGCCGCCTGCTCCTTCTGCCCGGACATCTCAAGGCTGAAGGCGCGCAGGTAGGCGACCTCCGCGGCCGAGGTGTTCGCGGCCTTCGGGATGTTTACGCGGCCCAGCTCGTCCGCCGAGCGCAGGGCCGAGGGCCAGTCCTTGCGGGCCACGTCGAGGCGCAGGCGCGCGAAGAGCGCCGCCACGTCGGTCGGCGTGCCGGGGAAGCGCGCGCGCGTGCGCCCGATCCAGGGCAGGGCGTCGTCGTAGCGGCCGGCCTCGCGCAGCGAGTCGATGATGTTGAGGTAGGCGGCCTCCGTGCGCTCGCCCTTCGGGAAACGCTCGACGTATTCGGCGTAGCGCGCGGCGGCCTCGCCGAAGCGGTTCAGGCGCAGGAGCGTCGCGGCCACGTAGTAGAAGCCGTCGCGCCCGCCGACAGAGTTCGGGTACCTGTCGCCGAGCTGCTGGAAGACGGGCAGCGCCTCCTCGTAGCGCCGCTCCTGAAAGAGCGTGCGGCCGACGCCGAAGTGGGCGGCCGGGACGTTCGTGTCCGAGGGGAAGCGTTCGATGAGCGCGCGCCAGTGGTTGCGCGCCTCCTCGAAGGCGCGGTTGACGTGGTAGATGGCCGCGCGGCGCATGTGCTCCTGCGGCGTGAGGCGCGGCGTCTGGCCGCCGCCCCCTTCGGCGTCGGCGCGGCGCGTCGCGGCCAGCGCGTCCTCGGTCTGGTCCTCGGGCGAGAGGACGAAGGGCTCCTCGGCCGCGTACAAAGGCGCTTCGGCGGCCGCGGCGGCGGCGGCCGGGGCGTTCGCGGCAGGCTTGTTCTCGACGCGCGCGCACGAGAGCGCGAGCAGCGAGGCGGCGGCGCAGAGGAAGACTTGTTGTGCTGAGAAGATCATTTTGATTCTGCGGGCGTGGTTCACGCGGCTAAAGGTTTGGGGGCGGGCTCAGTCGCCCGCCTCCTCGACGACTTCGTAGGTTGTGACCAGCTCGACGCCGGGCCGGAGAGTCGCCGCGACGCTGCAATACTTCGTCTCCGAAAGCTCGACGGCCTCGGCCACCGAACTCTCTTTGATGCCCCGTCCGCGGACAAGGTGGCGCACTTCGATGCGCGTGAAAGCCCGCGGGTGCTCCTCGCGCCGGAAGCCTCGAACCTCCACGCGGTAGTCGCTCACGCGCTCGCGCTTCTTCTTCAGGATGGAGGCCACGTCAACGGCCGTGCAGCCGCCGAGCGCGATGAGCAGAAGCTCCATCGGCGTCGCCGCCGAGGCGCGCTCCGTGTCCGTCTCGATGACCTGCGCGTGCCCGCTCGGCGTCACGCCGATAAAGAAGCCTTCGCCCGCCGAATGAATCAGCGCCTTCGCGTCCTTCGTCCCCATAGAGTCTGCCGCCT
>DATHBF010000278.1:0-8721 GCA_035296285.1 Pyrinomonadaceae bacterium | reverse complement strand
GTCGGGAGACTACCCCCTCACACTAACAGAAAGGGGCACGCGAAACCGTCCGCTTGCGGACGCCCGGCGCGGCGCCTAGAATCGCCTTCAAGTTTTTAAAGACCGACACCATGAAACCTGATTCGCTTTCGGAAGTGGCGTCCCCACCGAGGGGTTTGCCAATCGGGGCCGAGGTGTTGCCCGCGGGCGGCGTACACTTCCGCGTCTGGGCGCCACGCCGTCGAACAGTAGAGGTCGTCTTTGAAGGCGGCGCGACCGAAGCAATCGAGCTAGAGCCGGAGGGCGGCGGCTACTTCTCCGCGCACGCCGCGCGCGCGCGCGCCGGGACGCTCTACCGCTACCGCCTCGACGGCGACGAAGGGCAGGTCTTCCCCGACCCCGCCTCGCGCTTCCAGCCCCGCGGGCCGCACGGTCACTCGTGTGTCGTGGACCCGACGACGTTCGAGTGGACGGACGGCGATTGGCGCGGCGCGGCGCTCAAGGGTCAGGTCATCTACGAGCTGCACGTCGGCACCTTCACGCGCGAGGGGACGTGGGCGGCGGCCGGGCGCGAGCTTGAAGAGCTGGCGCGGCTCGGCGTCACCTGCGTCGAGATGATGCCGGTCACGGAGTTCCCGGGGGACTTCGGCTGGGGCTACGACGGCGTGGACCTCTTCGCGCCGACGCGCCTCTACGGCGAGCCCGACGACCTGCGCCGCTTCGTCAACGAGGCGCACCGATGCGGCCTCGCCGTCATCCTCGACGTGGTCTACAACCACCTCGGCCCCGACGGCAACTACCTCCGCCAGTTCGCCGAGGAATACTTCTCCGCGCGCCACCACACCGAGTGGGGCGACGCCCTCAACTTCGACGACGCGGGCTCCGGGCCGGTCCGCGAGTTCTTCCTCTCGAACGCCGCCTACTGGGTCCGCGAGTTCCACTTCGACGGCCTGCGCATGGACGCCACGCAGAGCGTCTCCGACGACTCTCAGGAACACATCCTCTCGGCCGTCACGCGCCGCATCCGCGAAGAGGCGAAGGGGCGCGCGACCATCGTCGTCGGCGAGAACGAGCTGCAGCACGCCCGCCTCGTCCGCCCGGCCTCCGCGGGCGGCTACGGCCTCGACGCCCTCTGGAACGACGACTTCCACCACACGGCCGTCGTCGCCGTCACCGGCCGCAAGGAGGCTTACTACACCGACTATCAGGGCTCGCCGCAGGAGTTCGTCTCGTCGGCCAAGTACGGCTTTCTGTATCAGGGGCAGCGTTACCGCTGGCAGCGCCGCCGGCGCGGCACGCCCTCGCTCGACCTCGCCCCGCACTCGTTCATCAACTTCATAGAGAACCACGACCAGGTCGCCAACTCCGCGCGCGGCTTCCGCCTCCATCAACTGACGAGCCCCGGCCGCTTCCGCGCGCTGACGGCCCTGCTCCTGCTCGGCCCCGCCACGCCGATGCTCTTTCAGGGTCAGGAGTTCGCGGCGAGCGCGCCCTTCCATTACTTCGCGGACTTCGGGGGCGAGCTGGCCGGGCTCGTCCGCAAAGGCCGCGCCGAGTCCCTCGCGCAGTTCCGCAGCATGGCCACGCCCGAGGGGCGCGAGTGCCTGGCCGCGCCCGAGGCGGCCGAGACGTTCGAGCGTTGCAAGCTCGACCTGTCGGAGCGGGAGAAGAATGCGGGCGTCTACGAGATGCACCGCGACCTGCTCCGGCTCAGGCGCGAGGACGCCGTCTTCAGACGGCAGGAGCCGCGCGGCGTAGACGGCGCCGTGCTCGGCCCCGAGGCTTTCGTCCTCCGCTTCTTCGGCGGAGAAGGCGAGGACAGATTGCTCCTCGTCAACTTCGGGCGCGACCTCAACCTCAACCCCGCGCCGGAGCCCCTGCTCGCGCCGCCCGAAGGGAGACGCTGGGCGGTGCTCTGGTCGAGCGAGGACTGCCGCTACGGCGGCTCGGGCACGCCGCCTTTGGAGACGAAACTGAACTGGCTCATCCCCGGCCACGCGGCCGTCGCGCTGCGGCCGGCGCAGGCAAGTGAAGTCGTTGACCTCGCCGACCCGGGAGGCGAGGTGACGGAGGAAGAGGAGACGCGCGAGGAGGGTTTGAAGCTTTGGGAAACGAAGCACTCGTCCGCCGGCTGAGCTTCGAGGGCGAAGGCGGGCACGACCCGGACGCTCTGCTCGGCCGCGAGTGGCTGGTGACGAACGGGCTCGGCGGCTTCGCCTCAAGCACGGTGGCCGGCGTGCCGACGCGCCGCTATCACGGCCTGCTCATCTCGGCGCTGCCGACGCCGCTCGGCCGCACCGTCATGCTCAACCACCTCGCCGAGTGGCTGCGCCTGCCCGACGGGCGGCGCTTCCACGTCGGCGGGCAGGAGCGCGCGGGCGGCACGCTTGAGCTTCCCGGCGCGCGCCACCTCACCGAGTTCCGACTCGAAGAAGGCTTGCCCGTCTGGCGCTACGACCTCGAAGGCGCGGTCGTCGAGAAGCGCGTCCTGATGCTGCACAAGCAGAACACGGTGCACGTCAACTACCGCGTCGTCTCGGGCGACGGACCCTTGCGCCTGAAGCTCCGGCCGGCGGTCCAGTTCCGCCCGCTCGAAGAGGCCGTCCACGCCTCCACCAACGAGCCCTACACCGTCACCTCCGTCGAAGACCGCCTTGAGCTTTCTACGGGGCACGTCTACCCGCCGATGCGCCTGAAGATTTACGGCCACCGCGCCACCTTCTCTTTAGACGGGCGGAAGTTCGGCGACATCTTCTACCGCGTCGAAGAGCGCCGCGGCTACGACCACACGGGCGAGCTTTGGAGCCCCGGCTACTTCAGCGTTGACGTGTCGCGGGAGACTCCCGCGACGCTCGTCGCCTCGACCGAGTCGTGGGAGACGGTGCGCGCGCTCGTCCCCGAGGACGCGCAGGCCGCCGAGCACGAGCGCCGCCAGCGCCTCCTCGCGGCCGCGCACCCGGCGGCGCGCGGCGGCGTGGCGGCCGAACTCGTCCTCGCCTCCGACCAGTTCGTCATCACGCCCTCGGGCCGGCAGGAGGACTCCGCGCGCGCCCAGGCCGCGGGCGAGGAGGTGCGCTCCGTCATCGCCGGCTACCACTGGTTCACCGACTGGGGCCGCGACACGATGATCTCGCTCGAAGGCTTGACCTGCACCACGGGTCGGCACCGCGAGGCCGGCTGGATACTGCGCACCTTCGGCCAGTACATCCGCGACGGCCTCATCCCCAACATGTTCCCCGACGGCAGCAACGAAGGGCTCTACCACACGGCCGACGCCACGCTCTGGTTCTTCCAGGCCGCCCACCGCTACCTGAAGGCGACGGACGACCGCGTCACGCTCGAACAACTCCTGCCCAAGCTGCGCGACATCATCGAGCACCACCTGCGCGGCACGCGCTTCAGCATCGGCGTTGACGAGCGCGACGGCCTCCTGCGCCAGGGCGAGGAGGGCTACCAGTTGACATGGATGGACGCGAAGTGCGACGGCTGGGTGGTGACGCCGCGGCGCGGCAAGGCGGTTGAGATAAACGCGCTCTGGTACAACGCCCTGCGCCTCCTCGAAGGCTGGACGCGCGAGGTCGAAGGCGAAGAGGCCGCGCGCGCTTACGCCGAGCACGCCGAGCGAGCGCGCCGCTCCTTCAACGAGCGTTTCTGGTACGAGGAGGGCGGCCACCTCTACGACGTGGTCGAGTGCGAGGAGTTGGGCGGCAAGGACGACCCCGCCTGCCGCCCGAATCAGTTGCTCGCCATCTCGCTCGCACACCCCGTCCTCGACCCGGCCCGCTGGGAGTCGGTCTTAAACGTCGCGCGCGAAAAGCTCCTGACGCCCGTGGGCCTGCGCTCGCTCTCGCCCGACCACCCGGACTTCCACCCGACCTACCACGGCGACCTGAAGACGCGCGACGCGGCATATCATCAGGGCACGGTCTGGGGCTGGCTCATCGGCCCCTTCGTTGACGCATGGCTCAAGGTCCACCCCGAGGACCGCGCGGGCGCGCGCCGCTTCCTCGAAGGCTTCGTCCCGCACCTCGGCGAAGCCTGCGTCGGCTCCATCAGCGAAGTCTTCGACGCCGTCCCGCCCTTCGCCGCCCGCGGCTGCGTCGCCCAGGCCTGGAGCGTGGCGGAAGTCCTGCGCTGCTGGGTGCTCACCTCCGAACATAAGGAAGAATGACGAATGATGAATGATGAATGAAACGCCACAGGGCCGCGACATTCATCGTCCATCATCCCGCGTTCGTCACTTCCTTACGGGCGAGGGGCCGGCATGAACTTCAAAAGGTCGAGCGGCATTCTCCTGCATCCCACCTCCCTGCCGGGGCGCTACGGCATCGGCGACCTCGGCGGCGAGGCTTACAGGTTCGTGGACTGGCTCGCCCGCGCCGGGCAGACCTACTGGCAGATCATGCCGCTCGGGCCGACCGGCTACGGCGACTCGCCCTACTCCTCCTTCTCGGCCTTCGCCGGAAACACTTTGCTCATAAGCCCCGAGCGCCTCGTCGAGTCGGGCCTGCTCGCGCGCGACGACTTGAACGAGGTGCCGGACCTGCGCGACGACCGCGTCGAGTTCGGCCGCGTCATCGAGTACAAGCGCGGGCTGCTGGAGAAGGCTTTCCGGCATTTCAAGAACGCGAAGGATTCCGACCACGACTTGCGCGGCGACTACGAGGGCTTTCTCGGCTTCGCCTCCGCGTGGCTCGACGACTGGGCGCTCTTCGCCGCGCTCAAGGACGAGTACAAGGGTGAGTCGTGGCACACCTGGGCGGCGGGCCTCGCGCGGCGCGAGGGGGCGGCGCTGGAGGGCGCCCGCGTCTCCTTCGCCGAGCGCGTCGAGGCGCACAAGTTCTTCCAGTACGCCTTCTTCGGCCAGTGGCTCAAGCTCAAGCGTTACGCCAACGAGCGGGGGGTGCGCGTCGTCGGCGACATGCCCATCTTCGTCGCGCACAACTCGGCCGACGTGTGGGCCAGGCCCCACCTCTTTAAGCTGAACGGGGACGGCTCGCCCTCGGTCGTGGCCGGCGTCCCGCCCGACGCCTTCAGCGAGACGGGCCAGCTCTGGGGAAACCCCATCTACGACTGGGACCGGATGCGCGAGGAAGGCTTCTCGTGGTGGGTGGACCGCGTGCGCGAGACTTTGAAGCTGGTGGACGTGGTGCGCGTTGACCACTTCCGCGGCTTCGCGGCCTACTGGGAGGTGCCGGCCGAGCACGAGACGGCCGAGCGCGGCCGATGGGTGCCGGCGCCGGGCCGCGAAATCTTCCGGCGCGTCAAAGAGGCCACGGGCGGCGAGCTGCCCGTCATCGCCGAAGACCTCGGCACCATCACGCCCGACGTGCACGAGCTGCGCGACGAGTTCGGCTTCCCCGGCATGCGCGTCCTCCAGTTCGCCTTCGGCGGCGACCCGCACGACACGCACCTCCCGCACGAGTACACGCGCTCCTCTGTCGCCTACACCGGCACGCACGACAACGACACGGTCGTCGGCTGGTGGGAGGCCCGACAGCCCGGGCGCGCGGGTCACGACGAAGGCTTGCGCCGCGAGCGCGAGAACTGCGAGCGATACCTCGCCACCGAAGGCTCCGACATCAACTGGGACTTCATCCGCGCCGCCTGGATGTCCGTGGCCGTCATCGCCGTCGCGCAGCTTCAGGACGTGCTCGGCCTCGGCACCGAGGCCCGCATGAACACGCCCGCCAGCGCCGAAGGCAACTGGGCCTGGCGCCTCAAAGAACGCGCGCTCACCGACGAACTGCGCGACCGCCTCCGCGACACCACCCTGCTCTACGGGCGCTTACCGTAAGGCTCTTTCAACACAGAGGGCATGGAGGGCACAGAGGACACGGAGAGGAAGAAATAATTCTTTTCTCTATGTCCTCCATGTCCTCCATGTCCTCTGTGCCCTCTGTGTTAAATCCCGCCTTCGTCTTCGTCGCCCGGCGGCTCGCCCTGCGCCTCCGTCTCGGGCACTTCGGTCGTGGCGTAGTCGAGGCGCTTGAGCAGCTCGGGCGTGACGGGGTGGTGGACGCCGTCGCCCTCACGGACGACCTCGCTGCACGCGCGGCAGAAGTCGCCGTCGAGCGGGACGATGGCGCCGGCGCGCTCGCAGTAGACCGACTCGACCTGAGCCTCGGCCGACGCTGGCGGCGGCGCCGCTTCGAGTTCGACCAGAGTGACCGGCTCATCGGCGCGAAGCTCTTCGACGGGCGCGTGCTCCTGGGAGGCTCCCGCCCCCGTCTGGAGGCGGAAGAGGGCGAGCGAGCGGGCCTCCATCCTGTAGCTCGTGCCGCCGCGCACCGAGCGGCGCGTGCGGCGGCGGCCGTGCCCCTCGCGCGTGTCTATTATCTGCTCCCAGAGGACGCCGGGGCGGTGCGCGGGCAGGTGGAAGGAGACCGAGCGCGCGTGAGCGTTGAGGATGACGAAGAGCGTGTCGCCGGCGATGTGGCGGCCGCGCTCGTCAACCTCGTCAATGGCGTCGCCCGCGAGGCGGACGCCGAGGACGCGCGCCGCTTCGTTCCGCCAGTCGGCCTCCGTCATCTCGCGCCCGTCGGGGCGGAACCAGGAGATGTCTTTTATCTCCGCGCCGCGAATCTGCCGCCCCTGGAAAAACTTCCGGCGGCGGAGGACCGGATGGCGGTGGAAGATTTGAATCAGCTCGCGCGTGAACTCAAGCAGGCCGCGCCGCTGCTCGTCCAAATCCCAGTCGAGCCAGGAGGTCTCGTTGTCCTGGCACCAGGCGTTGTTGTTGCCGCGCTGCGTGCGGCCCGTCTCGTCCCCGGCGACGAGCATCGGCACGCCCTGCGAGAGCAGGAGCGTGGCGAGGAAGTTTCGCACCTGCCGGACCCGAAGATTGTTCACCTCCGGGTCGTCCGTCTCGCCCTCGACGCCGCAGTTCCAACTGATGTTGTGGTCGTGCCCGTCGCGGTTGCCTTCGCCGTTCTCCGAGTTGTGCTTCTCGTTGTAGCTGACGAGGTCGCGCAGGGTGAAGCCGTCGTGCGCGGTGACGAAGTTGACGCTGGCGTAGGGCCTGCGCCCGCTGCGCTCGTAGAGGTCGCTGCTGCCCGTGAGGCGAAAGGCGAGGTCGTCTATCTGGCCGGGGTCGCCGCGCCAGAACGAGCGGATGTTGTCGCGGTAGATGCCGTTCCACTCGGCCCAGCCCGGCGGGAAGTTGCCGACCTGATAGCCGCCCTCCCCTAAGTCCCAGGGCTCGGCGATGAGCTTGACCTGCGAGAGCACGGGGTCCTGATGGATGATGTCGAAGAAGGAGCCGAGGCGGTCAACCTCGTGCAGCTCGCGGGCGAGGGCCGAGGCGAGGTCGAAGCGGAAGCCGTCAACGTGCATCTCCTCGACCCAGTAACGCAGAGAGTCCATGAGGAGCTGGAGCGAGCGCGGGTGCTGCATGTTGAGCGTGTTGCCGCAGCCCGTGTAGTCCATGTAGTAGCGCCCGTGCCCGGGCACGAGGCGGTAGTAGGCGGCGTTGTCGATGCCGCGGAACGAGAGCGTCGGCCCGAGGTGGCTGCCCTCGCCCGTGTGGTTGTAGACCACGTCGAGGATGACTTCGAGCCCCTCGCGGTGGAAGGTCTTGACGACGGTCTTGAACTCGGAGACCTGCTCGCCCAAAGAGCCGGTCGAGGAGTAGCGCGCGTCGGGGGCGAAGAAGCCTATGGAGTTGTAGCCCCAGTAGTTCGTGAGGCCGTGGTCCTGTATGAACTTCTCGGAGACGAACTGGTGGACGGGGAGGAGTTCGACGGCCGTGACGCCGAGCGCGAGCAGGTACTCGACGACCGACGGGTGCGTGAGCCCGGCGTAGGTGCCGCGCAGCTCCTCGGGCACTTCCGGGTGGAGCTTGGTGAAGCCGCGGACGTGCATCTCGTAGATGAGCGTCTTGTGCCAGGGCGTGCGCGGGCGCTCGTCGCCGCCCCAGCTGAAGGCCGGGTCCACGACGACGCAGCGGGGCATGAAGGGCGCGCTGTCGCGCTCGTCGTAGGAGAGGTCGGCCGCCGCGTGGCCTATCTGGTAGCCGAAGGCGGCCTCGTCCCAGCGCACGTCGCCGGTGACGGCCTTGGCGTAGGGGTCGAGCAGGAGCTTGTGCGGGTTGAAGCGGTGGCCGTGCGGCGGGTCGTACGGGCCGTGGACGCGGTAGCCGTAGAGCTGGCCGGGCCGCGCCTCCGGAAGATATGCGTGCCAGACCTGGTTCGTGCGCTCGGTCAGCACGACGCGGCGCGACTCCGACGGCGCGTCGGCCGAGTCGAACAGGCACAGCTCGACGGCGGTCGCGTTCTCGGAGAAGAGCGCGAAGTTGACGCCCGCGCCGTCCCACGTCGCACCCAAAGGGTACGACCGCCCAGGCCAGACCTTCATCCGTTATCCTCGGTCGGGTCGTTGATGTACAGGGCCGCGCCCCAGGCTTCGAGCCTGACGGCCTCGGCGGGCGAGTCGGCGGGGCGCTCGGCGTCGGCCGGGCCGCCGTACTCGGCCGCGCCGGTCCAGAGGGCGAGCTTGAGCGCGGCGCCCTCATTCGGTTCGACGGGCACGTCCTGCGCCTCGGCCGAGAGGTTGCAAACGAGGAGCGCGCGGGAGCCGCCTTCGTCGCCGCGCCCGATTGTGAGCCAGCCGCGCGCCTCGTCGAAGCGAGCGCGCGTGCGCGACTTGTCGCAGTTCGAGAGGCAGGGGTGCCGTCGGCGGAGCGCGAGCAGGTCGCGGTAGAGGCGCAGCATCTCGGCGTGCGGCGACCGCGAAGGCTCTTCC
>DATHBF010000277.1:0-13144 GCA_035296285.1 Pyrinomonadaceae bacterium | reverse complement strand
ACCGTCCGGTCGCCGCCGCGCACGCGGGCCGACTGCGTCAGCGCGCCGATGATCTGCGGGATGTGCTTGCCGTCGGGGCTGACGCGGATCGAGCGGCGCAGCTCGTGCACCTCGAAGGTGCGCTTCGGGTCGAGCCCGAGCTTGGCGGCGAAGTCGGGCGACTCCTCGAACGCCTTCTCAAGCGTCCCGTGCAGCGCCTCGCGCTGGTCCCTCGTCACGCGGAACAGCTTCTCGCGGTCGCCGATGTAGAAGCAGAGGTCGGCGTAACGCTTGAGCTGTTCGAGAATCTTGTCGCGCCCCTTGCGGGGCCAGTCGGCGAGGTCGGGCGCGTCCCAGCGCAGCGTCTCGACGGAGAGCGTGTCGAGGTCGCGCGGGTAGATGCCGCGGCGGCGGAACGCCTCGACGAAGGCGACGCGGTAGTTGTAGCGGTCGTCGGCGACGAGGTCGAAGTCGGCCGTGATGATGCCGCGCAGGTACTCGCCGAAGGTCACGTCCACGGGCGGGATGTAGTCGAGCGCGCGGATGCACATGTTGAGGACGTGGTGCGCCGACTTGACGGCCTCGTCCGAGAGGCGGCCGACGAGGTCGGGGTGGATGGCCCCCGCGGGCAGGACGCCGGTGCCGCCCGTGTAGAGGCGGAGCAGGTCGGCCGTGCGGGTGCGGTAGATGGCGAGGAAGGCGTCGAAGACGGCGGCGACTAAGAGCGCGCCGCGCGTGTGCGGCGCCTGCTGGCGGTCGCGGTACTCGGCCGGGTCGGGCTTGATGCGCGTCCAGACGCCGCGCTCGTCGAAGCGGCCGATGGCGTCGCGCAGCGCGCCGCGCCCGCCCGTCGCGCGCCCGAACTGGACGGCGAGGCTGCCCAGAACGGACTCGGCTTCGAGGTCGCCGCGCGTGCGGTTGATCTCGTTGGTGAGGATGTCGGGGATGGTGAAGTGCTGCATGAGGGCGACGATGTCGGCGAACGCCTCGTGCAGCGCGAGCATGTCGGGGTTGGTCGGCTCGTTGAAGCGGCGGTGCATGCCGTCGAGGATGGCGTGCGTCGTCTCGTGCGCGATGATGTCGTGCGAGAGGCAGGCGTAGACGAGGCTTCCGGGGGCGTGGTCGCCGGGGTCGGAGGCCGACGCCTGGAAGTAGCCGAACAGGAGCGCCACCTCCTGCGGGCTGTAGAAGGCGTTGGCCTGCCGGAGCGCGTGCGGGCGGACGAGCAGGCGCGGGACGTACTGGCCGTCGTCCGTCTCGTCGTCGGGGTTGATGCGCGGGCGCCAGAGGACGGGGCGGCCGAGGGCGCGCTCGAAGTTTGAGATGGTCGTCATGGCGACGGCGTAGACCATCTGCTGGTGGAACTGAGGGTTGCCCTCGGAAGGGGCGCAGCCGTCCTGCGCGATGAGGCGCGGGTCGCTCAGGTCAACGGGCTCGTAGGTGGTGTCGGCCGCGTCCGTGTCAACGACTTCGAGGTACTCGCCCCTCGGCCCCGGCTCCAGAGGCTCCCAGCGGACCTTGAGCGCCACCTCGTTGATGGCGGCCGTGTCGAGCCGCGTCGAGAAGCTCGGGTCAACGGCGTAGGCGCGCAGGCGGCGGAAGGGAGGGTCCGACACCGTGACCTTCGTGGAGCAGGCGGCGCGCGGCGGCGGCACGACCTCGGCCGGCGCGCGCTTGGGGGGCGACTTGGAGCCGAAGACCAGCGGGTAGCGCGCGGCGACGTGCCTGCGCAGCGCGAGCGAGGCGCCCTCGTCCGCGATGACGGCGTCCATGAAGCTGCGCAGTTGGGCGCGCGGCAACTCGTCAACGGCCTCCGGGTCGGGCACGGCCTCGCTCAGCTCCGGGTTGAGCATCCATCGCTGCGTCAACTCCAGATCGAACATGACCTCGCGCGGCGGCGACTCGGCCACGCCGAGGCCGGTGATGACGCGGAAGAAGGAGAACGAGTCCTTGTCGGCCGGCGTCTTCGGGAGGTTGAGGACCGGCTTGACGGCGAGCGCGGCCTGCGCGCGCAGCGAGCCGTTGCCGAGCCGGCGCGCGTCGCCCGCCTTCGCCGAAGAGAAGAGCGCGTGGCGCACGGCCTCGACGCGGTGCCAGTCGCGCGGGAGCACGTTCTTGTAGTTCTCGTACCAGAGGGCGGCGGCGGCGGCGACCTGCGGCGTGGCGGCGGAGGTGCCCTCGCCGTTGCGGCGCACGGCCGTCTCGCAGCCGAAGACGGGCCAGGGGATGTTCGGCGTGAAGGAGGCGATGGCGGCCGTCATCGAGCTGTCGGGGCCGTAGTTGCCTTCGAGCACCATGCCGGAGAGGTCGTCGTAGGGCTCGCCGTTCGCCATGACGCCGCAGACGGCGATGACGCGCCGGTAGCGCGCCGGGTAGACGACGTGGCGCGTCGGCAGCCCGCTGACGTTGTTGCCGGCGGCGGCGACGATGCAGACGCCCGCGTCGTAAGCCTCGTTGACCGCCTCGTTCCACGCGCCCGAAGGCAGGCCGCCCATGCTGATCGAGATCACGTCGCAGCGGCGGCTCGTGGCGTAGCGCAGGGCCTGCGCGAAGGCGCTGGTGCGGAAGAGGACGACCTGGTTGGCGACCCTCAGCGGGAGGATGTCGGCCTGCGGGGCGCCGCCGAGGTAAACGTCGCCGAACTGCGAGAGCTTCCGGCCGGCGAGGATGCCGACGGTGCCGGTGCCGTGGCCCGAGTTGTCGTAGACGCGGTCGCGGTTCGGGTCGGCGGAGCTGTTCGGGTTGTTGTCGCCGTCCACGAAGTTGCGCTCAAGCTCGGTCAGGATGCGCTCGGGGCGGCCGGCGTGCCTGGGGTCGTAGCCGGTGTCGATGTGGCCGATGCGCGTGCGCGGGTCTTTGAAGGTGACGGCGTCGCGCGCGGGGCCGAGCTGCGAGTAGTTCCTGGCGAGGTGCCAGGCGAACTTGGCCGGCCCGGTGGCGCGTCCGCCGCCGGGGTCCTGGTCCCTGTTGGCTTCCGCGTCGCAGTTGGGGAGGGCGGCGAAGGCGCCGCCGGGGGCGGCCGACTCGTTCGGGTCGGCGTAGATGGTGTGCTCCAGGTCGGGCTCGGCGTAGACGACGGCCGACTCGTCTATGCCGAGCTGGCCGGCGACCTGCGTGTGGGCGAGGTCCCAGGGCGTGGCCGCCCCGTCGGGCAGGTCGGCCAGGTACCACGCGGGGGCCGCCGACGTGGCGGCGACGCCGAGGCCGGGCGCGGCCGGGTCTTCGTCGTGGAGCGGGCGCAGGTTGGCGCGCGCTTCGGCGGCGGCGAGCCCGAACGACGGGCGGAGTTTGACGAGAATGCGGTTCGTGTCTGCCAAGGTCTTTCCCCCTTCGGCCGGTCCGGGCGGGCGCGAGCGCGGGCGCTACTTCGCGTCCTGCTTAATTAGGTCGAACGCCTTCTCGCTCACCATGTAGATGGCGGTGACGATGAAGTAGCCCGGTATCTTCGGGAAGACCGAGGCGTCCACGACGCGCAGCCCTTGCGTGCCGCGCACGCGCAGGCGGTTGTCGAGGACGGCCATCGGGTCGTCGTCCGAGCCGATCTTGCAGGTGCAGGAGGCGTGGTGGCCCCAGGCCTCGTCGCGGATGAAGTCGCGGAGGGCCTGGTCCTTGACGTTGCTGCCGGGCACCTCCTCCGCCTTGATGAGTCCCCCGAGCCGCTTGTTGAGAGAGCGGACGAAGTTGACGCCGTCAACCACGGCGTCGAGGTCCGGGTCGTTCTGGCGCGAGCCGTCGCCGAAGTATTGGAAGTTGATGTGGGGCGTGTCCCAGGGCTTCAGGCTCCTGAGCGTGACGTGGCCCGTGTTGGTGGTGCGGGCCTTGAGGATGGCCCAGGTGAACTTGTTGTGCTTGGACTCGAAGACGCGCGAGTAGGTCGGGAAGTAGCCCCGGAAGAAGCCGGGGAGCCCGAAGATGAAGAGGTCCGGGTCTTTCAAGTCCTTGTTCGACCGCTTGATGATGCCGATGAGCGCGCCGTTCGAGGCGTAGATGCCCGAGCCGTTCTCCGACCAGGCCCTCAGCGACTCGTCCAGCTCGCCGTCGTCCTTCTCGGGCGGGGCGAAGGTCGCCCCGTCGAGCAGCGTGAAGTCGCGGTTGAACTCGGAGATGACGCCGACCTCGTAGCGGTCCTGTAAATTTGTGCCGACGCCCGGCAGGTCCACGACGATGTCCTCGTCCTTCATGCCGAGCTCCCTGAGCTTGGCGGCGGGGCCGACGCCGGAGAGCATGAGGAGTTGCGGGGTGTTGAAGGCGCCGCCCGCGAGGATGACTTCGCGGGCGGCGCGGACGACCGCGCGGGGGAGCGTCGCGGGGTCGGGGCCGGGCTGCTCGCCGTGCGTGGCGTCGGGGGCGTAAACGCTCGGGTCGGCGCGGTAGACGTGCGACTTGTCTATGTACTCGACGCCGACGGCCCGCTTCCCCTCGAAGACGACGCGCGTCGCCAGCGCGTGCTTCTTGATGGTGAGGTTCTGGCCGTACTCCTTGCTCTTCTGGACGCTCAGCAGGTAGTCGCGCGGCCCCCTGCGCTTGCCGCGGCTGACGGCGAGCGGGGTGAAGGTCAGCCCCTCGGGGCTGTCGCCGGTGTTGCGGCTGTCGTTCGGGTCGAAGCGCGTGTCGAGGCCGAGCAGGGTGTTGCCGATGCGCTGCTTGATGGTGGCCTTGGCGGCGTCGAGCAGCGCGTCGGCCAGGTCGCGGTCCTTGATGAGCCGCGGCAGCAGGCGGGGGTCGATGCCGCTCGTCGGCAGCCACCCGTCGAAGCCGTGGCCGTGCGTGAAGTCGAGGACGGCCTTCTTGCCGAGGATGAACCGGGCCACGTTCGAGAGGACGCCCTGTAGCATGGAGCGGAACGAGCCGGGCTCCGGCACGTAGTCGCAGTCCTCAAGGCGCGTGAAGTACCGGCGCATGTTCTCGCCGGCCCACGTCTGGTCGCCGGTGATCTCGGCGATGCGGTCCCAGTCGCTGTCCTGCGGGATGACGGTGATCATGGCGTTGTGCGCCGTGCAGCCGCCGAGCGCCCCGGCGCGCGGATACCAGACCAGCTTCTCGTCCTTCATCTCCGGCGGCAGGTACTCCTCCTTCACCACCTTCGAGTCCTTCGCCTGGAGCGCGTCGTCCGTGTAGTGGCGCACGAAGAAGTTCCACGCGCACGGCCTGTACTCGGTCGAGAGGCCGTGGAAGATGGGGACTTCGTACATGAACTTGCCGCGCGGGCTCTCTGAGCAGGGGTCGCCGCCCGCTTCGAGCACCAGCACCTTAAAGCCGGCCTTGGCGAGGTTGGCGGCCAGCGGGCCGCCGCCGGCGCCGGACCCGACGATAACGTAGTCGTATTGCGCGTCGCTCATCGCTTCGTCCTCGAATTAACGGGTAAGGGGCGTGAAAGTGGTGCGGGCCGCCCCGCGCCGGGAGGCGAGGCGGCCCGCTTGAGTCAAGGCGTCAGAAGGTCTTCATGTACTCGATGAGGGCGCGCTTGTCTTCGTCCGAGAGCGCGGGCTCGCCGTCAAAGCCGGTGCCGAAGTAGTGGCCGCGGTTGACGATGTAGTCGGGGCACTTGCTGACCTCCATCAAGGGCTGGACGAGGTTGGAGAAAATCTTGCGGGCCTCCTCGTCGCTCGGGTTGTCGCCGAGCTTCGCCAGGTCTGCCTTGATGGTCTTCAGGATGGCGAGCAGCTTGCGGTCGTGGGAGATGCGGTCGCCGAGGCTCATGTCCTCGGGCCGGATGTTGAGGTTCGTGAGCAGGCCGATGGTCGTCCCCGCGGGGATGGGCCCCAGGCAGATGTCGCCGCGCTGGAGGTCTGTGCGCTCCTTGCACTTCCCGTAGAAGCTCGGGAAGAACCACTCGCCCCAGCCGACGAGCCCGCTCAGGCCGCCGGGCAGGAAGCCCGACTTGACGACGATGTAGGAGGTCTTCGTCGTGCGGTCGATGGTGCCGGGGAAGTCCTTGATGCCGCGCTCGGCGAACATCCTCTCAAGGTGCGCGTCCTTCTCGCGCCGCTCGGGCCAGAGCAGCTTCTCGACGGAGTCCTGGAAGGAGCCGACGCGGGCTCCGACCGAGGGGCTCGGGTCGAAGCGGCCGAGCGTGTTGTTGAGGAGGAAGGGCGCGGTTGACCAGAGGCTGATGAGCGAGGGCGGGCGCGTGTAGCCGCGGCCGCCGGCCGGAGCCTTGAACTTGAAGGGCTCGCCCGTCAGAGGGTTGTAGGCCGTTATCTCGCCGACCGAGGGTAAATCTTTATACGTGTCGGAGGAGAAGTTGTCCCAGATGTTGCCGCGGATGGCGTTGGTGGCGAGCGGGCTGCAGGCGTTCGTCTGCAAGAGCGTGACGGGGACGCGGTGCTCGGCCGACAGGTAGTTGTTGTCGAGGAAGTCGGGCGCCGACGCAATCTCGCGCATCTTCGACTTGAACTCGTCGGTCTTCGACCACGCCCAGAAGTCGTTCCAGCACTTCATGTAGTCGGGGCCGGCGCAGCCGCCCGAGTCGAAAATCTTGAGCGGGCGGTCGGGCGTGGGGAGCTTGCTCGAATGGCAGCGCGCGCAGTTCTCGGCGAAGACGATCTTGCCGCGGTCGAGTTGGGCCTGATTCGTCGAGAGGAACGATTGGCCGCCGGGCGCGTCGGCGAGCTTGTGCGGGGGCGCGGCCTTCAGGAAGAAGAGCGCCATGTCGGGCGTCTGCATCTCCGTGGCCTCCCAGTAGGAGGAGTTCTTGCGCGCCGTCTCGATGGTTATCGGCGTGACCTCCTTACCGCCGACGAGCGGGTTGAAGTGCAGGAGCCACTCTTCGCTGAAGAGGCCGATGTTGAGGTAGACGCGGTTGAGCGCCCCGAGTCCGCCCACGGAGTCAGAGCCGTCTTTGAGGACGCGCGGCGAGAAGACGGCCTTGGTCAGCGGGTCGTAGAGGTCCTTGAGCGGCTGGGTCTGCGCGTAGTCCTGGAACTGCTTGTTGTCCTGGCTGCCCGGCCCGAGCGTCTCCTTGCCGAACCGCTTGGCCTGCTCAAGGCGGGGGCCGAGCGAGTAGATGGCGTTCATCGTGCGCGGGTTGTTGATGTTGTCGGTCGAGACGAGCGAGGTGTCGAGCGTGCCGGGGCGCGAGGTGTGGAACATCTGGAAGATGTAGGTGCCCTCGTCGGCCTGCCAGTCGAAGATGCGGTCGATCCAGAAGTACTGCGCGCCGACGCTGGAGTTCAGGTTCTCGAACTTCGGGTTCTCGGGGTCGGCGGGCGGCATCACAGGGTCGGGGCTGATGTGGCAGAAGCCGCACGACATGCCGACACGGTAGGGGCGGACGAGGTTCTTGTCGTTGTAGTAGTTCGGGTCGGTGTAGTAACGCTCGGCGTCCCAACGCTTGGCGGCGGCCTCGTCAAACTCGGGGTTGGGGAAGAGGCGCAGGCCGAGGATGCCGGAGGCGTAGCCGTAGAAGGAGCCGACGGGCATGTTCTTGCCGCGGGCGCCGATTTTAACTCCAGGGTACTTGGCCTCGTTCTCGAACGGGTCGGGCGCGCAGTCGCCCTTGCGCCTGTCGAGCCAGAGGCCGTAGCGGTTCGGGTCCGGCCCCGCCGGCTTCTCGAAGCAGGGCTCGTTGACGAGGCCGAGGTAATACCAGCGGTTCGAGCGGCTGAACTTCAGCGACGGGTGGTTGGAGACGGTCTTCAGGAGGTCGAGCGCGCCGAAGCTCTGGATGCCTATCTTGTCCCAGAAGCGGTCGTTGCCGCCGGTCCAGACGTTCCAGGCGTTGCGCCCCTTCACCTCGTTGGGCGTGAGCTGGATGCCGCGGTCCATGTCGCGGAAGTAGTCCTCGTCGGCGGCGGGGAAGGAGGCCGGCGTGCGCCCGACGGAGCGCGCCTCGTCGAGCACCTCGCCGGGCTTGGGGCCGCGGTTACAGCCGGGCAGCGCGATGAGCAGCGCGAAGGCCACGACGAACGCGACGAGGACGACGAGCTTGAGCAGGTTCTTCTTCATGATGAATCGCTCCTTGGACTAGCGGTGTACGTGAAAGCCCCCGCGGCGCGGGTTGATCTCGGAGGCCATGCGCTCGAAGTTTTCCACCTCGCCGTTGCCGCCGGTCTGGCGGTAGATGGCCGCGGCCTGCGAGAAGAGGTGGGAGTCGCGCGCGCCGGACGCGAGCGCTCGCTCGATCCACGCGCGCGCCTCACTGAAGCGGCCCGCGCGGTAGAGCGCCCAGGCGAGCGCCGATTGCGTCGAGAAGTTCTCGCGCAGCTCAAGGTCTTTCTCGGCCCAGCGGATGGCCTCGGCGCCGTCGCGCCGTACGTCGGCGTAGAAGTCAACGAGGTGGTGGTAGTAGCAGACCTCGCCGCGCCCGGCCGACTCAAGGTAGGCCGACAGCGCGCGGCCGTACCACTCTTCGGCGCGCTCGCCGTCGCCGGCCGTGTCGTAAAGCTCGCCGAGCGCCTGCATGAACTCGGGGCGCGGCGCGCGCTCTAAGACCCTCCGGTAAAGCTCGGCCGCCGCTTCGTACTCGCCCGCGGCGCCCAGAAGCTCGGCCGTGTGCTCCTCGACCATCCAGTAGCCGGAGTAGGCGCGGCCCGCCCGGTCGTAGTGTGCGCGGGCCTCCTGCGCGCGCCCGCGCTTGAGGTCGAGCACGCCGCGCTGCAACTCGACCCATGCGTAGTGGCGCATCTGCTTGGCCGTCAGCTCGTCCTCGGCCTCCTGGTAGAGTCGGTCGGCCGCGTCGGCGTCGCCCATCTTGAATTCGAGGTGGGCGAGGCGTGCGATGTCGTCCCAGCCGCCCTGCTCGCGGACGAGGCTCTCGTAAGCGGAGCGGGCCTCGGCGTAGCGCCCCTCCTGAAAGTCGAGGTCGGCGGCGAGCGTGCGGCCCTGCGGGCTCTCGCGCAGCGTGGGCGAGTCGGCGAGCGAGCGGCGGACTTCGGGGAGGCGGTGAAATTTGAAGTCGAGGCTGGCCTTCAGGTAGTAGAGGTCCGAAGGGTTTGGGACGCGGCCGATGAGGCTTTGAACGGCCGCGCCGGCCTCGTCAAGCTCGCGCATGTTGCCCGTCAGCGAGGCGCGCTGGTAGAGACGGTAGACGTACTCGGTCGCCTTCAACGTGTCGAGCGGTTCGGCGAGCGCGGCGGGGCCGAGCCCGCTCAGTTGCTCGTCAATGCGCGCAAGCTCTTTCTCGAAGTCGGTCTGTGTTCGCATAAGTTCTTCTTTGCGCGCGGGCGCCTTTGCGTGAGGTCTTTAAGAAAGCTCGCAAGGGCGCCGGGGCGCAAAGGGGAGTTTTTCAAAGGGGCGCTCACCAGGGCTCGGCCAGGTAAGGGAACTCCTTGAGGAACTCCTTGTCGTTCTTCAAGGGGTTGGGCGGTGTGGCCGGCTCGACGGGCGCGACGGCCCACAGCTCCGGGTCGGCCAGAAGATCGATGTGGTACTTGCGACCCCGGAACTCGGCCTCCATGTCGAGGAACAGCGAGAGGAAGCGCGTCGCCACCTGGTCTTCGAGCCGCCGGCCGTAGGGCCATGTGCCGGTCGTGTCCATGTCGATGGCGCAGACGTTGGGGACGAAAATCTCGAAGGAGCGCCGGAGGGGGATGTCGAGCCCCTTCGGGTTCCATGAGTCGTCCGGCATCCGAAGCTCCTGGAAGAGCGTCTTCTTGGCGCGCGGGAAGGCGGCGACGGCCGTGTGGTACTTCCTGTGGACGGAGACGGGCGAGTTGTCGTGGTCGAAGGTGGTCTGGAGGCCGAGGGCGCTGATGGAGGGGCCGAAGCCCCAGCCGAGGTGCGCGAGCCGCTTGACGAAGGTCGGCGCGAGGAAGAAGTTGTTGGCGCCGAGCTGGCGGTTGTCCTCGCGCTCGCTCAGGCCCGCGTCGGCGAACGGCTGGCCGTCGGTGTCCACGAGCTTGTACTTCTTCAGCTCGTCGTCGAGGCGGAAGGCGTCGAGGAGGGAGAGCGGGTTCTCCAGCCAGAACGGGTGGTCGGGGATGGTCTCGATCTTGTCGGCGGCCTTCAGGACCCAGCTCTCGCCCCAGCAGTTGACGATGCGGTCGCGCCGGGGCGAGCGCGTGAGGAAGGCGAGCGGGATTTCGAGGATGATGGCGTTGATGTTCATCCCGGCCTGGCAGTCGCGGCCGTCGTAGACGAAGACGTACTTGCCGTTCTCGTTCTTCATGAAGCGGTCGCCGCCCCACACGAGCGGGCCCGGCGGCAGGTCGCGCTTCTTCCCGTAGCCCCACTCGGGGTCGTTGGGGTCGCGGTTGAAGAGGTGGTTGCCTTCGAGTTGCAGGAGCGTCTTCGGAATCTCCAGCTCGCGCGCCGAGGCCATGGTGTGGGGGACGTGGTAGAACTGCGGCGCGTAGTTGATGGAGCGGAAGAAGCCGGTGAGGTCGTTGAAGAAGGCGTCGTCGCGCCCGCCGAGGTAGGCCTTGATGCGGTGGCCGTCGGGCGTGTCTATCTGGAGCGACTGGTTGAGGGCGAGCTGGGTCTGGAAGCTGCCGCCGGGGAAGTCTATGAACTTGACGGTGGCGCGCTGCGACTGGTCCACGGTGACGCGAATCTCGGCGGCCTTCGAGGGGCCGAGGTACCTCTCCTTGATGGCGTCGAAGTAGCGGAGCAGACCTTTGAGGCTGTGGTCCTCCTGCGCCGGGCGGACGAGGCGCGGGTCCGGCGAGATGAGGATGCGGTAGAGCATGTCGGTGTCGAAGACGCCGGCCTGCGGGATGGAGGCGAAGGTGAGCGCGATGACGACGCTCTGGCCGTCGTCGGTCGGGAAGCCGAACAGGTCGTAGAGGTCCGCGGCGCTGACATCTATGTCGGAGAAGATGGAGTTGACGGCGTTGGGGTCGTTGTGGTCGGCCATGAGGTCGCCTCCTTAATTAATAAAAGGACTCACTCCGGAAGAGCCGGAGCGGCTAAAGGGACTGTGAAAGGAACTGTGGAAGCCGGCGCGGCGCGAACGATGCCGGCGCGAGTGAAGACAAGACCGAAAGAGGCGAAGACTGAAGCGACCTGCCCGGGTTCAGATGCCGCGCATGATACTCGCCCGCGCCGCGCGCCGTCAATGAAAACGTTCCCAACCGTCTAGATTTAAAACCCGAAGCCGGCTAGAATGGGCGGGCAGCCCGCACCGACCCCCCGAGCCGGCACGCAAGGCCGCAGTCGCCCCACGCGACGCGCCCGCGAGCCCGGATTCTTTTCGGCTTTCCCTTTCCCCGGGGCGGCCGCGGCAGACAGAAGCCCCAGCCGTAGACGGAGGCCAACTTGTCACAGGCGATTGAGGAATGCGCGTTCTCACACGACGCGGGCACGCGCGCCCTCGACGGCGCACGCGAACCCGCGCCGCGCGCCGAAGCGTGCGGGGCCTCGGTGCCCGAACACTTCGTCCAGTTCTACGAGTCGGATGCGGCCCTGCTTGAGTCGCTGGAAGAGTTCATCGGCGGCGGCCTGCTCGCGGGCGACTCGTGCGTCGTCGTGGCGACGCGCCCTCACATCGAAGGCTTGGAAGAACGCCTCGCGGCGCTCGGGCTCGACCTCGGGGCGGCGCGCGCCGCCGGGCGCTACGCCGCGCTCGACGCGGACGAGACTTTAAATAAGATCACGGCGGGCCGCCGGCCCGACCCGGCGCGGTTCGAGGAGACGGCCGGGAGACTAGTGGCGCGGGCGGCCGAGGGCGGACGGGGCGTGCGCGTCTTCGGCGAGATGGTGGCGCTGCTGTGCGCGGGCGGCGGGTACGAGGAGGCGGTCGAGCTGGAAGGGCTTTGGAACGGTCTGGCGGCGAAGCACACGTTCACGCTGATGTGCGCCTACCCGCTCGAAAGCTTCGGCGGCGAGTCGCTGGCGGGCCGGCTGTCGGAAGTCTGCGCCGGCCACTCGCGGGTCGTGCCGGCCGAGAGTTACACTTCGCTCGGCTGCCCTGACGAGCGCCTGCGGGCCATCGTGCGCTTGCAGCAGAAGGCCCGGTCTTTGCGCGCCGAGATCGAGGAGCGCGCGCGGGCCGAGGAGTCCCTGCGCGCCGTCAAGGAGGAGCTGGAGGTTCGTCTCGCCGAGCGCGAACAGTTACTCGCGCGCGAGCAGTCGATGAGGGCCGCCGCCGAGGAGGCGAGCCGCGCCAAGGACGAGTTCCTCGCCGCCGTCTCGCACGAGCTGCGCACGCCGCTGACGGCCATCTCAGGCTGGACGCACATGATTCGCTCGGGCCTGCTCGACGAGGAGGCTTCGGCCCGCGCCCTCGCCACCATCGAGCGCAACGCGCACGCGCAGACGCAGATCATCGAAGACTTGCTCGACGCCTCGCGCATCGTGACCGGCAAGCTCCGCGTGGACGTGCGGCCGGTTGACCTCTCGCCGCTCATCACGTCGGCGGTCGAGTCGGTGTGGCCGGCGGCCGAGGCCAAGGGCGTCAGACTGCGCGAGGCGAAGGACGCGGGCGTCATCGCCGTCGCGGGCGACCCGGAGCGTTTGCAGCAGGTGTTCTGGAACCTTCTCTCGAACGCGGTCAAGTTCACGCCGGGCGGCGGGCTCGTCGAGGTCCGGCTCAAGCGCGAGGGCGCAAGCGCCGAGATCGCCGTCGCCGACGACGGCGAAGGCATCCCGCCCGAGTTCCTGCCCTACGTCTTCGACCGCTTCCGCCAGGCCGACATGTCAACGACGAGGCCGCACGGGGGCCTCGGGCTCGGCCTCGCCATCGTCCGCCACCTGGTCGAGCTGCACGGCGGGACCGTCCGGGCCGAGAGCGAGGGCGAGGGGCAAGGCTCGACCTTCGTCGTGAGGCTTCCGCTCGCGTCGGGCGTTTGAGCCGCCGGGGCGGCGCGGGCGGGAAAAATCTTGCTTCTCGCGTGCCGGGGCGCTAACATAGGCGCGAACCCGAGCAGTACCAGAAAGAAGTCTTAAACCCGGCACATTAATAGCGTTTTACCGGCGCGGTCTGTCGGGTCGTCACCACTTCAATCTGTCGAACGCTGGAGGTTTAAGATGAAGAACCTGTTGGACGTTTTACTCGCTCTCGTGGCCGTGGCCGCGCTCGCTTTCGCCATCTGGCAGTTCTACCTGTTCGCGGCGACCACGGACCCGCAGGGGAACACGCCGCACCTCTGGAAGGCCATCGCGGGCTTCGTCGTGCTCTGCGTCTGCGCCCTCGGCATCTTCCTCCGCCACTCGGGCGCCGAGGAGGAGATTCACATCACGCAGTGAGGCCGGGTCGCAGGGCTCTCCGGCCCCGCTACGACAAGAG
>DATHBF010000276.1:0-14339 GCA_035296285.1 Pyrinomonadaceae bacterium | reverse complement strand
GGGCCGGAGCCCCGCCGCCGCCCGCGGCGCCCGAGGCGCGCTTGTAGGCCGTCACCTGCACGTCGAAGGTGAACAGCTCCGCCTTCGGGTCGTTAAAGCGCATGGTGCGGGCCGCGCTCGTCTCGCCGGGCGTGAACGCCTGGTCCGCGCCGAGCGTGGCGGAGTAGTTGTAGGCGGCGGGCGACGTGGGCGTGCCCGCGCCGCGGTTGTCGGCGTTGGCGGCCGTCACCGTGCCCGAGGCCGAGTTGACGCGGACAATTCTCAACTCGGCGTAGGGCAGGTAGCTCTCGGCCGCCTTGTTCGTCATCGAGAGGTCGAGCTGGAAGACGCCGCCCGCGAAGGAGACGTTCGACATCACGGTCTCGACGGCCGAGCTGATGTCAACGAGCGTGCGGCGGTCAACGAAGACCGACTGGCTGTTGCCGGGGTCGCTGACGTAGGTCCCTATCTGGCCGGGGTAGAGCGAGCGCAGGCGGTACTGGAGCGCGCCGTCGGGCTGGTTAGAGAGCGTCAGGAGCGAGGAGCCCGCGGGCGCGCTCGCCGCCGTCTGCCACGTCGCGCCGCCGTCCGCCGAACGCTCGACCTCGAAGCCTCGCTCGGAGCCGTTCGCGCCCCAGTAGAGCGTGAACGCGCCGTCGAGATCCACCTGCCGCCCCTGCGCGTCCCGGAACTCGCTCTGAATAGCGCCGAGCGTGGCGGGCGCCGACTCGCCGCCGACGATCTGTTTGCTGGTGATGGTGAAATCGGTCTGCAAGTTGGCGAAGCCGACGACGCGGTAGGTGTAGCGGCCGCCGCGCGTGACGTTGGCGTTGATGAACTCGGGGCCGCCCGACTGGGCCGAGCTGCCGACCTCCGCGCCGTCGGGGCCGAGCAGGAGGAAGTCGAGGTCGTGGAAGAGGCCGGCGACGACCTGCGGGAAGTCGAGGCGGGCGTCAACACGGAAGGCGTCCTCGCTCACGTCGAAGGGCACGTCAACGTAGGTGGTGCCGGAGGCGAGCTGCAACGCGCCGTCGCCGGCCGCGACCCGGCCCGCGTAGGTCTCGACCGAGGCGACGTGGTTCGCCGGCACGCCCATAACGGGCTTCAGGTAGAAGGGCATCCGCAGCGACTCGCCGTCGGCGCTTCTGGCCGTCACGTACCACTGCATCTGGATGGGCTCGGGCAGGGAGCGGATGCGGTCGCCGTCGATGACGGCGTTGACCTTGAAGGTGGCCGAACCATTCGCAGGCACCGTGACGGTCTGCTGCGCGACCGACGCGCCGAGGCCGTCGCGGAGGTCGCGGTTGCCGGCGACGGCGAGCGTGTAGGTGCGCTCCTGGCCGGAGTTGTCCTGCAAGGTGACGGTGACGCTCTCGGTGTGCGTCGTGCGGCTGTTGACGACCGGCACCTCGCCGAACGAATGGCTGCCGAGGATGGAAGGCGTCGTCAGCCCGTCGCCCGCGACGCCCATCAGGGCCTTCGCGTTGATGGCGTGGTGAACGTCAACGAGGCCGCCGCCCTGCGCGATGACGGAGTCGGCGGCCGGGCCGTCCGGTTTGGGCGTGCCGGCCGCGTCGCGCAGGTTCGTCGCCGTGTTGATGAGCGCGGTGCGGACCTGGTCGGCGTTCCAGTCGAGGTGGGCCTGCTTGATGAGCGCGGCGGCGCCGGCGACGTGCGGGCCGGAGAAGCTCGTGCCGTTGGCGCCGATGTAGCGCGTCGCGTCCTGCATGGAGACGGCGGGCGCGCCGACCAAGCTCGTCGCCGCCAGCACGTCAACGCCGGGGGCCGTCACGTCGGGCTTGATCTGGCCGTAGCCGAGGACGGGGCCGCGCGAGCTGAAGTCGGCCATGTCGGCCGAGAAGACCAGCTCGTCGTTGATGCGCAGCCGCTTGGTCGAGACGGCGCCGACGGTCGAGTTGACGAGCGACTTCAGGTAGTCGCCGTTCTCCTTCGACATGCCGAGGACGGGGATGGTCGCGGCGTAGACGGTGGCGGCCGAAAGCTCGCCGTCCACGTTGTTGACGAAGACGGCGGCGACGGCGCCCTTGGCCTGCACGTTGGCGGTCTTGGTGGCGAAGAGGCCGGTGCCGAGGCTGCCGACGGTGGGAAGCTCGGGCGTCTCGACCGAGGAGCCGCGCTGGATGAGCGCGATGCGCCCCTGGACGCTGTCGGGCACGGCGTCGGGCGTCTCGGCCTGCCCGACGTAGACGTAGTTGTTGACGAGGTCCGAGTTGATGGGGGCCGAGCCTTCGAGGGCGATGGCCTTCATGCCGGTGCGCCCGCCGTCGAGCAGGTCGGCCGTGTTGACGCCCGAGCCGGGGTCGGTGTTGGCTCCGACGGCGATGACGCGGCGGCCGGCCGCGGGTGAGCCGACGGTGCCTTCGCCCGGCCCATCGTTGCCGGCCGAGGCGACGACGACGGCGCCCATGAGCACGGCGTTGTCGCAGGCGGCGGAGGTGGCGTCGTCGGGGCCGCCCGCACCGCCGAGTGAGAGGTTGATGACGTGCGCGACCGGCTTCGGCTGCAAGGTCAGGCTGACGGGCGAGACGGCGTCCTCGACCGCCAGGATGGTCGAGGCGTCAACGCAGTCGCCCGAGGCGGCGCAGACCTTGTAGCCCATGAGCTTGGCCTGTGGGGCGACGCCGTGGACGCGCACGTCGTCGGCGGTGCCGGGCAGGCCGTCGGCGCCGGGCGCGAGGCCGAGGTAGCCGGCCGCGTCGGCCGAGGCGTGCGAGCCGTGGCCGAAGTCGTCCAGAAGCCCGGCCGAAGTCGTCATGTAGTAGATGACCTTCCGGTTGGTGTTCGCGTTGGGCGGGGCGACGCCGAGGCGGGGCGGGGTCGGGTCGCCGCCGAACATCGGGTGCGTCCAGTCGATGCCGGTGTCGAGGACGGCGATGTTGATGCCCTGCCCCTCGTGGCCCTCGCGGAAGTCGTCGAACGCGGTCAGCTCGGGGATTTTGCCGTAAGCCTTCGGCGCGTTGATGTAGCGGACGCTCTTGTCGAGGGCGACGCGCTTGACGCCGTTGAAGTGGACGGCCTTGACGGCGGGCAGCGACTCGATCTGCGCGACGGCGTCGGCCGGGACCTTGAGCGTGACGCCGTTGTAGACGAGCGTGAAGCGGAAGGGCACGGTGGCGGCCGTCTGGCCCGAGAAGTCGGGGACGCTGACGGCCTCGGGCTCGAACGAGACGCCGCCGGCGCGCAGCGCGTCGAGCAGCGAGTCCTGCCTGGCCGAGAGCGAGGCGCGGTAGGCTTGCAGGGCTTCGGCCGAGACGGAGCGGCCCGCCGACTCGGACTTGGCCTTGTAGACGGCGGCCGGGTCGTCCTTGAGCTCGACGATGACGGAGACGGGCGCCGGGGCGGCGCTCGCACCGCCGCGCCAGAGGACGGAGGCCGAGGCGGCGACGGCCGCCAGCAGAAGGGCCGCGAACAAACGGACAGGGCTTTTCGACATGAAGACTTCTCCTGAGGGGAAACAGCGTTTCGGGCTGACGAGGTTTGCTTTAATGATGACTGACAGGCGGAGGATAGCGGGCGGGCGTTGAGCGAAACTTGAGCGCGGAGAGAAATTTATGGCCCGGCGGGACGGGCCGCGGCGGGGCCGGGTTTTCAGTAACTTACAGACACTTGAGGAATACTTGAGACGTAAAAAGCGGGCGCCGGTGAAGAGTGTATCTTCACCGGCGCCCGTCGTCTGCCGCGCGCGTGGCTACTTCAGGAGGCTGACCGTGCGGGTCAGCGGGTTGACCGTGAAGGTGAGCTTGACGGCCTGGGTCGTCGGGAGCGGGAGGCCGCCGAGCGTGGTGCCGCCGCCCGACGTGGAGCCGGACGAGGTGCCGCCCGCGGGCGGGTCGCTGGTCACGGTGCCGCCCGAGTAGGCCGGGTCGGGGACGTGCGCGCGCACGACCGCCGTCACGCGGAAGAGCTCGGAGCCGGGGTTCGTGAACCTCAGCCTCTTCGCCCCGCTCGTCTCGCCCGCGGCGAAGTCATCGCCGGCCGCGCCCGAGTAGTTGAAGGAGGCCGGCGAGGCGCCCGTGCCCGCGCCGCCGTTGTCGGCGTTGGCGACCGAGACGCGCCCGCTGTTGGACTGCACCGAGGTGATGACGAACTGGAGCGGCGCGTAAAGGGCCGACGAGGAGTTGTTCCTGAGCGTCTGGTCGAACTCCGTGACGCCGCCCGCGAGCGTGAAAGTGCCGTCAACGATGGCCGCCTCGACGAGCGCCGTCACGTCCTGCTCGACGCGCCGCTCGACGCGCACCGTCTGCGCCGCGCTCGACGGCCCCGCCAGCAGCCCGTACTCGACGGGGAAGAGCCCCGTGACGCGGTACTGGTACGTGCCGTTGCCGCGGCCCGACACTTTCGTCTTCGTCTCCGAGGCGGGGACCTCGGCCAGCGTCGCCCAACTGCCGCCGCCGTCCTGCGACTCCTCGACGCGGTACTTCGAGGGCTGCGGCCCCGAGGCGGGCGCGCCCCAGTAAAGCTCGTAAGCGCCGTTGACATCGGTGGCCGGCGTGCCCGAGACCTCGCTGCCGCCGATGCTGCCGAGTTGCGGCGCCGCCGCGCCCGCCAACACCGGCGAGACGGCGCGGTAGTAGAACGGCATCCGGAGGCGCTGCCCGCCCGAGCGGGTGGCGCTGACGTAGAACTGAATCTGCGACCCGTTCGGGATGTGGCCGCCGTCGGCGACGGTCGTCACGTTGAAGGAGGCGCTGCCGCCCGCGGGGACTTCGACGGAAGAGATTTCAGAGCCGCCCGCGTCCGTGAACTTGACGCGGAAGTTCGAGCCGTCGGCGCCGCGCACGTAGCTCGACGAAAGCTCGTAGGTGCCGGCGCCCGCGCCGTCGCGCACGTCAATGATGTTGACGGGCAGCGTGTGCGTCGCCGTGCCTTCGACGCCCGCGATCTGGACCTGTCCGAAGCTGTAGCTGGCGCTGAAGTCGGGGTTGCCGGGCGAGGCGCCGCACAAGACGCCCCCCGCCGGGCAAATCTGGTTGGCCCGCACGGCCGGGGCCTTCCCACTCGGGCCGGGCGTGCCCGTGCCCATCAGCGCCGGGGCGTTGGCGGCGGCGTTGGCGTCGATGAGCCCGCCGCCCTGGTCGTTAACGGACTGGACGCCGTCGGCGACGGGCGAGCCGTCGGCGCGGCGTAGGTTCGTGGCCGTGTTGACGAGCGCGGCGCGAATCATCGCGGGCGTCCACTGCGGGTTCTTCTGCTTGACGAGCGTGGCGACGCCGGCCGTGACGGGCGAGCTCATCGAGGTGCCCGAGGCCGAGACGTAGCCGCTCGGGTGGAACATGAAGCCCGGCGAGGGCGAGACGCCGCCGACGCGCACCGTCGCCGAGAGGATGCCGACGCCGGTCGCCGTCACGTCGGGTTTCACCTGACCGAAGCCGCCGACCGGCCCCTTCGAGCTGAACGAGGCCATCGCGGGCGTGAACGCGCCCTGCTTGATGCGGACCGGGAACTCGGAGACCGTGCCCTTCGCGGGGTCAACGCCCGGCGCGTCCGTTGACGAGAGCAGGTCCAGGAGGTAGCGCGCGTCCGACTCGGTGATGGACCAGACGGGGATGGTCGAGTGGCCGACGGTGATCTTGGCGAGGTCGGGGCGGATGATGAGCGCGCCGGCCGCGCCCTTGGCGGCGATGGCCGCCGCCGCGCCCGCGAAGGCGCCCGAAGGCCGCGCGATGGCGATGCGCCCGGCGACCGCGTCGGGCACGTCGGCGGGGGTCGTCACCGTGCCGGCGAAGACGTAGTACTGCGCGACCGGGTTGCCGATGGTCGGCGAGCCGCCCGCGATGACGGTCTGGATGTTCGTGCGCTGGCCCGTGGCGGCCGTTTTGTTGGTGGCGTCAACGAAGCCCGTCGTCGCGCGGGCCAGCCCCGCCGGGTCGAGCACGTCGGTCAGGTCGTTCGGGCGGCCGCTGTCGTAGACGCGGTCCATGACGATGTCTTCGGAGAAGCCGGGGTCGTTGTTGGCGCCGACGGTCAGGACGCGGCGGCCGGTGCCGGGCGAGCCGATGGTGGCCTCACCCGTCGGGTTCGTCGCGGTGGCGGCGCCGGAGTTGCCGGCCGAGGCGACGACCGTCACGCCCGCCAGCGTCGCGTTGTCGCAGGCGACCGAGGTCGGCGAGTTCGGGTCGTTGACGGTGCTGCCCAGGGAAAGGTTGATGACGTGCGGGACGGGCTTCGGGTAGCCGTTGATGGTGAAGGGCTGGACGGCGTCCTCGATGGCCATGATGGTCGAGGGGTTGAGGCCCGTGCCGACGGTCGAGAGCGTCTTGTAGCCCATGAGCCGCGCCTTCGGGGCGACGCCGTGAATCTGCACGTCGTCGGCCGTCCCCGGAATCATGTCCTTGCCGGGCGCGGGCGCGAGGTAGCCGGCGAGGGCGGCGGCGACGTGCGTGCCGTGGCCGAAGTCGTCCTGCACGGCGCCGGCCGTCAGGTTCAGGTAGTAGATGACCTTCTGGTTGCGCGTGGCGAGCGCGGGGCCGACGCCGAACTGCGGCGGGGTCGGGTCGCCGCCGAACATCGGGTGCGTCCAGTCGATGCCGGTGTCGATGACGGCGGCGATCATGCCCTCGCCGTGCACGCCGCCCGTGTTCAGCTCGTCGAACTGGGTCGTGCGCGCCGGGCTGCCGTAGAGGTCGGAGGCGCGGACGTAAGAGATGGCGCGGTCGAGGTGCGGGTACATCGTCTCGGCCTCGTGGACGGCGGCGACGCCGTCGAGCTTCTCGATGGCGGGGACGGCCGCGGCCGGGACTTCGAGCGTGACGCCGTTGTAGACGTAGTTGAAGCGGAACTGGATGGGCGCGGTCACTTCGCCGTTCGGGGCGTTGACGCCCGCGAGAACGTAGTCGATGCCGGCGGAGCGCGCGCGGGCGAGGAGGTTGTCCTGCGCGGCGGCTATCTGCCGGCGGTAGGCGGCCACGTCGAAGGGCTGCCCGGCCTGCTCGGCGCGGTGCTTGGCGACGACGGTGGGCTCGCCCTTCAACTCGACGATGACGGTCTTGAGGGCGGCGCCGGCCTTTGCCCCGCGGCGCGGGAGCGCGACGAGCGCGAGGGCCAGCGAGGCGGCGAGGGCGACGAAAAGGGCGCGAAAGACGAGATGGCGTTTCATGCGTTTCTCCTGAAGATTGATGCGTCGTGCGCGAGGGCGGCGCGGCGGGCGGCCTGTCTCTGCCAGGCAGGCCGCCCGACGGCCTCTGCCGCCGCTCCGTCACCCCGTTCCGTCCCGACGTCGGCCCGGGGCGCGGTGTACGTTTGCGGCATGGTGGGAAGATAAAGGACGGACGTTGAGCGAAACTTGAGCGCGGGGAAAAATTTTAAGGGCGGCGGGCGGGGCCGATTTGCGGCCGTTTTTCGGGGGTTTACGGGCTCTTGAGGAATCCTTGAGGCGTGCCGGACGCGACGCGGCCCGGCGGGGTGTGATTCCCGCCGGGCCGCGCGTGTTGAAGATGGGGGGCTCGCCTACTCGACGTTCATGCGGACGAGGGCGGCGACGGCGCGGGCCAGCTCGGCGCGCGTGAGCGCGGCGTTCGGGTTGAAGGCCGCGCCGTCCGAGAGGAGCCCTTCGCGGACGGCGAGGGCCACGTAGCCGCGCAGCTCGGAAGGGATGCTCTGGGCGTCCGTGTAGGTCAGGACGGGCTGTGCCGACTCGGCCTCTTGCCTGAGGCCGGCGGCGCGCACGAGGACGACGGCCGCGACGAGGCGCGTCGTCGCCGCGTCGGGGAGGAAGCTGCCGCCGCGCACGGCGTCGTGGAAGAGCGTTTGCGCGCTCTCGACCGAGTTCATCGTGACCGTGTCGCGCACGTCCACGAAGGAAGGCGACGCCGGCATGTACTGCGGGACGCGCCCCGCGGCGACGAGCGCCGCCGCCAACTCCTGCCTCGTCACCGCGGCCTGCGGCCGGAAGCGCCCGCCCTCGGGCCACAGCGCCAGCGAGCGCATGGCGAAGCGCACGCCCTCGGCCGTTCGGGCGTCGAGCCCCGAGAGGTCGGAGAGCGGCGCGTACTCGACGCGCGCCGTCTCGAAGACGCCCTTGAAGGCTTGCGCGGTCGCGGACGGGAACGTGTGCGCGACCTTCAACTTGTAGGCGCCCGCGGCCGGCGCGTAGAGGAGAGCCCGCTCGCGCTTGCCCGTCAGGCCCGGCGCGTTCAGGAAGTTCGACTCGGCCACGGTCTCGCCCGAAGAGTCGAGGACGGCGAGCATCAGGTCGTTGGTCGTCAGCATCGGCCCCCAGGCGAGGTCGGCCGCGGCGTAGGCGGCGTCGGCCGGGACCTTGACCGAGAGCTGAGCGGGCAGGCCAGGCCGCGCCGTGCCCTCGAAGACCTGCGTGTTCTCCTTGACGAAGCGCATCTGCCCGCGGTTCAGGACCGCGCGGAAGAGGCCGAACTGCCTTGCGGGGAAGACGGATTCGAGCAGCGCGGCGTGAGCGTTCAGCAGCCCCGCCCCGACCTCGTGCTGGTAGTAGGGCGGCATGGGCGTGGCCGTGCGCTGGAGGATGTCGCGGATGTCTTCGACCGTGAGCCGCGGGTTGGCGCCGATCATCAGGGCGATGGCGCCGGCCACCTGCGGCGCGCTGAAGCTGGTGCCGGAGGCGGTCGTGTAGTACGGAATCTCGGCCGGCGAGAGCGAGACGAGGTCGCCGCGCAGAGCGGTCGTGCCCGTCAGGTTCGTGCCCGAGGCGCGCAGGGAGACGACGCCCACGCCGGGCGCGACGAGCGTCGGGCGGAAGTTGCGGCTGCCGAAGTCGCCGCGCGAGGAGAACGAGGCCAGCCGTCCGCGCCCGTCCACCGCCCCCACCGAGATGACCCAGGGCGCCTGCGCGTAAGGGTTGAGCGTGCGGATGCCGGGGCCGGTGTTGCCGGCCGAGAAGACGACGTTGACTCGGGCTTCGGCGAGGAGCCGGGTGGCGATGTTGACGGGGTCGTAAGGGTCGTAGAGGGTGTCGGCCGAGAAGCTGCAATTGACGACGCGGATGTTGAGCGCCGGGTTCGAGAGGATGTAGTCGAAGCCGGAGAGGACGTTGAAGAGCGAGGCGTCGCCGGCCGAGAGTCCGAGGAGCCGGGCCTTGGGCGCGTAGCCGCGGTACTTGCCGCCGGAGCTTAAGCCGCTGCCGGCGATGACGCCCGCGACGAAGGTGCCGTGGCCGCTCAACTGGTCCGTGTCGGGCAGGCCGGTGACGGGCGTCGCGTAGTTGAAGCCGAAGAGGTTCGCGCCCTGCAAGTCAACGAGCTTGACGTTCTGGATGACGCGGCCGGCGAGGTCCGGGTGCGTCGAGTCGATGCCTGTGTCGAGGACGGCGACGCCGACGTTGGCGCCCTCGGCCGGCTGGCCGCGCCCGACGCTGAGCAGGTCAGAGTCCTCGCGCGCGCGCATCACGCCGGTCTGCGTCTGGCCGGCGTCGGCGTCCCACTTGAGCGTGCGGTTGCCGTAGATGCTGCGGACGTTGGGGAGGCGGCTGATCTTTTCGAGCTGGCACTTGGTGGCCGTGACGGTCAGGACCGGCAGGTGGCGGTAGCGCGTGCCGCCGCGCACGCCGAGCTTCCGGAGTTCGGCGAAGTCGGGGTCGTAGGGGTACTTGTGGTAGACGATGGCGGCGTTGACGTTGCTGTCGTCGGTCAGGCGGTCGAGCAGGAGGGCCAGCTCGGGGTCGAAGCTGAGGAGGCCGGTGGCCTGCTTCGCCTCGTCCTCTCCGTCGAGCTTGGCGAGGCCGTCGGCGCCCGTCATCGTCAAGCCCTGGACGCCGTGCATGGCGACGCCGTCGGCGCCCGTCATGGTCAACCCGTCGGCGCCCGTCATCGTCAGCCCCTGGGTCGGCGCGGGGAAGACCGTGCCGTCCATCCGCGTCGCGAGGACGGTATTGGCGCTGTTGACGCGAACTGTGTCCGCGCCCGTCATCGTCAACCCGTCCGCGCCCGTCATCGTGAGCCCGTCGGTGCCCGTCGGCGTCGTCAAGCCGTCCGCGCCCGTCATCGTCAGGCCGTCCGCCCCCGTCATCGTCAAGCCCTGCGGCTCGCGGAAGACGACGGAGTTGACCTGCCAGGTGGTGCCGTCGGCGCCGGTCATGGTCAGGCCGTCGGCCCCGGTCATCGTCAACCCGTCGGCGCCCGTCATCGTCAGGCCGTTGACATGGGCGGCGGTGTAGCTGTTGGAGCCGGTGTAGGTGACGCCGTCAACGGTGGCGACCGCGCCGCCGTCGGCGCCCGTCATCGTCAGGCCGTCGGCGCCCGTCATCGTCAGGCCGTCGGCCCCGGTCATGGTCAGGCCGTCGGTGACGCCGGAGTTGATGCCGTTCACGTCGAAGGCGAGGAAGCCGTCGGCGCCCGTCATCGTCAGGCCGGAGGTGTTGTCGTAGTAGACGCCGTCGGCGCCCGTCATCGTCAGGCCCTGCGTCCCCTGGACGCGGATGCCGGCGACGGCGGGCAGGCCCGTCAGCAGGACGACGAGCAGGACGGAGGTGAATTTTTGGAGGCGGACAGGGGCAAACGGGTGCATCTTTTTGGGAGTTTTGGGGCTGCGTGCTGTTTCTTGATTGACTCCCGACTCAGGACGGGCCCCGCGTCGGGAGCGGGTAAAAGCGAGGGTCGGTTGTCGCAATGTGGCTTTTATCTTGTACATCATCGTGGGGGTTCTTTTTGTTGCGGATTTCTTGTGAAACCCTTCTAGTTCGTTGCCGGCTCTGTTTGCAACAACTTACGCAGGGGGTTAGGCGACCAGCTGCTTGTAGACCTTCTGCGTCTCGGGCGCCGGCTCCACTCCCAGCTCTTTCCTGAGCAGCTTGCGGAGGGCGTCGTACTGCTCGCGGACGGCGACGCGGTTGCCTTGCGCGGCGTGCGCTCGCATGACGTGACAGTGAACGTCCTCGCGGAAGGGGTCTTCGCGGAGGATGCGCTGCGCGAGCGAGAGCGAGCGCGACCAGTCCTCGGCCTTCTGCGCGTGCGAGGCCAGGAGTTCCAGCAGCCGCAGGTATTGCTCGCGGTAATAGCTGCGCTGCTCCTCGACCCACTCGTCGTAAGACCCCTGCATGAACTCGCCGCGGTAGAGCGCGACGGCCTGCTCGCAGGAGGCGACGAAGGCTTCCTGGTCGCGCGAGCGGCGGGACGAATCGGCCAGCGAGACGAGCCGGTCGAACTCCTCCGTGTCTATGCGGTAGGAGAACTCGGGGTTGAGCTGGTAGTCGCCGTCGCGGTAGAGCAGGAAGTTCTGCTTCAGGGGCTGCTTGCTGTTCAGGGCCTTGCGGACGTGCGAGATGGTCGGGTGAAAATTCTTCTCGACGGAGCCGAAGTCGGCCTCGCCCCAGAAGGTGTCAACCACGGAATCCTTTGATGCGCGGCGGTGCGGTCTGGATGCGATGAAGCAGAGAATGTCGCGCGCGCGGCGCGTGACCCACGCGTCGGCGGCGAAGGGCCGGGCCGGGTCGCGGAAAACTTCGACGGAGCCGAGCATGTTGACGGTCAAATCCGCGACCGGCCCCTGGTGGACGCGGACTACTGCCGCGGCCTGCTCGCCGGCGGCCTCTTCGTGCGCGGCGGGCGCGGCCTGAAGCTGCTCGCGCACGTCGGCCGGCAGAAGCTCCGCGGCCTCGGGCGCGGCGAAGACTTGCGGGAACTGCGCGACCGAACGCCCGAGCCAGTACTCGTAGTCGTAGCGGGCGGCGAGGTCGAGGGCGCGGCGCAGGTGTTCGAGCTGGGCTGAGTCGTCGCCCGCGGCGTGCGAGCAGACGGCGAGGAGCATGGCCGACTGCGCCTCGTTGTAGTAGAGGCCCATCGCGCGGAAGTACTGGAGGGCGGGCCGGAGGTCCGCGGCCGCCTCGTCGGTGCGCCCCTGCGCGAGCAGGACGCGGGCGCGGGCGAGGACGGTGCGCTGGCGTAGCATCTCGTCGCGGGCGCGGGCCTCTATCAGGCGGTCGAGCAGGGCGCGCGCCTCGGTGAAGTCGCCGAGCTGGAGGGCGAGCAGGCCCTTCTCTTCGAGCAGCTCCGTTCGCGTGATGTCAACGCCGGCCTCCTCGTAGGCGCGCTCGGCGCGGTCGTAGAACTCGACGGCGCGGGCGTGCTCGCCGCGCTCGCGGTAGAGGTTGCCGTAGTACTCGAAGATCTCGCCGCGCAGGCCCGTCAGGTTGAAGAGCTGGCAGGTCTCAAGGGCGCGGTCGAGGTGGCGCTCACAGTGCTCGAACTCGCCCAGGTGCCAGTGGCAGCGGGCGATGTTGAGGTGCGCGACCGACTCCTGCGGGACGGGCGGCTGTTCGGCGCCCTCCTCGCGCAGCATCCGGCGCAGCCAGCGCAGGGCCTCGCCGAAGTCGCCGCGGATGCCGGCCGGCGTGCCGAGGTTGTGGGAGATGAGGCGCGCGTGGTAGCGGTCGCCCTGCTGCTCGGCCGATTGCAGGGCGGCGCGGAACTCGCGCTCGGCCTCGGTCCACTGGGCCAAAGCGACGAGGCACAGGCCGCGCGTGTTGCCGCACTTCGTCCGCACGGCCGACGTTTCTTCCGAGAGTGTTTCGGCGCGGTCGAGGTATGAGAAGGCGCCCTCGCAGTCGCCGCGGCGGCGCGCGAGCGTGGCGAGGGAGTGCAGCGCCTCGGCCTCGCCCTCGCCGTCGCCCTGCCCGTGGAGGAGGACGGCGGCCCGGTTGAAAAGAGACTGGGCCGTGTCGTGCTCGTCGCGCAGGCGCGCGACCTCGGCGCGGTGGGCCAGCGCCCGCGGGTGGCTTTCGAGCGCGTCTTTCGGGAGCGCGTCGGCGAAGGAGGCGAGCGAGCCGAGGGCGCCCGCGGTAATCCAGGCGCCGCCGCGCTCGGCGATGGTGCGGGCGGCGCGGTCGTGGTCCTCGGCGGCGAGCAGGTGCGACATGGCCTGCTCCCATGCGCCGCGCTCTAAGAAGTGGTCGGCGAGGCGCGCGTGCTCGGCGGCGACCTTCTGGCGGCCGAGCTCCGCGCGGAAGCGGCGCTGGAGGAAGCCTCGGAAGAGCGGGTGGAGGCGGTACTCCTCGCCGCGCCCGTCCGAGGCGAGCGAGATGAAGACGTTGCGGCGGGCGAGCGTCTGGAGCAGAGCGGCACCGTGCGCCTCCGGGTAGAGGCGGCTGCACGTGTCGGGCTCGACGCGCTCAAGCAGCGAGACTCTTAAGAGGAACTGCTGCACCTCTTCCGTCTCGTCGGCGAAGACCTCCTCGGCGAAGTAGTCGAAGATGTCGCGCTCGCTCTGGCGGAGGACTTCGACGAGGTCGGGCGGGGCGCTCGACGCGTCGCCGCTGCGGGCGAGCGCCTGACGCTGCGCCACCTGGCGGACGAGCTGGAGCGCCGTGATCCAGCCGTGCGTGCGCTCGCGGTACTCGGCGAGCTGTTCGGGCGTCAGCTCCAGGTCAAAGACTTTGCGGAACAGCTCGCGCGTCTCCTCGTCGGTGAAAAGCAGCTCCTGACGGTCGATGACGGCGAGGCTGGCCTGCGTCCTCATGCGCGCCAGCCCGAGCGGCGGCAGGTCGCGCGAGATGATGACGACGTGCATCAGGTCGGGCAGGTAGGCGAGCAGGCGGTCGACGACGCGGTGGACGGGGGTCTCTGCGCCGAGGTGGTGGTAGTCGTCGAGGACGAGGATGAACTGCTGCTCGACGCTGTCGAGCACTTCGTTCAAGAGCACGTCCACGGCGCGCTCGGGCGCCTGCGCGAGTTCTTTGGCGGCCTCGTGAATGTAGGAGGCGGTGGCCTCGCCGAAGCCGGGGACGAGCTGCTTGATGCCGTGCGTGACGTAGCCGAGGAAGACGAGCGGGTCGGCGTCCCCCGAGTCGAGCTGATACCAGACGAAGGGGCGGCCGCCGCCGCGTATGAAGTCGGCGACGAGCGTCGTCTTGCCCGAGCCGGCCGGGGCGGTGACGAGCGTGACGGCGTTCTGGAGGTTGTGCTCAAGGCGCTCGGTCAGCCGCGGGCGCGGCAGGAGCGAGGGCGCGGGCCGCGGCGGCAGGAGCTTGGTGCGCAGGATGAAGGTGGGCGTGCGCGGCGGCGGCGGCGCCGTCGCGGCGGCGTCGCGCTCTGCCCCTTCCTGGCGTTGCGGCATGTTCGTCATCAACCGGACCCTCGGCTGCCGAGAAGCCTGTCGCGCACAAGTGTTGCTGTCGGAGTAACTGTCGGTCGGGTGTTGCGAGGAGTATAACCCAACGCCGCGGCAATTAAACGGTGCCGAGCGAGGACTTGCGAAAACCTTTGACGAGCCGGAGCGGGCGCGGGGCCGAGGCGTAGCGCGCGGCCCGGTCCGACTCTTCGTTGGGGAGCGAGCCGCGGGCGCGGGCGTCGAGCGTCGCGGCGCGCCCGCGCGTCTGCTTGAGGGCGGCGTCGGCGGCCCCCGCGGTCAGGCCGTAGCTCGCGTAGAGGGCGCGC
>DATHBF010000275.1:0-1624 GCA_035296285.1 Pyrinomonadaceae bacterium | reverse complement strand
GTTGCCCCTACTGCGACGCGGCCCGCCGCTGGCACGCGCGCGTTGACACCTACCGCGTCGAGGGCGGCAAGGCGACCGACGCCGCGCGCCGCGCGCTCCTGAAGAAACTCCCGACGAAGGACGGCGAGTTCCAGATTCACGAGGAGAAGAAGACGGCGCGCGAGGTCTTCTTCGAGTGGCTGGAGCGGCTGGGTCGGGAACTGGACTTTGAAGACGACCGCGCGTGGATGCCCGCGGCCGCGCGAGCCTACCTAGAACGGCGCGAGCCTAAGACGGACTGGGCGGAGGTCTTCGACGGGCTCTCGCAGGTGCGCCGCTCGCACCGGCTCGAAGGGGGTTGGGAGCGCGAGGGCTCGCGCCTGTACCTTGCGCCCGCGCTCTACAACGACGTGCTGCTCGTTCAGTACCTCGTCAGCCGCTCGCACCGCCACGGCGGCCGCACCTTCGAGGGCCGCCTGACGCTGCCCGAGCTGGTCCGCCGCATGCGCTACAGCGGCCACCTCGACGCCCAGGGCATCACCGACCGCGACCAGTTCGACGTGCTCGAAAAGCTGGTCGAGCAACTGACGGGCGGCGACGAGCGCGCCAGGCTCCACTTCATCGTTGACCGCCGCGACCTGCTGGAGAAGGCCAAGGCCGTCTACGCCAAGCAGACATAAAGGAAGTGACGAGTGACGAGTGACGAGTAAGAAGCTGTCTTTCACTCGTCACTCGTCACTCGTCACTCTTTTTTTTACCGCTGCATCTTGTTGAAGTGCAGCCTCCGCGGCTGGACGAGGGAGATGTCCGTCAGCTCGAAGATGGCGAACGAGGGGTTCTCCGTCTTGACGAGCTGGTAGACGCCCTGCTGCGTGGTGGCGGCGACGGCCCCGCCGCGGTCGTTGAGGTAGCGCCGCGCCGCGTCGAGCGTCGGCGCCCGCTCGCGCCTGTAGTCGGCCACCGCGTCCACGGCGTAGGACTTCAGGAGCTTCGGCCAGTATTGCGCGAAGAGCCCGTGGCTGGCGAACACGTCGGCCCACACCAGCTCGCCGTTGCGAGCCACGACGACGCCGACCACGCCCGGCTGCAACACCTCGCGCTCCAGCGCTGAGGTGTAGTCCTTCAACTGCCCCGACACCTTCTTGCTCTGATAGACCTCCTGGTAAGTGTCGGTGCCGTTGGACGTGCCGAGCTTGGCGTTGTTCGCGCTGACCTCGCTCCAGACGGCCGACTGCTCCTTGCGGTCCTGCGCCGCGGCGCGCAGCTTCGGGTGGGCCACCGCGCCGAGGCTGTTGAAGGAGTCCGGCTTCTGCACCGGCGCGGCTATCACCGGCCCGCCCCGGTCGCGGCCGCCCGACGCCCGCTCGCTCCAGCGCCCGTGCTCGACGCAGAACACGTCGAGCGACACGGGGACGCTCACCGGCGGGACGACGCGGTCCTCCTGCACGATGCGGTCCTGCTTGCCGCCGACCACGACCTCGCCCGCCAGCAGCAGAAGCTTCTTGCCAGACCTGTTGACGAGCGCCAGCTCGTTGACCGACGCGCCGCCGCCCATCGAGACTTGCTGCACCCTGCCGTGGCGGCCTCGGGCCGTCTGCGTCCCGCCCCTCTCGGTGATGCGGACGGTGCCGCTCTTCAAGCCCTC
>DATHBF010000274.1:0-3144 GCA_035296285.1 Pyrinomonadaceae bacterium | reverse complement strand
GCCGGGTTCACGACGAAGGGGGCGCTGGCCGCGACGGCGGGCGGGGCGCTCGGGGCCATCGGCGCCGTCTGCATCATCTACGCCTTCCGAAGCGGGGGCCTTCCGACCTACGTCATGCCGCTCGTCTTCGCCGGTGCGCCGCTCGTCAACGTCCTCTTCTCGATGGTGCTCCACCCGCCCAAGCAGGCCCCGAACCCGCTGCTCTACGTCGGCTTCGTCCTCGCCGCCGCCGGGGCCGGCATGGTCCTCTACTTCAAGCCGCAGTCTTAAAGCGTCTCCGCCCTCAGCGCCGCTGGCCGATGCAGTAGAGGTGGTTCGAGGTGCGGATGAAGATCTGCCCGCCGGAGACGGCCGGGGAGCTGAGGCAGTATTCGCCGAGGTTGTTCTCGGCGAGCAGCTCGAACTGCGGCCCCGCCTTGAAGACGGAGGTCAGGCCGTCCTCGTTCGTCACGTAAATCTTCCCGTCGGCGAGCACGGGCGACCCGCTGTAGCTGCCGGGCTTCAGGCGCTGCCGGCCGTAGACCTCCTTGCCCGTCTTCGCGTCGAAGCAGAAGACGATGCCTTTGTCGTTGACGACGTAGAAGAGCTTGCCGTCGGTCACCGGCGTCGGCACGTACGTCCCGAAGTCGGTTGACCAGACGAGGTGCGACTTCGTCACGTCGCCGCGCCCGCCCGCGCGCAGGACGAGGAGCGGCCTCATCTTCCCCGGCACGTAGACCAGCCCGTCGGAGACGATGGGCGAAGACACGATGTTGTTATTAGGGTTGCCCTCGGGGTTCAGCCCCCCGGCGCGCCAAAGCTCCTTGCCCGTCGCGGGGTCGTGCCCCGTCACGTAGTCGCCGCCGCTCACGACGACCTCGGTCGCCTTGCCCACGCGCAGGAGCGCGGGCGTCGTGTAGGCGTCGGGCGACTCGCTCACGGCGTCGGTCGGCCGCTCGACGCGCCACAGGGTCTTCCCCGTCTTCTTGTTAACCCGCATCAAGTACGAAGGGTCGTCCGTGGTCATCCCGTGCAAGACCTGCACGTAGAGCGAGTCCTCGTAAAGCAGGGGCGAGGAGGCGTAGCCCCACTTGAGCCCGAACGCGCCGTAGTCCTTCTGGATGTCGCGCGCCCACAGCTCGCGCCCCTCGAAGTCGAAGCCCTTGAGCACGCCCGTGCCCGTCATCACCCAGACGCTTTTGCCGTCCGTCACGGGCGAGGGCGAAGCCATGTTGTGCTTACGCATCATCATGTTGCCGCCCCCGAGCTTGCGCTTCCACACGACCGAGCCCTTCGAGCGGTCAACGCACCAGAGGGCCAGCTCGTCGCCCTCCGCGATGTTCAGGAAGACGCGCTCGCCCCAGACGATAGGCGTCGAGCCGCTGCGGTCCGGCACCGGCAGCTTCCACGTCACGTTCTCGGTCGCCGACCACTTGACCGGCAGGTTCTTCTCCTCGCTCACGCCGTTCAGAGACGGCCCGCGCCACTGCGGCCAGTTGGCCGGGGCGACGGCGGGCAGCAGCGCGGCGAGACAGATCGCCTGGAAAAGTCTACGCATCTCGGTTCCTCCTCGTGCGGGTTTGGCTTCGGATTCTAAACTTTCACTCTTCTCTGAGCGAGGCCAGGAGCGGCGCGCGTATCGCGGCCGCGGTCGCCGCCAGCGAGGCCGCGAGGCCGGCGACGACGACCGACGCCAGGAGCAGCCCCAGCGACGCGACCGGCAGCCGCCCGCCGCGCGCGGCGACGACGGGCGCAATCGCCAGCAGCGCGCAGAGCGTCCCCGTCAGGAGCCCGCACCCGAGCAGCAGCGCGTTCTCGGCGACGACCATCACGCCGAAGTGCGCGCGGTCGTAGCCGACGGCGCGCAGCAGCGCCAGCTCCCTCCGCCTCTCCAGCACGTTCCTCAGGAGCACCGCCCCCAGGCCCAGCGTGCCCAGCGCGAGCCCGAGCCCGCCGAGCATCTGGAACGTCGAGAGGTAAGTGTTCTCGACGCGGTGGAAGCTCGCCAGCCGCTCCGAGGTCGAGGCCGCGTCGAAGCCGTAGTCCGCCAGGCGCTCCTCCAAGACCGCCGCCACGCGCGGCGCCGCATCGGGCGCGGGCACGTCGAGTAGGAAGAAGCGGTAGCCCTCCTGCTCAGGAAAATGACGAAGGAAATTCTTTTCGGACATCAGCAGCTCGCCCTGAAAGATGCTGTCCGAGAGCGTGGCGACGAGTCGCAGGCGCAAGGGCGTCGCGCCCGCGCCCCGCTCCAGCACGAAGTCTTCGCCGAGTTTCAAATGCAGGACGTAGGCGGCCGAGTTCGCGTCCGCGATGACGGGCACCGCGCCGTCCGGGTATTCCCTATCGAGCAGGAGCCAAGGGTTCACGGATGCGTCGCCGTCTCCCCCGAGCGCGTCTCCGAAGCCGAAGCGGGCCTCGCGCCTGAAGGCGTCGGTCGGCGCGAGTATGCGCGGCTGGCTCGGCCGGTAGAGGTTCAGGCAGCTCGCGTCGTCGCCGGGCCGGAGGCGGAACCGCGCGAGGCTCACGCCTTCGAGTACGCCTTCGCCCTCGTCGTTGAGGTTCAAGGCGTCGCGCCCCTCGGGCGTGTTCGGGTCGTGGACGACGGGCAGGAGCGTTTCCGCGAGCAGCGGGTAGCCGCCGCCGCCCGACTTCCTGTCGTGCGCCGCCGCCGAGTCGTCGCGGCGGAAGGCGTCCACGGCGACGACGATGAAGGAGGCCGCCGCGATCAGCGTGATGCACAGCACGCTGCGCCCCGGCCTGTGCGTCGCGTTCCTCATCCCGAGCCGCGAGACCGACCACCACCCGACGCCGCCAATGGTCCCCCGCCCGCGCCCCTTGAGCCACGCCGACTGAAACCCGAGCAGCGCGACCAGAAGCAGAACCCCGCCCCCGAAAAACCCCGCCGCCTGCCCCACCCAACCGAGCGACGCGGCCAGCAGGAACGCACAACCCGTCAGCAACGCGACGGCCGGCACGAGTGTCCTCACGCGCGGGACACCCGGGCGCCGCGCCCGCGGCGAAGTCGTTTCCTCCTCCCACCCGCGCCCGCCCGCGAGCAGGCTGCGCGCCGAGGCGCGGCGCAAGCCCCTCAACGTCCAGACGATGCACAGGAGCGCGGCGGCGACTCCGCCCGCCACCCCGAGCACGAACGGCAGCGGCCCCGCG
>DATHBF010000273.1:0-6259 GCA_035296285.1 Pyrinomonadaceae bacterium | reverse complement strand
CACGCCGAGTTCCAGAGGTTCAAGGAGCATCCGTTCCTCGCCAAGCTGCTCGAAGGCGGCAAGATGATTCGCTACGGCGCGAAGACGATTGCGGCCGGCGGCTTCTACGCCATCCCGCAGTTCCACGGCGACGGCTTCCTGCTCGTCGGCGACTCGGCCGGCTTCCTCAACGCGCAGCGCCTGAAGGGCATCCACGCGGCCATCAAGAGCGGGATGCTCGCCGCGCAGGCCATCTTCGAGGCGCTGCTCGTCGGCGACTACTCTCGACAGCAGCTCAAGCGTTACCGCCAGCTCGTCCGCGAGAGCTGGATAATCGAGGAGCTGCGCAAGACCCGCAACTTCCACGCGGCCTTCAAGCACGGCCGCTGGGCGGGCCTCGCCAACGCCGGCCTCCAGTTCATCACGGGCGGCCGCTCGTGGGGACTCTTCGACCGCGCCAGCCTTGAGCCGGGCCACACGGCCCTGAAGCAGCTCAAGGACTACGGCTACCGCGGCGACGACCTCGACCAGCGTTACGGCAAGCTCCGCTTCGACGGCAAGCTCACCTTCAACAAGGTGACGGACGTTTACCACGCCGCCGTCTCGCACGACGAGGACCAGCCCGCCCACCTCCACGTCCTCGACACCGACATCTGCTCGACGCGCTGCGTCGAGGAGTACGGCAACCCGTGCCAGCGTTTCTGCCCCGCGGCCGTCTACGAGATGGTCGAGGACGGCGGCGGCAAGCGCAAACTTCAGATCAACTTCTCCAACTGCGTCCACTGCAAGACGTGCGACATCATGGACCCCTACCAGATCATCAACTGGGTGACGCCCGAGGGCGGCGGCGGGCCGGAATACAAGGGCATGTAGCCTCGCACAATCTCGTCACTGGCCCGTGAGGCTCTCGGCCGAATCACACCGCAGGGTTGAGGAGTTCTTCCGCGAGTTCCGCGGCGAGCCGGGCTTGCGCCTGCCGCCGGTCAAGGTTTACTCGTGTGTGCTCTCGCGGCTCCTGCTGGACTCGATAGGGATGGGGGCGATTACCTTCGGGCGCCGCGTGTTCGTCTCGCCGCGGATGGTGGTCAAAGACGGGCGGGGGCGGAGGGCCGTCCACGGTTGGCTGCTCGTCCACGAGGCGGCGCACGTCCTCCAGTACGAGGAGGCGGGATTCTTTAAGTTTCTGCTGAAATACCTGCGCGACTATTGGCGCGAGCTGCCGGCGGGTGAGAAGTGGAAGTTGAGTGGCGCGGCGCGCATCGCCGCGTACGCGGCGATACCGGCGGAGCGCGAGGCGCTGGAGGCCGAGCACGCCTACCGCTCTTTTAAAAAGATGGGCGCCGCCCCCGCCCGCGCTCACTACGCGGCGGATGCTAGCGAGGCGGGCAGCCCTTTGAAAGAACCTTAAGTCCTCGGCGGCGCGGCTTATTCCGCTTCGACGATGGAGAAGTCAACCTTACCGCGCTGCACCTCTTCGAGCGCGATGCGCGTCGGCTTGTGCCGCGCCATGTCCATATCCACCCGCGGCCGCGCGCCGCGCTGGAGTTGCTTGCTGCGCTGGGCGGCGACGAGGATGAGTCTGTACTTCGAGTCTATCGTCTGCTGTTCCCGCTCGGCGGGCGCCTGCTCTTCGGCCTGCGCCACCGCGTCTCCGGCTTTAGCCATATCTATACACACCCGGCTTTCACGTCCGCCGGCCTCCTTATCAGTTCACACCGGTAGAATTGACCTTTAATTTATAAACGCTTCGGGCCATTTATTCAACGCCCGGTGGGAGCGCGAAAGTGTCGAGCACGCGCCGCGCCGCCCAGTCCTGCCGCTCGCGCCGCGCCCGCTCGGCCAGCACGATTGAAGAGAGCTGCGCCGAAGCGCGCTCGATCTCGTCGTTCAGGATGAGGTAGTCGAAGTGCCTGTACTGCGCGACCTCGCCGCGCGCGTTCCGCAGGCGAAGCTCCAGCTCCTCGGGCCGCTCCGTCATCCGCGCGCTCAGGCGAGCCCGCAACACCTCGTAAGAGGGCGGGAGGATGAAGACGCCGACGACCGAATGCATCGAGGCGCGGACCGCGGCCGCGCCCTGCACGTCAATTTCGAGGATGATGTCGTGACCCTCGGAAAGCTCCTGCGCGACGACCGAGCGCGCCGTCCCGTAGAGGTGGCCGTGGACGACGGCCCACTCCAGAAACCCGTCGGAGGCGCGCATCCGCTCGAACTCGTCGGGCGTCACGAAGTGGTAGCTGACGCCGTCAATCTCGCCGGGGCGGGGCGCGCGCGTCGTCCATGAGACGGAGTAGCTGAGGCCCGGCACCGTCTGGAGCGCGCGTCGGATGAGCGTGCCCTTGCCGCCGCCCGAGGGGGAGCTGATGACGAAGAGGATGCCACGGTAGCCTTCCGCGCTCGCTTCACTCAACGTTCTGCACCTGCTCGCGTAGTTTCTCGACCGCCGCCTTGATCCCGAGGCCCGCCTCCTTGATGGCGAGGTCCGTTGACTTCGACAGCACGGTGTTCGCCTCGCGGTTCAACTCCTGGAGGAGGAAGTCGAGCCGCTTGCCCGTCTCGCCCTCCTCGCCGACGGCCGCGCGGAACTGCTCGACGTGGCTCTTGAGGCGCGTGATCTCTTCGGTGATGTCGCTGCGGTCGGCGAGGTAGGCGACCTCCTGCGCGACGCGGCCCTGGTCCAGCTCGGCGATTTGCAGGCCGTCGCGCGCCAGCATCTCGCTGATGCGCTTGTAGACGCGGGCGCGGTAGTTGTCCACCTGCTCGGCCGCCAGCGCCTCGATGACGGGGACGTGGCGCTCGATGTCGGACAGCCGCGCCCTCATCTCCGTCGCCAGCGCCTCGCCCTCGCGCGCGCGCATGGCCTCAAGCTCGCCGAGCGCCTGTTCGAGCGCGCGGTTGACCCCCTCCAGCATCGCCTCCGTGATGCCTTCGCGGGCGGCCTGCATGGCGCCGGGCAGGCGGGCGAGGACGTTGATGTCGGGCTCGCCCGAGAGGCCGAACTCCTGCTGCATCGAGCGCATGGCCTGGATGAAGCCGGCGATGAGCGGGCGGTTCAGCTCGTAGGCGACCTCGCCCGTGCGGTCGAGCGTGACGCTCACGTCCACGCGCCCGCGCGAAAGTCTCTCGCCGATGCGGCGGCGGACGATTGCCTCGATGGAGGACAGCTCCGCGCTCGTCCGCAGATGAACGTCGAGGAAGCGGTTGTTGACGGTCTTGAGGTCAACGGAGACGGAGAAGCCCTCGCCCTGCGCCGCGCCGCGGCCGAAGCCGGTCATGGATTTCATAAGTGGTCAGTAGTCAGTAGTCAGCCGTCAGTAGAAAAGCTTCTACTGGCCGCTGGCTACTGGTTCTGCTTCCTCCTCTTCGTCGGCGAATTGAAGTTCGTAGAGACGGCGGTAGGCGCCGCCGGTCGCGAGCAGTTCGTCGTGCGTGCCGGTCTCGACGACGAGGCCGCGCTCGATGACGACGATGAGGTCGGCGCGGCGGACGGTCGAGAGGCGGTGCGCGATGACGACCGTCGTGCGGCCGCGCGTCAGGTTCGCCAGGGCCTTCTGCACCAGCCGCTCCGACTCGGCGTCGAGCGCCGAGGTGGCTTCGTCCAGGACGAGCACCGAGGCGTCTTTCAGCACGGCGCGGGCGATGGCGAGGCGCTGGCGCTGCCCGCCCGAGAGAAAGATGCCGCGCTCGCCGACGACCGTGTCGTAGCCTTCGGGCAGCTCCTTGATGAAGTCGTGCGCGTGCGCGGCGCGGGCGGCCGCTTCCATCTCGGCTTCGGTGGCGTCGGGGCGGCCGTAAGAGATGTTGTAGCGGACGGTGTCGTTGAAGAGCACGGTCTCCTGCGTGACGAGGGCGATGTGGCCCCGCAGGCTTCTGAGGCTCGCGTCGCGCATGTCCACGCCGTCCCATAAGACCGAGCCCTCGGCGGGGTCGTGGAAGCGCGGGATGAGCTTCGTGAGCGTTGACTTGCCGCCGCCCGACTCGCCGACGAGCGCGACCATCCGGCCCGCGCCGATGCGCAGGGAGACGCCGCGCAGCACGCGCCGCTCCTCGTTGCCGTAGCGGAAGTGCACGTCGCGCAGTTCTATCTCGCGCGCGAGCGGCCGCAGCTCCACCGCGTTCGGCTTCTCCGGCATCTGCGCCGTCTCGTCCATCACCTCCCAGACGTGGCGCGCGGCGGCGAGCGCCTGCTCCATCCCGTTGTGCAGGCGCGAGAGCTTGCGCATCGGGTCGTAGCTGGAGAAGAGGAAGAAGAGGAAGGTGATGAACTGCGCCGGGTGCATGCGGCCCGCGAGGATTTCGCGCTGGGCGAAGAAGAGGAGGACGGCGACGGCGACGACGCCTATCATCTCGATGGTCGGCGGGGCGACGCCGCTGATTTTAGCCGTGCGCAGGTTGGCGCGCGTTATCTGCTGCGCCACGCGCGCGAACCGCCCGCGCTCGCGCCCCTCGGCCCCGTACGCCTTGACGATGTTGTGATTCGACAGGGCCTCCTGCGCGGTGTCAACGAGGCGCTGACTGCCCTCGTAAGATTCGCGCGCGAGGTTGCGCAGCGAGCGGCCGAAGCGGGCCGTCAGGAAGGCGACGAGCGGCGCGATGGCGAGCGAGCCGAGCGTGAGGCGCCACGAGTAGTAGAAGGAGGCCGAGAGGAAGAAGACGAGCGTGAAGCCCTCGCGTATCATGTCGCGCAGCGTGTGCGAGACGGCCGTCTCGATGGCGGCGGCCGAGCCGACGAGGCGCGAGACGAGGTAGTTGGTGCGGTGGCGCTCGAAGAAGTCGGCGGCCTGCGCGTGCAGGTGCGCGTACATGTCGGTCCTCAATTTCAGGACCGACTCCTGGCCGACGCGCGCCATCAGGTAGGTCGAGAGGTATTCGGCCACGCCCTTGCCGAGCGTGAAGACGACGAGCAGCAGGGCGATGGTGCGCCAGGCGGTGAAGCCCGCCTCGGGGATGAGGCGCTCAAGGCCGAAGAGGGTGGGCGTGCGCTCGCCGGCGCCGCCCGGCCGGAACGCCTGGTCGAAGATGGGGACGATGAGGGCGCCGACGGCGGTCTGGAGGAGGCCGACGGCCAGCATGGCGAAGGTGGCCAGCGTGAACTTGCCCCAGTGTGGCCTGAGATAGATTAAGAGTCGCCGAAGGTCGCGCATCTGTAACGAAGGATATTAAGGAGGGGCGTTGGAAGCGTCAAGGACTTGCAGTCGCCGAGTGAATGTCAGGCGCCGTCCCTGGTGTTGATGAAGTAGAGGAATTTGTCGTTGAAGTGCAGGAAGCTCAGCTCGGCCGGGGGCGGGACGTGGGGCGGGCCTTCGATGATGACGGGGACGATTTCGGGGCCGGGCGTGGCGTCCTCCGAGGCTTTGCGGGCGTACTCTATCTCGCGCTTCACCCACTCGGACTCGCTCGCCGCCTTCGACCAGAAGAGGAAGAACACGTCGCTCTTGTCTATGTATTCGTAGAGCTTCGTCGCCCACTCGTCGCCCGGCTCAAGCGTCAGGAGGTCCTGGAAGAAATTTATCTTCGCCGAATTGAGCATCTGGACGCGCTTCAGAACTTCCGGCCGGTCCTTCGAGGCGTAGGAGATGAAAGCCTGCCGGTAGCGCGTCATGTCGGCGCGGACGGGCTCGGGGGCCGGGGCCGCGGCCTCGCCCGTGATCTTGAACATGAACTTGAGATGGCCGACGGGGACGCTGTTCTCGCAGACCGTCACGGTGCCGAAGAGTTTGCGGGGCTTGCAATCTTCGGGGACGATGACGCCGAACTGGAGGCGGGCCGGCTCGCCTTCCCAGAGGCAGGTCTGCGCGGGCTCGTCCACTTCGAGGCCGGGCAGTTGAAGGTGGAAGGCCAGCTCGGTACCGCGCCGGACGGGCTTCTTTAGCTTGTCGGCGACGGCGCGTCGCGTGTCCTCGTCGGCCTCCTTCGCAAGCTCTTCGACCGCGGCCGACTGCACGGGCAGGTGGACGAAGACCTGCACGAGAAAGCCGTCGCCGGGCGCGGCCTGCGCGGGGGCGTAGACGGTGCTGCTGATCTCTTCCTCTTCTTCTTCGGGCGCGGACCTTGCAGCCGCGGCCCCGGCGGCGGGCGCGCTCCCTCCGTCTTCAACCTCGACAAGCTCGTCGCCGGGGGAATCCTTTCTCCGCCTCAGGCCGACGCCGATGGTGAAGACGCCGCCGAGGGCGCAGAGGGGCGAGGCGTAGAGGGCCGCGTTGACGCGCGAGGCGGGCGGGCCGACCTTCGCGTAGAAGGTCGAGTCGTCCCAGATGTCGCGGATCTCTTCGACGGGCGCGCC
>DATHBF010000272.1:0-3614 GCA_035296285.1 Pyrinomonadaceae bacterium | reverse complement strand
CTGCGCGACCAGCATGTCGAGCCCGCCGAGGGTTTCGCAGCCGGCGGCGCGCGCCTCTTTGAGAAAGCGCGTCTCGCGCGGGTTGTAGACGAGGTCGTAGGCGACGCGCGCGCCCCGAAGCTGCGAGGCGACGGCGGGCGTGTCGGCTTCACGCTCGCCCCTCGTGCCGAGCGGGGTCGCGTTCACGACCACGTCGAAGTCCCCGAAGCTCGCGCCTTCGAGCGACGCCGACCCGGCCGAGAAACGCGAGGCCAACTCCCCGCCGCGTCTCAAGTCTCTGGCGAAGACGGTCGCGCCCGCGCCGCTCTCGCGCAGGCCCTGAAGCAGAGCGCGCGCCGCGCCGCCCGCGCCCATCACGGCTACGCGCGCGCCCCGAAGCTCAAGCCGCCCGCGCAGCGGCTTGAGCGCCGCGTCAACGTCTGTGTTGTAGCCGCGCAGCTCCGGGCCTTCGACGACCACCGTGTTGACCGCGCCGACTTCCGCCGCCCTCTCCTCGACCCGGTCGAGCAGCCCCATCACCCCGACCTTGTGCGGCGCCGTCACGCTGAAGCCGCGCAGGTTCCATTCAAGCTCGCGCGTCCGCGGGCTCGCCATGCGCCGCACGAACTCGGAGACGTTCGCGACCTCGAAGGGCAGGTACACGGCTTCGAGCCCGAGCGCGCGGAAGGCCGCGTTGTGCATGCGCGGCGAGAGCGAGTGGCCGACGGGCGAGCCCACCAGCCCCGTCACCGACGCGCCCGCGCCAAGCTCCGGCACGCGGTACGACTCGCGCAGCTCTGCGGCCGTGACCTGCCCCGGCGCCGTCGCCTGCTCCGCGTCGAGCGAGCCGTAAGTCAGGAACGCGCCGCGCGCCGTCGCCAGCACGCGCGTCAGGACGCCGGCCTCGCCCATCGCCACCGCGATCATCTCGCGCCCCTCGCGCCGCGCCCTTTCGAGCAGACGCAGCAGCGGCACGCAGTCCGTTATCTCCCGCGCGCGGGCGGCAATCTTGACGACGCGCGCGGGCGTCCGCGCCATCCTCTCGTAGAGGCTTTCGAGGTCGCCGGGCGTCCCCTCAAAATCGTGGTGCGAGCAGATGATTGTGAAGCCTTCGAGGGCGGCGACGAGGCGCGGGCCGTGCGGGGATTCGAGCAGGTCAAGCTCCAGGTCAACGAAGTCTCGCCCCTCATCCGAGAGGAGCGCGCCGGCCGACTCCCAGAAGGCAAGCCTCTCATCAACCGAGGGCCGGCCGTGCCCGCCCTGTTCGGCCGGCCGCAGCGTGTAGAGGAAGGGGCGCGGCACTCGGCGCTTCAATTCAGGAAGCGCCGCCCGCGCCGCAGCCAGCTCGCCGCCTTCGAGACAGTCAAGGCGCAATTCGATAATGTCTGAAACTTCCGACGCGCGCCCGATTGCGCCCGCAAGCTCCGCCGCCGTGCGCACGCAGACCGGCACGCAGATGCGCCCTCTCACGTCTTCGCTCATCGACTGTCAGGAATTCTTCCGCCCGCGCTCGACGGGCACGCCGAGGTGGCGCGTCGTGCCCTCGCTGACGCTCGGCGGCGGGATGATCTCGCCGGTGTCGCGCGCCGGCAGGCCGGCGGCGTAAGCGGGCGGCGGCACGGCCTGCTGAGCCGGCGCGAAGGCGGGGGGCGCCAAACGCTTCCGCTCCTCCTGCAACCGCAGGTACATCGCCACGCCGCGCCCGAGCGTCACGAAGGCCGGGATGAGCATCCAGAACCACCAGGTCTTGCCGCCGATAGACCCGCCCCAGGTCTTAATCGCCAGGGCGACGGCGAAGAAGGCGAGCCCCATGAAGATGCTCTGCACCACGCGCTCGATGCTCACCGGCCCCCTCCCCAATTTGCCCGGCCCGCAGCCGTCGTCGGTCAACTGACCCGTCAGGGCTTGCGGCACGAGACTGATGTCGGCCCCGCACGCCCGGCAGAATTTCGCGTCGTCAACGTTCTGAGCCGCGCACTTCGGACAAAACATGGCAACCTCCGGTTGCAGTCTGATTACTTCTTTAGCCTCTGTCTGAGGGCCTCGAAGAGCAGGACGCCCGCGGCGACCGAGACGTTCAGGGATTCGACGCGGCCGCGCATGGGGATTCGGACGAGCACGTCGCAGTGCTCGCGCACGAGGCGGCGCAGGCCCGCGCCCTCGCCGCCGAGCAGCAGCGCGCAGGGCTGCGTCCAGTCCCAGTCCGTGTAGGCGGTCGCGGCGTCGGCCGCCGTCCCGACCGTCCAGATGCCGCGCCCCTTCAACTCGTCAACCAGCCGCACGACGTTGGCCGCGTGCGCGACGGGCACGTATTCGAGCGCGCCGGCCGCGGCCTTGGCCGTCGTCTCCGTCAGGCCGGCGGCCCTGCGCTCGGGCACGAAGACGCCGTGGCCGCCCGCGCACTCGACCGTGCGGATGACGGCCCCGAGGTTGCGCGGGTCTTCGACGCCGTCGAGCACGACGGCGAGCGGCGGGTCGTCGGTCCCGACGCGCGCGGCGAGTCGTTCGACCAGCTCGGCCTCCGCGCGGTAGCGCGCCGCCGCGATGGTGGCGACGACGCCCTGATGGTTGGCGCCCGCCACGAGCCTGTGCAGCTCCGCGCGCGGCGCGCGCCGGACGGGGATGTTCTCGCGGCGCGCGAGGTCGAAAATCTCGTTGAGGCGGCTCTCGTGCGCGCCCTCGGCGATGGTCAGGCGCTCGATGGGGCGGCGGCCGGCGCGCAGTGCTTCGAGCACGGGCTGGACGCCGAACACTTGCGAGTCGTCGGCGCGCTCGCGCGCGGGCGCGTGCGGGACCGTCTCGTCGAAGATGAGGCGCGGCCCCGGCCTCCGGCCCTCGAAGGCGCGCGCCACCCTCTCGCCCGGCGAATGCGTGCGCCCCTCGCCGGTCGAAGGCGTGCGCGGCGGCTTCTCGCCCGGCGGGCGGCGCCTTTCCTCTTCGCGGGTCCGGCCGCCCGGCCAGCCCGCGTCCGGCCTGTTGCCCCTGTGTCGTTTCATCCTTTTTAGAGAGCCCGGCCGTCCGCCACGAGGCGGCTGAGCAGGCGTGAGTAGCGCGTGAACTGCGTCTCGTTGGTGACGGTCGTGACGGCGCCCGTGTTGTAGCGACCGACGCTCTCGCGCCTGACGCCGTGCGACTCGTTATGCTCGGAGGGCGGCCAGACCGCGGTCAGCAGCGGGCGCAGCCGCGCGTACTCTTCGTCCAACACGGCCGCCGCCGCGCGCGTGCGCAGCTCGCCGACGAGCGTCTTAAAGTTCTCGCCCGCCGTCAAAGCCTTCCGCGCGCCGAGGCGCGAGTAGTCGAGGTGGTCGGCCCAAAGGCGCCAGCCCTTCGCCGCGCCGCTCCCCGAAGCGTAAAGGTCGAGCACGGACTCGTCCGACGCGAGCTCGCGCGACTCGACCAGCTCGCCGCGCCTCCTGAAGACGCCCTGCCGCTCTTCGACTTCGAGCCGCTTTCGCGTCACTCGCCCCTTCACCAGGAGCGACACGGAAGGCCACGGCAGAGTCTCCGGCGCCGCGTCGCGGCCCTCCCACACGACGAGCGCCTCCGCGGTCATCTCAAGCGAGCGCACGCGCGCGTGCGGCTCGCCCATGCCGAGCGCCCCGTCGTCAAAGACCTCCGCCGCGAGCCCGAGCGCG
>DATHBF010000271.1:0-5715 GCA_035296285.1 Pyrinomonadaceae bacterium | reverse complement strand
GAAAGAAAGCTCGCCGCGCTGGCCCCCGGCGGGGGACGACTGGGCGGGCGGCGCGTAGGTCTCGCCTATCTCCTGCCCGGCGCCGCGCGCGGGGCGCAGCGAGTCGAGGACGCGGCCCGACCCGTCGAGGACGAGGAGGTTGGCGGCGCGGCCCGTGAGCTGCGCGACGAGCGAGAGGGCGTGCCCGTCGCCGACGGCGTCTGGGACTTTGAAGTGGAGGCGGACGACGCGCTCGCCCTCGTCCTTCGTGACCCGTTGGAGGCGGCCGCCGCCGAGGTGCTTTCGCATCGCGTGCGCGAAAGGCGTGGGCGTGATTGACTCGCGCTCAAGCTCGCGGGCGGTCCGCGCCACGAGGTGGATGCGCGGGCGGTTCGGCTCGGCCGCGATGAGGAGGGCGGGGCCACCCGGCCTGAAGTCGAGCGCGAGCGCGAGCGCCGAGAGCTGGAAGGCCCGCGCGAGCGTCTGACCCTCAAGCGCCCGCGCGACCTCGCCCGCGACCTCGCTGATGAGTGCTTCGTTCATCGCGAAAAGTTTTCTTACTCTACCCCACGCGAAAGAGGGGCGCGACCCGCGAAGGCCGCGCCCCTCTTCGGGAGCGCCCGTTTGTCTCGAAGGCCCTACTCCTTGACGACGACCGTGCCCGAGAGCAGGTCGTGGGCCGTGCGCCGCTCGGCGTCGAAGAGCGCGTAGAGGATGCCGAGGCCGAAGGCCGCGAGCGAGACGATGTAGAAGAGCGCGCGGCGCATGCATTGACCCGTCGTCGGGACGCGCGCCGTGTCGGCGTCCACCGCGTGCAGCGAGAAGAGGCGCATCCCGAGCGTGCGGCCCGCGAGCGCCACCGAGCAGGTGTGGTAGAGGAACATCAGGACGGCGACGATGCCGCCCATCGAGGAGAGCACGCTCGGGTCGCCCCAGTTGCCGATGGTCAGCTCGATGACGGCGGCGCAGGGCGCGGTGAGGAAGGCGACGGCGACGAGGTCCACGGCGGCCGCCGAGACGCGCTTCAGGAGCGGCGCGCGGTCGTCGTAAGAGCCGGCCTGAGCCTCCACCTTCGGCAGCGGGTCAACGCCGCGGCGTTCGAGCCAGTGGTCGTCTATGACGCCGGAGACTTTACGCGGCTTCGGCTTCTCTTCGGACTCCCCGACTATCGCCGCATCGGCTTCGAGAACCCTGGCCGCCTTCGGCGCTTCGGCGGCCGGCGAGACTTTCGTTGCCGGCGCCGGGGCGACGGCCTGCTCAGGCTGACGCGGCAGCACGACCGAGAGCGGGGCGGGGCGCGCGGCCTCGGCTTGCGGCTCGGCCTTCGCTTCTGACTTCTCAAGGGCCTGCTGCTGACGGGCCGGCTGCGGCTCGGGCTGCGCGACGGGGGCGGGCTCGGGCCGCGCGTCCGCGACCGCCTCGACCTCTTCTTCGACCGCGCGGGCGACCGCCGCCGCGGCCCTGCCGCCCGCGCCGCGCCCGGCCGTCGCCGTCTGCCTACGCGCGCGCTCGACCCGGCGCAACGCGGCCTGCACGATGGGGTTTAGCTCCTGCGGTTCCGGCTGCGGGACGAGGCGCGGCTGTTTAGTTGACTCCGCCTGTTTGGCGGCCGGCGCGGCCGGGGCGTCGAGCTGTTCGGGCGCGTCCTCGGCCGGGGCGCGGCGCGGCGCGTCCTCGGTTTCGGGGGCGGAATCGCGGGCGCGGCGCTGCTGAATCTCGCGGAAACGCTCGCTCAGCTCCTTGCGCCAGGCCGGGCGGTTGCGGTTGACGCCGGGGAATTCGATGAGGGTGGAGCTAGGGGCGCTCGGCGCGGTGTTGGGCGTGGCGTTGGAGTTTTCGGTCATGGCAAAAACGCTGGCTCGCCTTCGGGGGGAGAAGGCGGGCCTTTCGGTCCGGGACGCGGCGTCCGAGCCGGCGGCCGCGGCGCTCTGTCAATCTGCTAATCCGTAAGCTGTTGTCGAAAGAAACGACCGGGCCTTCGGAGGGCCGCGCGAGGCCCTAAACCCAAGTCCACTGCGGAGTCGCGGCGGATGCTATCAGAAGTTACTTTAAGGCGTCAACCAGAAAATATACAAGCCGCTGTATTTGGGGGCGGGAAGACTACAACATTTAGAGCCGGGGCGGCCTAGCGGATGAAGGTGCCGATGCGGCCCCAGCGCGTGTTTATGAAGAAGTTCTGGATGAAATTGCCGTCGGCGGGGGCGTGCTGGTCGTAGGAGTAGATGACGAACATGGCGCGGCCGACGATCAGGTCGCGCGGGACGGGACCCCAGACGCGGCTGTCCGTACTGTTGTCGCGGTTGTCACCCATCATGAAATACTGGCCTTCGGGGATGCGGAAGGGGCGGCCGACGCCGTAGGTGCCGGCCCTCGAAGGGCTCGTCGTATAGAAGACCGCGTAGCGGTCGCCCTTGGATTCGCCCGGGAATTCAAGCTTCTTTAACTCCGCCTTGTCATTGCCCTTGTCAGGGTCGTGCGTTGTGACGCGGTACTCGGGCAGAAGATTGCCGTCAACGTAGATGTCCGAGCCCTTGACCTCGATGGTCTCGCCCGGCAGGCCGATGACGCGCTTGATGAAGAGCGTCTTGTATTTGACTATCTCGTTGTCCGTGTTGATGTCGGAGGGGTAGCGGAAGACGATGATGTCGCCGCGGCGTATCTCGCGCTGCGGCAGGAAGGGCATGGCCGGGCCGGGGCCGAAGATGAACTTGTTGATGAGGAAGCGGTCGCCGACGTAGATGGTGTTCTCCATCGAGGCCGAGGGGACTTCGGCCGCCTGCGCGACGAAGGTCATGAAGAAGAGCGCCATGACGGCGACGACGACGCCCGACTCGAAGTACTCGCGCAGCAGTCCGTGCGGCGGCCCCTTCGTCTCGCCCCGCCCGTCGTCAACAGCCGCTTCCGCGTGCTGCTTCTCTGGTTCCGTTGTCGTCGCCACTTTTCGATTCAGAGGGGCTGCCGGCCGGCGAAGCCCGCTTCGAGGTCGTGCCACCACTCGACGCTGTCGCCCTCGCCTAGCTGCCAGCAGAGGAGCACCACCTTCCCGTCGCGCAGCGAGGGGAAGTCAACGAGCCCGCGCTCGTAATCCTTAAGCTGCACGCCGAGCCCCTCCAACTTGCCGAGGTGCTCGGCCAGCGACACGAGGGCCGCGACGTACTCGCCGCCGCCGGCCATCCCGCCGCCGCCCGCCGCCGAGCCCGCCTCGGCCGCCAGCTTCGCCTCGTCGCGCGCCCCGGTCACGCGCCCGTGCGCCCGCCGTATCCGGCCCACGATGCCGCGCACGGTCGGGAGCAGGGCGTTCGCGTCGTTGACGGTGAAAAGCTTCATGCTACCTTTACTGGTCGTCGGTGACGCGGATGAAGTCGGAGCCGGCGGCGAAGCGGCCGGGCTCTTCGCCGAGGCCGGCCTCCGCGATGATCTGCGGGACCGGCTCTTCCGTGTCTTCGTGGCGGAGGCGCGCCTCTCGGGCGGCGGACTCCTCGTCTTCAAGCTCGCGCGGGGGCTCCTCGACGACGCCGCGCGGGAGCGGCCCCGTCGTCCCCTGGCCGGCGCCGGGCGGCTGGTGGTTGTTGTGCTGCGCGTAGGTGTTGTGCCCGTGGCCCTGGTCGTGCGGCGCGTGGTTCTCGTAGTAGCGCGAGGTGTGCGACGACTCCTTGCGGACCTTGTCGGCGATCTCGCCGAGGTCTATGAAGTAGTCGGCCACGTCGATGAGCTTCGGCGCGGTGTTCGAGCGGAAGCCGGCGACCTCGACGCGGCAGCCCTTGTAGGCGACGGCGTTGACGGCGTAGACGAAGTCCTCGTCGCCCGAGACGAGCACGGCCGTGTCGTAGCGCCCCGCGAGCGAGAGCATGTCCACGGCGATCTCCACGTCCAGGTTCGCCTTGCGCGTGCCGTCGTAGAAGGTCTTCAACTCCTTGTGGATGACGCGGAAGCCGTTGCGGCGCATCCAGAGCAGGAACCCCTGCTGGCGCTCGGCGCCCACGTCCACGCCCGTGTAGAAGAAGGCGCGCAGAAGCCTCCCGTCGCCCAGAAGGACGCGCAGGAGCTTGTTGTAATCTATGTCGATGTTGTGGAACCGCGCCGCGTGGAAAAGGTTGTTGCCGTCGATGAAAACCGCCACCCTGCCTCTGTAACCTAACTGCCAGGAGATGTTGTTAGTCGGATCATAATGCATGCGGAAGACACTCCGTTTGCTATTCGCAAGATTTCAAACATCAGCTTGACTGACTTTAACTTTCGTGGCCTGCCACCGTGCTGACAGCCAATTCAACCACAACCTTCGCCCGAGGACAACAGGCGGGCGGGTCGGGAGCTTCGATTCAGTCTGCCGCGGGCGCTTCGGAGGCGCCCAGTTGCTCGCCCGTCACCGCGTCCACATAGACGAGGAGCGTGCCTGCGGCCAGCTCCCAGGCGAGATGTAGTTCGAGCGTCGCGGGGTCGGACGCGCTGCGGACGGGGAAGACGACCAGCTCGCGCGCCGAGACCTGGTCGGCGGCCGCGATGGTGCGCGTCTGCTCGGCGCCGTCCCGGTCGCGGAGGACGACGGCGCGGTTGACGAGTGACGCGGAGGCCGCCTGCGCGTTGACCTGCTGCGTGACGGCGGAGAGAGAGCGCCGCAGCCGCTCGGAGTCGGGCACGGCCGTGCTCGAAAGGCCGGTCACGATCATGTCGGGCGTCGTGAAGGTCACTTCCACGTCGCCGTAGCCGTTGCGCAGAGGGTGCAGGAAGGGTTTCTGTCTGTAGAGAGCGCGCCTGACGTTGGTGGAGCCCGCGACCTCGGTGACGGCGACGAGCGACAGCTCGCCCGTCGAGACGCCGAGCAGCGGCGCGGCCGTGGCGATGAAGCGTCGAAGCGATTCTCGAATCTCCTCCTCCGACAGCTCGTTCTCGTCCTGTATGACGACCTTCGGCATGCGCACGGGCGCGGCGAGGTTCGCCGGCAGCGAGACGAGCGTGGCCGTGACGGGCCGCAGCTCGGGCGTCGGCGCGGGCGTCGCCTGCGCCCCGGCGATTGTCGCCCAGGCGGCGATGGCGCCCTGCCGGCGCTCCTCGCTGGCGGCGAGGACGACGGGGTAGGGCGCCCCGCCCGCGCGCGGCCTCCCGGTCTCGGGCGGCTTGGTCGCGGCGCCGCACGCCGAGAGCAGGAGCGCGAGCAGGGTGACGAGGACGGCCGCCGCCGGCTCGAAGTTCCGTTGTTGAAGATGAATGCGCGCCATCGTTCGCGTTCTGCTATCTTTCTCGTTCTGCTATCTTAGGTCTGAAGGGGAAGGGCCGGGAGGGATTATACTTCAGGAGTGCGCGGCCGGAGAATTTTTCCGGCGCGCGGGACGAAAGGAGTCGGGGCGTTGACGCTTGAGGACGAGGGCGCGGGCCTGCACGCGCCGCGGGCCTTCACGCCGGAGGAGCTGGTCGCGTGCGAGCGTTGTTCGCGCGCGAACGCGCCGACGCGCATGAACTGCCTCTACTGCGGCGCCGCCATGCCTCGGACGGCCGAGAGCGCCGCCCTGCTGCGCCCGACGCTGCGCAAGCTCGAAGAGTGGGAGCAGGGCTACAACGTCGTCATCGTGCCGCGCGCGTGGTGGGCCGCCGCGCCCGACAAGGTCGCGGCGGCGGCCTCGCTGTTGAAGCTCGAAGCCTCGCACCTCGGCCAGTGTGTCGCGACGCGGCGCGCGCTGCCGGTGGCGCGCGCGGGGTCGTCGGAAGAGGCCGAGTTGATTCTCGAAAGGCTCGGCGCGC
>DATHBF010000270.1:0-10507 GCA_035296285.1 Pyrinomonadaceae bacterium | reverse complement strand
CATCATCTCCACCTCGCTCTCAAGCTCGCGGTCCCAAAGCTCGCGCCCCGTCGAAACGTCGAAGACGTGGACGCGCGGCTTGCGCTTGAAGCCGTCGCGGGCCTCGCCCCGCGCGTCGCGCGCGAGGACGACGGCGAGCGTGCGCGAGTCGGGCTCGAAGGCCGTCTGCATCACGGAGCCGCGGACGCGCTCGCTCGACCAGAGTCGGCCGCCGGTCAGAAGGTCCGCCGCTTCGAGCCGCGTCTTGCCGCCCTTCTCAAGACTGATGAGCAGGAGGTCGGTGCCGGGGACGGCCGCCACGTCCGTCTCGTCGAGCCGCGCGTTCTTCAGCCGCCAGAGCACGTCGCCCGTCTCGGCGTCCACGCCGTAGAGCGACTTCTCGGTGCCGACGACGAGGACGCCGACCTCGGTCGCTTGGTAGAAGCGGACGCGGCCGTCGAGCTTCGCCGACCAGCGCTCGGCGGCGCGCGCCTCCGCGAAAGAGGCGGAGAGCAGGAGGAGGGCGAGTAGCAGTGTCGGAGTTCTTATAAGTTCGCGCATGGCCTTTAAGACGATTCCCTGGGGAGAACTCGTTCGCCGGGGGAGAAGTTATTTGTCGGGATTATAAAGCAAACGGGGGGCTGGCGCGCGCCGCCGGACTTCCTCTACAATACGCGCTCGAAGCCTCAGGTCGCCAAAAACAACAAAGCCCGCGCCGTCTCGAAAGGGAAGTCATGAAGAAGACCCTCCTGCTCTCGCTCGTCCTCCTCGCGCTCGCGCCCGTCGCCGCCTTCGCCCAGGCGCGGCAGGCCCGGCTCATCCGCTACCCGAACTACCACCAGGGCCGCGTCGCCTTCAGCTACCTCGGCGACGTGTGGGCCGCCGACGAGGACGGCCGCAACCAGCAGCGCCTGACCGTCCACCGCGCCCGCGACGTGTACCCGCGCTTCTCGCCCGACGGCAAGTGGCTCGCCTTCTCCAGCGACCGCAACGGCAACCTGGATGTCTTCCTCATCCCCTCGGCGGGCGGCGCCGTCAAGCAGCTCACCTTCCACTCGGCCGACGACACCGTCCTCGGCTGGACGCCCGACGGCCGCTCGGTCCTCTTCTCGTCGAACCGCGGCGAGGACTTCTCCGCCAGGCTCTACACGGTCAGCGCGGCGGGCGGCGCGGCCGAGAGCGCGGGCGCCGACATGGGCGTGCAGGGCTCGTTCTCGCCCGACGGCCGGCGCCTCGCCTACAACCAGAAGTCGCAGTCTTACTGGCGCAAGTTCTACCGCGGCTCGATGCAGTCGGACGTGATCGTGGCCGACATCGCGGCGAAGAAGTTCACGAGCCTCACCGACTTCGACGGCATGGACTCGTGGCCGATGTGGGCGCGCGACGGCCACATCTACTTCGTCAGCGACCGCGAGGCCGGCGGCCTGACGAACATCTGGCGCGTGCCCGAAGCGGGCGGCAAGGCCGAGCGCGTCACCAGCTTCAAGTCGGGCGACGTGCGCTGGCCTTCCATCAGCGCGGACGGCAAGACGATTGTGTTCGAGCACGACTTCGCCCTCTCGAAGCTCGACGTGGCGAGCGGGCGCGTGACGCCTTTGCGCTTCGAGATCGCCGCCGAGACGCAGGAGAGCCTGAGCGAGGTGCGCGACTTCAACTCGCAGGTTGACGACTACGACCTGGCGCCCAACTCGCGCCGCATCGTCCTCTCCGTCCACGGCGAGGTCTTCACGGCGCCCGTCGAGGAGGGCGACCTGCGCCAGCTCACCGACACCCCCTGGCGCGACCGCAACGTCTCCTACTCGCCCGACGGCAAGTGGGTCTCCTACGTCTCCGACCGCAGCGGGCGCGAGGAGCTTTACGTCTCGTCGGCCGACGGCGCGGGCGAAGCCCAGAAGCTGACGGACCTCGACGCCCTGAAGAACTCCTACGCGTGGTCGCCCGACTCGACGCAGATAGCCTACACGGCCTCGGACAACAAGCTGCGCGCGCTGACGGTCGCGGGCCGGCAGGAGCGCGTGATTACCGAGTCGCGCCACGGGGCGGTCGGGAGCCCGGCGTGGTCGCCCGACGGCAGGTGGCTCGCCTACTCGAAGCCGGACGCGACGCGCACGACCGACGTTTACCTCGCGCCCTCGGCGGGCGGCGAAGAGCGGCGGGTGACTTTCGAGTCCTTCAACGAGACGAGCCCGCGCTTCTCCGTGGACGGCCGCAAGCTCTTCTTCACGCGCAACGAGAGCACGACCTTCGGGCAGGGCTCGGGGCTCCCGAACGTCCAGCTCTTCTCCGTCGTGCTCGAACGGCTGGAGCGCGACCCCGACGACCCGGAGGAGCGCGCCGAGGCCGAAGCCGCCGAGGCGCAGCAGGCCCCGCCAGCGCCGGCGGGCGAGGGGGGCGCGGGCGCGCAGGGGCCGGGCGCGCGTCGCCAGACGGGCGGGCCGCGCCAGCCCGCGCGCCCCGTCAACGTTGACTGGGCGGGCCTCAAGCGCCGGACGAAGCAGTTGACGAGGATGCCTTTCCCCGTCACGAGTTATAACGTCTCGCCGGACGGGCGCACGCTCGTCTTCGCCACGCTCGAACTCGCAGGGCAGGCGAACGTGCCGGCCGTCTACGCCGTGCAGGACGACGGCCGACGGCTGACGCGCGTCACCGCCAGCGTCTCTCCGGTCGCGGCCGGGGGCGGCGACAACCCGCCGCCGACGCCGGGCGGCGGCGGCGGCGGGGGCGGCGTCTCCAACCTCAACGTCTCGCGCGACGGCCGCACGCTCTTCTTCCTGGAAGGCGACTTCGTCTACTCGGTCCCGATGCCTTCTTCGGCCGCCGCCGGCCCCGCCGCTTCGGCCGCCGCCCCCGCTTCGTCCTCGATGGCGGCCGCCCCGCGCCGCCGCGTCAACTTCGTCGCCAAGGTCCGCGTTGACCGCCCGGCCGAGTGGGCGCAGATGTTCGACGACGCCTGGCGGACGATGAAGTACCGCTTCTACGACCCGAAGATGCACGGCACGGACTGGGACGCGATGCGCGCCAAGTACCGCCCGCTCGTCGAGTACGTGGGCGACCGGCAGGAGCTTCTCAACATCGTCAACGAGATGATAGGCGAGCTGAACGCCTCGCACACGGGCGCCGCGCCGCCGCCCTCGGGCCGCGAGCCCGGCTCGGTCTCGACCGGCCACCTGGGGCTGGAACTCTCCCCCGATTCTTCCGGCCGCTACCGCGTCTCGCACGTCTACGAGGACGGCCCGGCCGACAAGGACTGGGTGCGTGTCGCGGCCGGCGACTACCTCATCGCCATCGACGGGAAGCCCGTGCGCTCGGGCGAGGACTACTGGCCGCTCCTGAACCACCGGCTGAACAAGAAGGTCTCCGTCACCTTCAACAACAAGCCTTCGGAGGAGGGCGCGTGGCGCACGCGCATCGAGCCGACGACGATGGCGAACTACGGCCAGCTCCGCTACGAGCGTTGGGTGAAGGGGCGGCGCGAGATGGTGGACAAGCTGTCGGGCGGGAGAATCGGATACCTCCACATCCAGGCGATGAACGCGCCTTCCTTGCGCCGCTTCGAGAAGGAGCTGCGCGAGTTCCGCAACAAGGAGGCGATGGTCATCGACCAGCGTTGGAACGGCGGCGGCAACATCGAGCAGGAGCTTCTCGCCATCCTCGTCCAGCGGCAGTATCAGGTCTGGCAGCCGCGCGGGACCGAGCCGACGACGCGCCCGCTCAACGGCTTCTTCGGCCCGAAGGTGGTCTTGCAGAACTGGCGCTCCGGCTCGAACGCCGAGATGTTCCCGGCCGGCTTCCGCGCTTTGGGCCTGGGCAAGGTCATCGGGACGCCGACGGCGGGCGCCGTCATCGGCACCGGCAGCTACAGCCTGATTGACGGCTCGACCGTGCGGACGCCCGCCACCGGCGTCTACCTCTTCGACCGCACGCAGACCAACCTGGAGAACTACGGCGTCAAGCCCGACATCCTCGTCGAGAACACGCCCGAGGACAACCTCGCGGGCCGCGACCGCCAGTTGGAGACGGCCGTCCAGGAGCTTCTGAAGGAACTCAAGGGCAACGGCAGGCAGGTGTCCGGCAAGGTGGAGTGAGGGCGGATAAAATGTCGAAGACAACAATCGCCTGCGTCCAGATGGACTGCGAGCTGGGCAACGTGCCGAAGAACCTGGCGCGCGTCGTCGGGGGGCTGCGCGAGGCGGCGGGGCGCGGCGCCGGGTTCGTCGTCTTCCCCGAGTGCGCGCTGACGGGCTACTGCTTCGAGTCGCTTGAGGAGGCGGCCCCGTTCGCGGAAGAACGCGACGGCCCTTCGGGCGAGGCGCTCGCGGAAGCCTGCCGCGAGACGGGCGCGCACGCCGTCGTCGGCTTCATCGAGCGCGGCGGCGCGGGCCGCCTCTACAACGCCGCCATGCTCGTCGGCCCCGGCGGCGTCACCGGCACATACAGGAAGGCGCACCTGCCCTTCCTCGGCGTTGACCGCTTCCTCACGCCCGGCGACCGCCCCTTCGGCGTTCACGACACGCCCGCCGCGCGCGTCGGCTTGCAGATATGCTACGACGCGAGCTTCCCCGAAGCGTCGAGGGTCTTGAAGCTTCTGGGCGCGCAACTGCTGGTGCTCCCGACCAACTGGCCGCCCGGCGCGTGGCGCACCCCGGAGTTCGTCGTCAACGCCCGCGCGCAGGAGAACCACGCCTTCTTCGCGGCCGCCAACCGCGTCGGCGAGGAGCGCGGGTGGCGCTTCATCGGACGCAGCAAGATCGTTGACTGCAACGGCGACACGCTGGCCGAGGCAGGCGGCGACGGCGAGGAGGTCATCACGGCCGAGATCGAGCCGGCCGAGGCCGACCGCAACAAGATAGTCAACGTCGCGGGCTCCTACGAGCTGGACCGCCTCGCCGACCGCCGCCCGGAGCTTTACGGGGTCGTCGCCGAGGCGGCGCTCGCAGGGTCGAAGCCTTGATAACCCTGCCCGAGTCGGACGAGGAGCTGTTGCGCGAGTGCGTGGTCGAGACCTTCCGCGCGGGCGGCCCCGGCGGGCAGCACGTCAACAAGGTCGAGACGGCCGTGCGCCTGACGCACACGCCCTCGGGCGTCGTCGTCACCTGCCGCGAGGAGCGCAGCCAGCACCGCAACAAGTCCACCTGCCTGCGGAAGCTCCGCGAGCGCGTCGAACGCCTCAACCACCGCCCCGCCAAGCGCGTCCCGACGAAGCGGACCCGCGCCGCCAAAGAGCGCACCCTCGAAGAGAAGGCCCGCCGCTCCCGCGTCAAGAGGATGAGGACGAGGCCCCCCTCGGACGACTGACGCGCGAATCCGCCTTCACGTCCGCCAACGTTTCGGAGTCGTTTCGTGAAGGCTTCACGATGACAGCCGGCGCGGCCCGCGTTACCCTTGGCATTTCACCGGACGGGACGGAGGGGGCGGTGTAGATGGAAGAGCATGCGGGCGGGCCGGGGGGCGCGGGACGCCAGCCGCCGCCGCTTGAGATGTCGAAGGGCAGGCGCATGGCCGTGACGGCCGGGGTCATGCTGGGCATGTTCCTGGCGGCCCTTGAGGCGACGGTCGTGAGCACGGCCATGCCGACCGTCACCGCGTCGCTCGGGGGCTTGAGCCACTACAGTTGGGTCTTCTCGGCCTACCTCATCACCTCCACCGTCACCGTGCCCGTCTGGGGCAAGCTCTCCGACCTCTACGGCCGCCGCGTCCTTTACCAGTCGGGCATCGCCGTCTTCCTCCTCGGCTCCATACTCTCCGGCGTCTCGGCCTCGATGACGCAGCTCATCGCCTTCCGCGCCCTGCAAGGCCTGGGGGCCGGCGCGCTCATCCCGCTCGGGATGACCATCATCGGCGACACCTACACCGTCGAAGAGCGCGCGCGGATGCAGGCTTACTTCAGCGGCGTGTGGGGCCTGGCGAGCGTCATCGGCCCCGTCGCGGGCGGCTTCATCACCGACAACCTGTCGTGGCGATGGGTCTTCTACATCAACATCCCCTTCGGGTTGGCGGCGGCGGTCGTCATGGGGCTGGCGCTGAAGGAGCCGCGCCGGCAGGAGCGCGCGGCGATTGACTACGCGGGCGCCGCGACCCTGATGACGGCCATCACGCTTCTGATGCTCGCGCTCGTCGAGGGCGGCGGCAGCGTCGCGGCCCTCGTGAGCCCGCGCAACCTCGCGCTGTTCGCGGGCGCAGTCGCCCTCGGCGCCGTCTTCGCGTGGGTCGAGACGAGGGCCGAAGACCCGGTCGTGCCGTTCCACCTATTCCGCAACAGGGTCGTGGCGGTGGCCATCGCCGCGGGCTTCCTGGCGGGCGTGGCGATGTTCTGCGTCATCACGTTCGTGCCCCTGTTCGCGCAGGGGGCCTTGGGCTTGAACGCGACCGAGGCCGGGTCGCTCCTGACGCCGCTGATGCTGAGCTGGGTCGGGATGGCGGTCGTCGGCGGGCGGCTGCTGCTGCGCGTCGGGTACAGGAAGACGACGCTGGCGGGCGGCTTCCTGCTCACGCTCGGCTTCGCGATGCTTTCGAGCTTCGGGCGCGAGTCGGCGCGCTTCTGGCTCTACCTGGACCTGGTCCTCATCGGGGCGGGGCTGGGCTTGACGATGCTGACGCTGTTGATTGCGGTGCAGCAGGCGGTGCCGCGGACGCAGTTGGGCACGGCCACCTCTTTCAACCAGTTCGCCCGCTCCATCGGCGGCGCGGTCGGCGTGGCGGTGATGGGCGCGGTGCTGTCGGCGGGGCTGGCCTCACAACTGGGCGAGCTGGGGCGCGAGGGGCGCGCGGGCCTGACGCCGCAACTGGCGACGGAGCTTGCGGCGCACCCGAACGCGCTCATCCAGCCCGAGGCCCGCACGGGGATGCGGCCCGAGACGCTGGACGCGCTGCAAGGCGCGCTGGCGTCTTCCATCCGCAGCGTCTTCTGGACGGGGACGGCGCTCGCGGCCCTCTCGCTGCTCGTCTCCTTCTGGCTGCCGCGCGAGGGGAGCGGGGCGGCGGGCGACCGCCCGACCGACGAGGCTTGCAGCGTCGAGGCGTGCGAGCGGCTGGTCGTCGCCGAGTTGGCCGCGCTCGACCCCGAGCACGAGCCGCTGGGCGCCAAAGCCGAATGATACCTTCCCGGCCCGCGCCGCGCGTTACTTGATGACGGGTGGTCGAAAGGAGGAAAGGCTCATGTCTCAACCGAACTCATACACGCGGACGTGGCGGCCCAGGCGGTAACTTCAGCGGCGGTAGACGCGGACGTAGTCAACGAGCATCGTCTGCGGGAAGGTCGTCGTCGCGTCGGGGCTGCCGGGCCAGTTGCCGCCGACGGCGACGTTCAGGATCATGAAGAAGGGGTGGTCGAAGACCCAGGCCGAGCCGGCGGGCAGGTCGGCGCTCGTGCGCGTCTGGTAGAGCTGGTTGTCCACGTACCAGCGAATCGCGCCCGGCTCCCACTCGACGGCGAAGGTGTGGAAGTCGTCGGCGAAGCGTTGGCCCGTCGTCAAAGAGTAGGGCGCGCCGACGCCCGCGGCGCCCGAGTAGCCGGGGCCGTGGAGGGTGCCGTGGACGACCGCCGGCTCGCGGCCGATGTTCTCCATGATGTCTATCTCGCCGCAGGCGGGCCAGCCGGCCGGGTCGATGTTGGCGCCGAGCATCCAGAAGGCCGGCCAGATGCCCTGCCCGTAAGGAATCTTCAGTCGCGCCTCGAAGCGGCCGTAGGTCTGCTGGAACCTGCCTTTGGTCAGGAGGCGGGCCGACGTGTACTGACACTGGCCGTACCAGCAGCGCGCGGCCTTGCGCGCCAGCGTCTCCTTGATGGCGACGATGCGGAGGTTGCCGGCGCCGTCGGTCGAGGCGTTACGCGTGCTGTCGGTGTAATACTCCAACTCCCTGTTGCCCCAGCCGCCCCCGCCCACATCGAAGCCCCACTTCGCGGAGTCCACGGCCGCGCCCGCCGGCCCGTTGAACTCGTCGGCCCAGGCGAGCGTCCAGCCGGTCTGCGCGCGAACCGAGCCGGCCGAGAGCACGACGGCGAGCGAGGCGGCGAAGAGTAGGGCGCCCGTCCTGAACGGCGCGCGCTGCGGTGCGTTTAATCTCACGGCTCCTCCCCGCGTAAGAGAATCAAATCGTTATAAATCCGCGTCCTTCCGCGTAAACCCGCGGCCTATATTGCGATAAGAACGAACCGGGGCACAACGCCCGCGTCGCCGTGCGAGAGCGTACAGACCGGGTCGGAGGCGGCTTAGTACTATTTCGGTTCCCCATTTAATGGACAGTCTCGGGAGGAGATATGAAGCGACGAACAGGGTGGAGTCTGGTCTGCGCGCTGCTGCTGCTGTGCGCCTCGGCCGTGTTGCCGCCGGTCGCGGCGGCGCAGGGCGAGAGGGGCGGGCGCTCCTACGTGCAGGGGACGATGATCGGCGTCGGCGGCCGCTACGGCGGGCGCTCGCTCTCTTTCAACCTCATCATCAACAGGTACACGTCGCCCGGCGAGGTGCAGGAGCTGAACGACGCCCTCGGGCGCGGGCAGGACGACCTCCTGCGCTCTCTCTCGCGGATGGACGCGGGCCGCATCTCGCTCGGCAACAACGTCGGCGTGACGGCCAACGCCATCATCCAGTCGCCGGGGCCGGACGGCGGCACGAAGCTGACCGTGCTCTACGAGCGCAACGTGCGGATGTTCGAGCTGCGCTACGGCGCGCGCTCGGCCGACTACCGCTTCGGCTACGCGGAAATCTTCCTCGACAACCGTGGCCGCGGGCAGGGCACCATCATCCCGGCGGCGCGCGTCCGCATGCGCGACGGCAACACGTGGGAGGTCGAGGACTTCGGCGAGTTCCCGGCCCGCCTGATGGGCCTGCGCGTGCGCGGCGGCGGCCCCGGCGCGCGGTAAGTTAAGAGCGCGGCGGCCCGCCCTTCGGCCCCCAGTAGTAATAGACGACGAGCAGCACGCTCGGGACGAGCACGGCGAGTATGACGGCGATCAGAAGAAGGTAGATCATTTCCGAGAAGCCTTTGCTCCGAGTGTGGCCTGATTATCGCGCGCCGTCCGTCCCGAGCGCCAGCGCCACGGCCTCCTCCGCGTGGATGCGCGTCGTGTCGAACAGGCGGTGCGGCGTGTCCTCCGGTCCCACCAGCAGCGTTATCTCCGTGCGGCCGAGGATGACGGCTTCCGCCCCCCGCGCGGCGAGGCCGTCCATGATTCTCAGGTACTCGCGCCTCGACTCCGCGCGCACCTCGCCCAGACACAACTCTTCGTAAATGATGCCGCGGCCTCGGCGGGGTCCGTCGTCGGGCGGGTCAAAGCTTATTGAAGCCGGGCCGCCCCGCAGACTTCAACGCCGCCGCGAGGCGCCGCACGCCCTCGCGGATGCGGCGCTCGTCGTAGCCCGCGTAGCCGAGGACGAGCCCGCCGCGCCTCCTGTGTTCGAGCGTGTAGGAGGAGAGCGGCTGGGCGTCTATGCCGGCGCGCTCGGCGGCGAGCGAGGCCGCGCGGTCGTCCGCCCCTTCCGCCAGCCAGCCGACGAGATGGATGCCCGCCTCGTCCGGCTCGACTTCGAGCAAGCCCCGCAACTCCTTCCTCACGGCCTCGACCAGGGCCGCCTGCCGCGTGGCGTAGAGCGCGCGCGTCCGGCGTATGTGGCGCGCGAAGTGGCCCTCGTTGATGAAGTCGGCGAGCACGGCCTGGTCAACGGTCGGCGAGAAGCGGCTGAGCACGCCGCGGGCGTTCGAGAAGGCCGAAGCGAGGTCGGGCGGCACGACCATGTAGCCCAGCCGCAGCGCCGGGAAGAGGACCTTGCTGAACGTGCCGAGGTAGATGACGCGCCCGCCGCGGTCGAGCCCCTGCATCGCCGCCAGCGGCCGGCCGGCGTAGCGGTACTCGCTGTCGTAGTCGTCTTCCAGAACCCACGCGCCCTCGCGCGCCGCCCATTCGATGAGCTGCAGGCGCCGCGCCAGACTCATCGTCACGCCGAGCGGGTACTGGTGCGACGGCGAGACGTAACACATCCGCGCGCGCGGCGCGACCGCCTCCGCGGCGCTCACCTCCAAACCTTCTTCGTCCACCGGCACCGGCACGAGCCGCGCCCCCGCCCCGCGCAGCGCGACGCGCGCGCCGAGGTAGCCCGGGTCTTCTATCCAGACCGGGTCGCCGGGGTCTAAGAGCACGCGCGCCGCGAGGTCCAAAGCCTGCTGCGCGCCGGCCGTGACGATGACCTGCGAAGGCTCGCAGCGCACGGCGCGCGCCGTCCCGAGGTAAGTCGCGATGGCCTCGCGCAAGGGCATGTGGCCGGCCGGCTCGCCGTAGCCGAGCAGCGCGGGCGGCGGCTTGCGCCAGTGGCGCGCGGCCAGCCGGCCCCAGACTTCAAAGGGGAATTTGTCGAGCGCGGGCGTCCCCGGCCGGAAGGGGCGCGCGCGGCCGTCGGAGATGGCGGAAGACGCGGGCGAGCGCGCCAGCTCCGCGCCGCGCCGCGAGAGTGAATGGGTCGCGGCGCGCCCCTGCCGCGAGTCGCGGCCCGCGCTGTGCGCCCTGAGCCCGTCCCCGTGCGCGCGCGCGTGCACG
>DATHBF010000269.1:0-22487 GCA_035296285.1 Pyrinomonadaceae bacterium | reverse complement strand
CTCTCGAACCGCCCCGCATCCTTCGCCCTCATGAGCTTCGGCATGAGCGCGCGCGTCCTCCAGGGCTTCACCAGCGACCCGCGCAAGCTCGACCGCGGCCTCGACAAGCTCGGGCGCGAGGAGAGCGGGCTCTCCACGCACACCTACGACGCCGTAGACGACGCCGTCCGCCTCATCGTCCGCAACGCCCCGCGCACGCGCGAGCGCCGGCTGATGAAGCGCGCCGTCGTCGTCGTCACCGACGGCTTCCCCGTCGGCGACACGGTCGCGCCCTCGACCGTCATCGAGCGCGCCAACGAGGCCGAGGTCAGCGTCTACACGGTGACGCTTCCGTCCTACTCGCGCGTGCTGGCCTCGGCCTCCAAGCGCCTGCCGCTGCCGACGCCGCTCGACGTGAGCGGCCTGGTCGAGAAGACCGGCGGCACGAACGTCTACGCGGGCGGCCCCGACTACGAGCCGCTCTTCAAGGCGCTCGCCGAGGAAGTCACCTCGACCTACGTCCTGGCCTTCTACCCGCCCGAAGAAAAAAGGCGCGACGGCCGCTCCCACACCATCCGCGTGGAAGCGCCGCGCGGCCTCGTCGTCCGCCAGAACCGCACCACCTACAAAGGCGAAAAGCCGTGAACCGTAAACCGTGAACCGTACATAGAAGGATTGCCTTTCACGATTCACGATTTACGATTCATGATTCACGGGCTTTAGTAGTCTTCGTCCTCGTCCTCCTCGTCGTCATCGTCCGCGTCTTCCTCGACGATGTCCAACTCGACCGGGTCGAGCCCGACGACCTCCAGGCTGGTCCCGCACTCCTCGCACGTGACGCTGTCCCCCTTATCCGCGTCCGTATCAACGTGGACTTCGGCCTCGCAATCCGGGCATGTTCCTATGGGCACGGCTTCTCTCCTCCGGGTTTCCTTTCGGGCGGGCGCGCGCCATTCGCCGTCGGGGCGCTCCCGCTCGTCTCGCTTTAGTGTGAACGCCGACAATCTAACTGCCCACGCCTGATTTTGCAATAACAGTTTTCGCGCCCTCGGCGGCCTCAGCGCGCGCCGGAGTTCAGAGCTTCGAGGCGGGCGCGCGCGGCGGCCGCCTCGGGCGCGCGCGGGTGGCGGCGGAGGATTTCGCGCCACGCCGCGCCGTCGTAGCGGAACCGTCTCGCGGGGCCGTCGAAGACGAACCTGACGCCGAGGCGGTTGAAGCGGTCGAGGCCGTTGAAGTTGAGGAAATAGCTTCGGGGCGGTGCGCCGCCGGCCTCCATCTCGCGGGCGTCGAGGCGGCGCGCGGCTTCGCGCGTGAGGCGCGCGGCCGCCTCCTCGGCCGCGTCGCCGAAGAGGAGGAGCACGGCGGGCCGGAGCGGCGAGCGCGGGAAGGTTTCGAGGAAGATGCGCGCCCGCGCCAGCAGGTCGAAGTCGCGCGAGGCGCGGACGAGGCTCAGCAGCCTCTCGTCGTCGCCCGCGCGCGAGGGCTGCACGACGGCCTCGGCCTGGAGCCAGCCGCCGGTGCGCCGCGTCAGCTCGACGCGGTAGAAGCGGAGGCCGTCGGCCGCCGAGACGCGCGCCCCCGAGACCGCCACCAGCCGCCCGCGGCCGAGCCTCCGCACGAGCGCCGCCGAGAGGTCGGGCGCCTCGCGCAGCGCCGCCAGCCGCTCGTCAACGACCACGGCCATCCTCCCGCCCGCGGGCGGCCTCCTCCTCTTCTGCGCCGAAGCGGGCTCGGCGAAGAGAAGGAGGATGACGAGCAGCGTGTTTGAAATTCCGAAGAGGGTTCCGAGGGCGCGCGCGGGCATGGCTTCACACTCCTTTGGCTGAGGCTACAGCGGAGTTAAGGAGCCGGAACGTCAGACTGTCGCGGGTGGGTTGCCCCTAGCGAGGGGCGCGGCGGCGCGGGTTCGCGGCCAGCAGTGCTTCGAGCTTCTTGCGTGCGGGTGGGGTTTCCGTCACCGCCTTCGGCCGGGCGGCGTGATGCATGTGGGTGATGGCGACGGCCAGCGCGTCCGAGGCGTCGAAGGGCGCGGGCGGCTCGCGCAGGGCGAGCAGGACGCGGACCATCTCCTGCACCTGATGCTTCTCGGCCGCGCCGTAGCCGACGACGGTCTGCTTGATGAGCCGCGGCGCGTACTCGGCTATCTCGACCCCGGCGCGCTCGGCCGCCAGCAGCACGACGCCGCGCACGTGGCCGAGCTGGAGGGCCGTCTTCGGGTTGACGGCGAAGAACGACTCCTCGACGGCGCAGACATCGGGGCGGAAGCGTTCGACCAACTCCTCGACGCCCTGGCTTATCTTCAAGAGCCGCGCCGGGAAGCGCCAACGCGCGGTCGCCTTCACCGTCCCGAACCCCACGAGCCGGTAGCGGCGCGCGTCGCCCTCGACCACGCCCCAGCCGGTCGTCTCGCTGCCGGGGTCAATGCCTAAGACTCTCATCAGGCGGAGGCCATGTCGGCCTCGGCGATGTCGAAGTTGGCGGAGACCTTCTGCACGTCGTCGTGGTCTTCGAGCGTCTCCATGAGCTTGACCATCTGCTTGGCCTCGGTGCCTTCGAGCTTCTTGTACTCCTTCGGGATCATCTCGACCTCGGCGACCTCGGGCTCGATGCCGGCGCCCTTGACGGCCGTCAGGACGGCGTCGAACTCCTCGGGCGAGGTGATGACCTCGAAGTTGTCCTCGTCGTCGCGCAGGTCTTCGGCCCCGGCGTCGGTGACGATCTCGAAGAGCTCGTCCTCGGGCTTGGCCGACTTCGGCACGACGATGTAGCCCTTCTTCTCGAACATCCAGTTGACGGCGCCGGCCGTGCCGAGGTTGCCGCCGTTCTTCGAGAAGATGTGGCGAATCTCGGCCACGGTGCGGTTGCGGTTGTCGGTCATGGCGTCAACCATGACGGCGACGCCGCCCGGGCCGTAGCCCTCGTAGGTGATCTCCTCGTAGGAGACGCCCTCCTCCTCGCCGGTGCCGCGGCGGATGGCGCGGGCGATGGTGTCGTTGGGCATGTTGGCGCCCTTGGCGTCGGAGACGGCCTTGCGCAGGCGGGCGTTGGCGTCGGGGTCGCCGCCGCCGGTGCGGGCCGCGACCGTGATCTCCTTAATCAGCTTGGTGAAGACCTTGCCGCGCTTGGCGTCGAGGGCGCCCTTCTTGTGTTTAATAGTGTGCCATTTAGAGTGTCCGGACATTTTGCGGTGGGTTCCTTACGTAAGTTTTTTTAGCTTGTGCGGAAGTCGGGCGCGACTATATCACGCGTTTTTTCCGCGCCGCAACCGCGAGAAAGAGGGCCGGGCTTCCCTTCATCTTCCATCAACCGGCGAGCAGCTTCAGGCGCTCGGCCGTCCCGCCGCGGACGCGCACCGCCTTCGTCTTCGACGAGCGGCCGGCCGTGATTTCCACGTCCTTCAAGGTCACGCCGAAGGAGCGCGCCAGGAAGCGCACGAGCTCTTCGTTGGCCGCGCCCTCGACGGGCGGGGCGGCGACGCGCACCTTCAGCGCCCCGTCGTGCTCGCCCGCCGCGCACGTCTTCGACGCCCGCGGGGCCACGCGCACGGGGAAAGTTATCGCGCCCTCGGACAGAGTGTAGTCGGGCACGGCGGCCCTCACATGAAGTAGGTGATGGGCCAGCCCCGCAGCAGCGTCACGACGATGGCGCCCTGGAAGAGCCAGATGATGAGGAAGGCGACGATGGCCGAGATGTCGAACATGCCGATGGGCGGGATCATCTGCCGCAGCGGCAGGAGCACGGGGTCTGTGACGCGGACGAGGAAGCGCATCACGCGGTTGACGTAGCTGACGCGACCCCACGAGAAGATGATGCGGATCATGAGGAGCAGCCCGTAGAGCGAGAGCAGCCCGTAGAGCAGGTAGCCGAAGAAGGCGACGACGCCGTTCGACCTGCCGCTCGTCAGGCTGACGTAGACGCCGGCCGCCGTGTTCAGGACGCTGGAGGCGAGCACGAAGACGAAGTAGCCGAGCAGGACCGCGAGCAGGATGACGACCAGCGGCGCCCCGTTCGGCTGGATGCCGAAGTTGGCGAGCGCGCGCCGGACGGGGTTGACGAAGGGGTCAGTCAGCCGGCGCGCGAGGATGACGGGCCGGCTGAAGGGGTTCATGTCCGCGTAGTTCAGGACGAGGCGCACGACCATCAGCACGATGACCGCGACGATGGCCCCGACGACCGCGTACCACGTCATCATGAAGAGCGCGGCGAGCACCTGCATCACGACCGGCGCCGGCCCGCCCCCGCCGATCTCCAAACTCTGTAAGAAGCCTAATGCGTTCATCGTCTTTTAGCCCCGCTCGCCGAAGATGGCCGTGCCGATGCGGACGAGCGTGGCCCCTTCTTCGACGGCGGCCTCGAAGTCGTGACTCATGCCCATCGAGAGTTCGCCCCGCGAGTCGCCGAAGAGGCCGCCCGCCTTCAAGCCGTCGCGCAGCTCGCGCAGGCGGCGGAAGTAAGGCCGCACGCGCTCGACCTCCTCGAAGTAAGGCGGCAGCGTCATCAAACCGACGCAGCGCACCCGCGCGAACTCTTCGAAGACCCGGGCCAGCGCGGGCAGCTCGTCGGCGGGCGCACCGCCCTTGGTCTCTTCGCCGGCCAGGTCAACCTGTATCAGAACGTCGAGCCGCTCGCGCCCGTCTTCGGCGCAGGCGTGTTCGAGCTTTCGGGCGAGCGGGGCCGAGTCAATCGTGTGTATGAGGTCGAAGAGGCGCGCGGCGCGGCGGGCCTTGTTCGACTGTAGGTGGCCTATCAGGTGCCAGCGCGCGCCCCGCGCCGAAGACTTCAACTCCTCTATCTTGCCGTCGGCCTCCTGCACGCGGTTCTCGCCGAAGTCCCTGAGCCCCGCCTCGAACGCCTCCCTGACGCTCGCGGCCGGGTGCGTCTTGCTCACGCCGACGAGCGTGACCTCGGCGGGGTCGCGGCCCGCCCGCCGCGCCGCCTCGCGGACGCGCTCGCCGACGCGCTCAAGGCGCTCGCGCAAGGCGCTCTGCACTCCCCCCGTCTCAGCCTTCATTGTTGCCTTTTCGTTGCGAACGCTCACGAATATAACAAGCGCGCTCCCAAGGCCGCAACCGACCGGTACGATAGCGTTTGGCCTCAATGCGTATGCGTGTCCGACTTCCGCCACACGAAAAAGTGGGGCCGGGCTCCAAATGGTGTGAAGGGTTCTCTAAGCTGTTGATTCGTAGGCGGTTTTCCTTGCTGAAACTCACCCGCCCTCTCTGGCATGAGGGTTGTAAGTCTGTTCTGCGAGTTCAGTTTGAGATGAGTCTTTAGCGAACGGGTTCTTGCAATCCAGGAGGGTAATGATGACGACACGGAAGGGTTTCACGACGGCGCTCATGCTCGCGCTCGGGTTCTTCCTGCTGCTCCCGGCGGCGGCCACGGTCAATGCGCAGAATCGCCGCGACCGTTGGGAAGACAGGCGCGAGCGGCGCCAGGAGAGGCGTGAGGAGAGGCGCGATAGGCGCGAGGCTCGCCGCGACGTGGACGGCGACGGCGACTTCGACGCGCGCGACAGGTACATCCGCCAGCAGCAGCGCAGCAACGGCAACGCCTACGGCCATCCCGGCCGCGTCGCGGGTGATATGGACGGCGACGGCGACTACGACCAGCGCGACGTTTATATCCGCCAGCAGCAGCAGCGCAACGGCGGCTACTACGGCAACGGCGGTTACGGTAACGGCGGCTACAGCAACCGCGGTTATGGCAACTACGGCTACGGCAACTACTCGCAGTCGCAGCAGACGGCCCTGAACGCCGGCTACAACGAAGGCGTCAAGGAAGGCCGCAGGGACCGCAGCCGCGGCGGCTACCGCAACCTGAACGAGTTCAACGCGTACCGCAGCGCGGACAAGGACTACAACTCGCGCTACGGCGACCGCTACCAGTACCAGCAGTACTTCCGTCGCGGGTTCGAGAACGGCTACAACGACGGCCTCAACGGCAACTAAGCCCACCTCGGGCTTCAGGCTTTCGAGCAAGGGGGGTTACAGAAAGAGGCCCGGGCGGTTCGCCGCCCGGGCCTCTTTCTCATCTCAGGTCGGGCCGCTTGACACCCCCGCGAACGCGCCCTTAATATCCTCCTCACCTCCCGCACGCGGATGTGGCGGAATTGGTAGACGCGCTAGCCTCAGGAGCTAGTGGCCGCAAGGTCGTGGTGGTTCGAGTCCACTCATCCGCATCAACAGTCAATAAGTTAGAAGGAATCTCCTGGTGGCCGTAACTAGCAGCTTACGCGCTAAACCGGGAGATTTTTCCATGTCCGATATGGGTTCAAAATTAACTTCTAACCCCGTTTCTTATCCGGCCTCGGCGTGAATCCCCGACTCTCCGGCAGCTTCTTGGGGGGGGAGGATGCGCCCTGCCCCTTGCCGCCGGTAGACCGCTCCGCAATTTCCTTCTGGATGGCTTCCTTCGCTCGCTTCTTAGCTTTCTTGTTCATGACAAGATTATACAGTAGCAATAATGGTCCTGCTTAGTTGACTGCGTCCGAGGAGTTGTCGGCGGCGGGGGCGCCGGTCGGGTCCACCTGGAAGAGGGCGAGTTCCTGCTCGTCGGCGAGGGTGGAGTCGATGAGGGTTTGGACGCGGTAGAGGCCGGGCGCGGGGAAGACGACGTTGAAGAAGAAGCTGACGTTGTTGGCGACGCCGCCGGCCATGATCTCGAAGGGGGCGGGGTCGGAAAGGACGAGCATCTGCTGGCGGTCCTCGGTCGTGATGCGGACTTCGGAGAGGTGGCGGCCCTCGCCGCGCCACTGGCTGACGACGGCGAACTTCATGATGGTCACGGGGAAGTGCTGCACGACTATCTCGCGGAAGACGCCCATCAGCGAGAGCTTGTTGCCGACCTCCAGCCGCACGTCGTCGCAGAAGAGGGTGTAGGACAAACGCGGCGCGGCCGCCTGCTCTGTGTTCTTCATCTGTCTCCTTAATCAGCTCAGCATTTCCTTGAGCGCCGCCTCGTCTATGACGTTGAGGCCGAGCGAGCGCGCCTTGTCGAGCTTGGAGCCGGCCTCCTCGCCCGCGATGACGTAGTCGGTCTTCTTGCTGACGGTCGAGGTGACGCGGCCGCCGCGCGACTCGATGAGGGCGCGGGCCTCGTCGCGCGTCAGCGTTTCCAACTTCCCCGTCAGGACGAACTGCTTGCCCGCGAACTCGCCGTCCGAGGCCGCGCCGCCCGCGCCCGAAGACATCTCGGTCAGCACGCCCTTTTCCCGAAGGCGGTCGCAGAGGTTCCGGTTGCCCTCGTCGTCGAACCAGTCGCGGACCGACTGCGCGACGGTGAGGCCGATCTCGTGGATGTCGTCCATCTGCTCAACGCTGGCATCGGCCAGACGCTTGAGCGAGCCGAAGGCGCGCGCGAGCAGGCCGGCCGTGCGCTCGCCGACGTGGCGGATGCCGAGGCCGTAGACGAGGTGGGGCAGGTCGCGCGTCTTGCTCGCCTCGATCTGCGTGAGGAGGTTGGAGGCGGACTTCTCGGCCATCCTTTCGAGCGCCGACACGTCTTCGAGCTTCAGCTGGTAAAGGTCGGCCACGTCGCGCACCATCTTCTTCTGCACGAACTGCTCGGCCAGCGCGTCTCCCAACCCCTCAATCCTCATCGCGCGGCGCGAGGCGTAGTGGAGCAGGCGGGCCTTCAACTGCGCGGGGCAGTCTGCGGCCACGCACCGCGAGACGACCTCGCCCTCGGGGCGCGAGACGACGCCGTTGCAGACGGGGCAGTTTGTCGGGAACTCGTAAGGCTCCGTCTTGCGCGGGCGACGCGACTTCACCACGCTCAGAACCTTCGGGATGATCTCGCCGCTCTTCTCGATGTTCACCCAGTCGCCGACGCGGACGCCGAGCCGCTTTATCTCGTCCTCGTTGTGGAGCGTGGCGCGGGCGACGACGGTGCCGGCGAGCTGGACGGGCGTGAGGTTGGCGACGGGGGTGAGCGCGCCCGTTCGGCCGACCTGGACGACGATGGACTCGACCTGCGTCGTCGCCTGCCGCGCGGGGTATTTATAAGCGATGGCCCAGCGCGGCGCCTTGGTCGTCGCGCCGAACTCGTCCTGGAGGGCGGCGGAGTTGACCTTGACGACGACGCCGTCAATCTCGTATTCGAGCCGGTCGCGCTCGGCCTCAAGGCGGTTGCAGAAGGCGATCACTTCATCAATCGTGTCGCAGAGTTCGCGGTGCGGGTTGACGCTGAAGCCGGCGGAGGCCAGCCAGTCGAGCGCCTCCCAGTGCGTCTGGAAGGGCTTGCGGTCGCCGGTCAGCACGTCGTAGGCGAAGAGGTCGAGGCGGCGGCGGGCGACGATCTTGGGGTCGAGCTGTCGGATGGTGCCGGCGGCTGCGTTGCGCGGGTTGGCGAACCTGGGCTCGTCCAGCTCTTCGCGCTCGGCGTTGAGCGACGCGAAAGCCTTGCGCGAGAGATACGCCTCGCCGCGGACTTCGATGTCGCCTTCGCGGCCGTCCTTCAGGCGGAGCGGGATGGTGCGGATGGTGCGGACGTTCTGGGTCACGTCCTCGCCGCGCCGGCCGTCCCCGCGCGTGACGCCGCGCGCGAGCAGGCCGCCTTCGTAGTGGAGCGAGAGCGAGAGGCCGTCAATCTTCAGCTCGGCGACGTACTGGAAGCGGCGGCCGCCGGCGAGCTTGCGGCAGCGCTCGTCGAAGGCGCGCAGGTCTTCGATGTTGTAGCTGTTGTCGAGCGAGAGCATCGGGCGCCGGTGGACGTACTCGTCGAAGCCCTCGGCGGGCCGGCCGCCGACGCGCAGGGTCGGGCTGTCGGGCGTCCGAAGCCCGGGGTGCTCCTCTTCGAGCGCGCGCAGGCGTTCGACGAGCGCGTCGTACTCGGCGTCGGAAATCTCGGGCGCGTCGCGGACGTAGTAAAGCTCCTCGTGGCGCAGAATCTCCCGGCGGAGCTTCAACACCTCTTGCTCGATGTTTTTCGCGCTGGTAGGCAAGGTCAAAGAGTCACTCGCGGCCAGAATTTATGTTGAGAGCGGGCGCCGTCATCATAAATTCACAGGGCGGCGCGGCGCAACGCGGTGGTCGGGAATAGTTCGGGGGAAGTTAATGGCCGAGCTGGATGGCGGCCTGCCGGCCGCGCGCCAGCTCCTCGTCCTCCTCAAGCTCGGAGAGGCGTTGGATGACGCGGCCGAAGTATTTGATGCCCTGTATGAAGTCGTCGAGGCGGATGTTCTCGTCGGGGCCGTGGGGGTTCGAGCCCGAGTAGCTGATGCCGAAGGAGACGACGGAGGTCGGCGGGTGCTGGACGCCGCAGACGGCCCCGACGGGGCCGCTCGCCGGGTCGAGCGGGTAGACGACCGGCGGCGAGCCGTAGACCTCCTCGGCCGCCTCGATGGTCGCGCGCGCCGCCATCGAGCGCGGCGACGACTTCGCGTAAGGCGCGCTCCCGAGCTCGATAATCTCGATGTCCTGGAAGCCGCGCGTGTCGAGGTGCTGGCGCAGGAGCCTGACGACCAGCTCGGGCGTCAGGTCGGGCACGAGGCGGAAGTCGAGGCGCGCGGTGGCGGCGCCGGGCAGGATGGTCTTGGCCCCCGCCTCCGTGTGGCCGGTGCGGATGCCGCAGATGGTGCAGGTCGGCCCGAAGATCAGCTCCTTCGCCAGCTCCCTGCCCGTCATCCCGTGCAGCCACGAGCCGATGCGGAACTCGCGCCGAAGGCCCGCCTCGTCCAGCACGATGTGCTTCAACATCTGCCGGTCTTCGGTCGTGAGCGGCGCGACGTGCGAGCCGAAGCCGTCCACGGTGATGATGCCCTTCGGCGAGAGCACCGTGGCGAGCGCCTGCACGAGCCGCCAAGCGGGGTTCGGGACGATGCCGCCCCACTTCGAGTGGAGGTCGGTGCGCGCCCCGTAGGCGCGAAGCTCAAGGAAGGCGATGCCCTTGAAGCCGAGGTTGATGACGAGGCGGTCGCGCGTGTCGCGGTAGCCGTCGTCCCAGATGCAGCCGTCGGCGACGAGCAGCCGCCCGTTCTCGGCCGTGAAGCGGTAGAGCGACGGGCTGGCGACGCCGTCCTCGCCCTCGACGATGAAGCGCAGGCAGACGGGCAGCTTCCCGAAGGTCTTCTGGTAAGCCTCGACGGCGGCGACGCGCGCCACGAGGTTCCCCTTGCTGTTCGACGCGCCGCGCGCGTAGAGCTTCCCGTCGCGCACGTCCGCCGCGAACGGCCCCGAAGACCACTCCGTCAGGAGGCCGACGGGCTGCACGTCGTAATGGCCGTAGATGACGAAGCAGCGCGGGCCGGGGCCGCACTCGCCGTAGACGAGCGGGAAGCCGCTCCCCACCCGGAAGGTGCGCGTGCCGGCGCCGACGCGCTGCAACATCTGCTCGACCTTCTCGGCCACCGCGCGCATCCCCGTCCCGCGCGCCGCCACCGAGGGCAGCCGACACAACTCCTGCAAACGCTCCGTGAAGGAACGCGCGTGCCGGTCAACGTAGCGGTCGAAGCGGGCGAAGGACATGGCTCGAAAGGGTGACGGGTGACGGGCGTCGGGTGACTGGTATGAGCCTGTCTTTACCCGGCGCTATAAAAGAGGTATCGCGGCCGGGCCGCGTCGCGCTCGAAGGCGGCGCAGACGAGGCCGGCGCCGAGGGCGCTCTGAAACTCCGCGCGGACGCGTTGCAGCTCGCGGCGCGCGGCCTCCCGGTCCTCGCGCACGAGCGCGCCCCAGTCGGGAGGTATAAGGACGGAGGCGGCTTCGTCCCCCAAGGGCGCGGGGCGCTCGCCGCGCGCGAGGGCTTCGACGCGGGGCGAGTCGAGTTCCCAGCCGGCGACGAGGCGGTCGCTGTCGAGGCCCAGGGCCTCGCCGAAGTTGCCGGTCACGGTCGAGTAGTCGGTGCCGTAGTAGTTGACGGCGTAGGCGCGGACGGTGACGCCGAGGCGGTTGAGGTTGAAGTGGGCGTTGCGCGCCTGCATCGGGTCCCACGTCCACCTGATGAAGCGCCGCCCCTCCGAGAGGGCACGCGCCCGCTGCTCCCACTTCAGCCGCGCACCGACGCCGCGGTTCTGGTAGTCCTTCGCCACGGCCATCATGTGCGAGTAGCCGACGACCTCCGCGCCGCCGCGCACGGCCACCTGGTTGAGGACGAAGCCGACGAGGCGCTCGCCCGCGAAGGCGCCGAGCACGAAGCCGCCCGCGCTGCGCGCCACGATGAGGTGGCGGCGCGGCGACAGCTCAAGGTCCGGCAGGCCGAACGCCTCGCGCTGCAAGGCCACGCACGCGTCGAACTCCTCGACGCTCGCGCACTCGCGCACGACGATTTGCCCTTCGTTCTCCATCGCGAATTTAGACGACGACCCGCTCGTACCAGTCCGCGGGGACGCGCTCGACGCGGCGGTCGGCGGCCCGCTCTGAAATGTCGGCCGTGAAGTTGACGAGCAGGAGGCGGCCGCCCTCCCTGTAGCGCGGCTCGACCGACGCGCGCAGCTCGCGGACGTAAGCCGACACGCCGCAGTCGAGCTTGAAGAGGGCCAGCCTCCCGACCCCGCCGTGCTTCAAGAGCCACGCCACCTTGCGCATCGAGACCAGCCCGCACTCGCCCCAGAACAGGAAGCGCGCGCCCGCGCCCTCGCCCCTCGCCACGAGGTCGGGCTTGTAGCGCAGGCCGACCGGCGTCTCAACCTCAAGCGCCGGAAACTCCCCGACGAACATCGCGAAGCCGAGCGCCTTCAGCAGCACGTGCCTGTAGGTCTCGCCCGGGCGCTGCCACAGTCGCACGCCTCGCCCGGAAAGTTCAAAGTAGTAGAGTGGCAAGAGGGACGAATATATCTCGTCACTTCTCTCTTGTCACCCGCCACTGCTTTTCGTCGCGGGGGCGGACCGGCAGGTCGAGTGTGACGGAGAGCCCCGTGGGGCTGAGGTCGCGGAGGTGGACGCGGCCGCCGAGGACGGCGAGCAGGCGGTGCGCGATGACGAGGCCCAGCTCGTTCATGTTGGTGCCGCGCTCGTTGGGCGCGTCAATGTCCACGGGCTCGAAGAGGTGGGCGGGGTCGGTCAGGGGCTCGCCCTGGTCGGCGATGTCGACAGAGATGCGGCCGCCCTCGGCGTGCGCGGCGTGGACGTTGATGTGGCCGCCCGCGGGCGTGCGCCCGATGGCGAAGGCGAGGAAGTTGTAGAGCACCTGGCGGAGCTTGCCCTCGTCGGAGACGATGGCGCTGAGGTCGGATGTCGTCTCGCAGTCGAGCCGCACGTCCTGCTTCTGCGCGAGGCGGGCCACGGCGACGCAGGATTCCCTCAGCGTCTCGCGCAGCGAGAACTCGTGCAGGAAGAGTTCGGCGTGGCCGGCTTCGAGGCGCGAGAGGTCAACGAGCTGGTTGAGGCTCGCCTGGAGCGTGAAGCCCGACGACTGAATCTTTTCGCAGAAGCGGCGCTGCGAGCCGGTCAGGGCTTCCTGGTCGAGGAGGATTTCGGCGAAGCCGAGGATGGAGGTGAGCGGCGTACGCAGCTCGTGCGACATGCGCTGGAGGAAGAGCGAGCGGTAGCGGCCGACGCGTTGCAGCTCGCGGTTGGCCTCTTCGAGCGCGCCCTTGCGGCGCCGAAGCTCCTCGACCAGCGACTCGATGCGCTGCCGCTGCTCGCTGATGGCGGCGCCGCGCCGCGCGTTGCCGATGGCGATGAGGATGGCCGGGCCGACGCAGTGAGCGCCCGCCGCCGCCTCGCGCACGCGGTCGGGGTCGGAGGAGGCGACGATGAGCGCGCCGGCCACGCGGTCGCGCGCGCGGATGGGGACGGCCGCGGCACCCTTCAGGCCGGCCGCGCCGAACATCGCCGCGATCTCGGCCGCGGCCCCCTCGCCCCCCGCGTCCTCCGCCCAGACCTCGAAGTCGCCGCCCTTCGCCTCGACCTCCGAGGCCAGCAGCTCGCACATGCGGTCGGCGTCCTCGCCTTTCAGGTGCGGGTGTGTGAAGTTGGTACTCGGCCGGAGTTGGCCCCGTTCGTCGCGCAGGAAGGTGGTGACGCAGCAGAGGTCCCAGTGGCGGAGCAGAATGTTCGAGAAGGCTTCGCAGACTTCGCGCTCGGTGTGCAGCGGCTGCTCGCCGAACGCCTGCTCGTAGAGGAGCCCGACGACCTCCCCGCTGAGCGCCCGGTCGCCGCCGCGGGGCTGTTCATATTGCCCGGCCGGCCCTGCGCCGGCCGCGCCCGACACGACGCCCGGCGATGTCTTGACCCTCTCGCTCATACCGCTCGACGCAACGGCAGACCACCCGGAGGGGTGGGCTTCCCTGTCCGACATGCTCGCAAAGATGTGTGCGTTTTCCTTGTTGTGAACTATAAATTGCTGTGCCCGCCGAGTCAACGAACGGCGCCCTTTGCCTTTTAACTTTCGCCTACTTATGATTCCCGTCGGGCCACGCGTGTAGGAACGCGGCCCCGCCCCTTCATGAACGGCCTACTGAGCGAACACCCCCTGGCCGAGTTGATTCGGGAGATCATCGAGGCGCACACGTCGGGCGCACTGCGCTTGAGCAGCGGGCGCGTCAGGGCCGTCGTCTATTTCGAGCAGGGCTCGCTGGCCGCCGCGCTGACGAACGTGCGCGCGCACCGGCTGGCCGAAGTCCTGCGTCGCACGGGCGCGGTCCCGGCCGAACAGCTCGACGCGCTCCTGACCGAAGCGATGTCGGACGAGCAGGCGGCGCTGGCCGTCACGCGCGCGGGGTTGATGCCCGAGGCCGAGCTGAGGAAGGTGCGCGAGCGGCAGTCAACCGAGGTGCTGCGGGCGGTGCTGCTTTGGACGGAGGGTGACTGGGAGTTCGACGCGCGCGTGCGCCTCGCGGGCGGTTTCCGCGCGAGGGTCGAGGCCGGGCCGCTGCTCGCCGAGGGCGCGCGCCAGCTCCCGCCCGACTTCGCCGCCTCCAGAATCTCGGACGACGCGGACGTGCTCACGCCGGCCGGCGGCGTCGAGGCCGTCGGCGCTTCCGGCGTTCAACTCCTGCCGGCCGAGGCGTTCATCCTCTCGCGCGTCACGGCGCCGATGACGGTGGGCGAGCTGGTCGCCGTCGGCGGCCTGCCCGAGGCCGAGACGCGCCGCGCCGTCTACACTCTCGCGCTCGCCGGCCTGCTCCGCCGCGGTCGCTGGCCGCGCGTCGCCACGGCCGGGGCCGCACGGCAGGCCGCGGCGCGACCGGCCGCCCCGCCCGAGCAGAAGCCCGCGGCCGAACCGCCCCCGCCGCCCGAGCCCGCCGCGCAGGAGCCGCCGCCCCCCGCGCCCCCCGAGGAGAAAGAGAGAGACCCGCGCGCCGACCTCGAAGAACTGTTCGAGCGAGCGCGCGCCGCGACGCACTACGAGGTGCTCGGCGTCCCGCACTCGGCCAAGCCCGACGAGCTCAAGCGCGCCTACTACAGCCTCGCCAAGCGGCTCCACCCGGACCTCTTCCGCCGCGACTCGGACGAGCCTCTGCGCCAGCAGACGGACCTCGCCTTCGCGAGAATCGCGCAAGCCTACGACGTGCTGAAAGACCCCACGCTCCGCGCCGCCTACGACCTCAAGAATCCTGCGGCGCATGCGGGCGGAGTCAAGAAGGAGCCGCCCCGCGAGCCGGAGGCTAAAAGCGCGCCGGCTCCCGACGCCGAGGAGAAGTTCGCCGAGGGCATGAAGGCCCTGCGCACGGGCGACTACGCGCGGGCGCGCGCCATGCTCGGCGAGGCGGCGCTGCTCGCGCCGAAGCAGGCGCGCTACCGCGCCCACTACGCCCGCGCCCTCGCCAAGAGCAGGGACACGCGCCGCCAGGCAGAGGCCGAGCTACAGGCCGCCGTCTCGCTCGAAGAGAACAACCCCGCCTACCACCTCATGCTCGCCGAGTTCTACCACGACGTCGGACTCCGCCGCCGCGCCGAAGCCGCCTGCGAGCGCGCCCTCGCGCTCAACCCCAAACACCCCGAAGCCCTCGCCCTCATGCGCGGGCTGCGCGGCGGCGGCTGACCCCGCGGGGTCATTCGCGTTTAGACTTTGGACTTTAGACTTTCGACTCGTTTACACTCTGGGGCCTATGGCAATCGAGTTTGGTGAGGCCGAGCGCGCGGCCGGCGAGGCGTTCAAGCGCCTGGCGCGGGCGGCCGACGAGTTCGAGGCGTACGCGCACCCGCACGCCGAACGGCTGGCGGCGCTGGCCGACGCGCTGGCCGCCCACTTCCGGCTGTCGCGCGCCGACCGCTCGGCCGTCGTCTTCGCCGCGCTGCTCCACGACGCGGGCGAGATGGCGATGCGCCGCGACTACATCCGACGGCACGGCCCACTTAATGAAGCCGAACGGCTCGACCTCCAAAGGCACCCCGTCATCGGCGAGCAGGAGGCGGCGCGCTCCGGCGCCGACCGCGCCGTCCAGCTCCTCGTCCGCTGGCATCAGGAGTGGTGGAACGGCGCCGGCTACCCGGACGCCCTGCGCGGCGAGCAGATACCCTTGGGCGCGCGCATCCTGCGCGTCGCCGACGCCTACGCCGCGCTCACCGACGAGCGCCCCTGGCGCCCCGCCGGCACCGAGGCCGAGGCGCGCAAGCACCTCACGCTCTGGGCGGGCCTTGAGTTCGACCCGCAGGTCGTCCGCGCCTTCCTCTCGCTCGAAGCCTTGCCGGAGCTGCGCTCGTTCGCGCGCGCGCGCCGCGAGGAGGCCGAAGTGGAAGTAGAGACCGCGCCGCACGCCGAGGCCGAGCCGGTGGCCGCGGGCGACGCGCCGGGCGAGAACCCCTGGAAGACTTTTTAAGTGACCGACGGACTTTCGAGAGGCCGATGACTCCGCGCAACTTCTCCGACCCACTCCCCCACGGCTGGCTCGCCTTCGAGCTGAGCATCCTGCGCCGCATGCAGTTCCGCTCCGTCGCCAACCCCTTCGCGGGCGAGGCCGTGCTCGAAACCCACCTGAAGCGTTGGGGCGTGAGGGTCGCGGCCAACGACCCGGCGCAGTGGTCCTTCGTCCGCTCGCAGGCGCGCGTGGAGAACTCTTCGGAGAGGTTGGCCGAGACGGACGTGCAGGCCGTCCTGGACGAGGCTTACGTGCCGCACCACCGCCTCAACAACCCCGCGCTCGCGCGCCGCTTCGGCGAGACCGACGCCTGGTGGTTCGACAACGTGCGCGAGGGGGCCGAGCGCCTTTCGTCGCCGCACAAGCGCGCCCTCGCCCTCAACCTCGGCATGCAGGTCGGCGACTACGCGCTCTCCTTCGACCCCGACACGCGCGAGCTGCGGCAGCCCCTGAGCCGCGTCTTCCAGCGCCTCTGGGACGCCGAGCCCGCGCCCTTCGAGAACCCGCACCAGAACACCTGCTCGAACCGCGACGCCCGCGACTTCCTCGCGCGCGAGTCGGCCGAGCTGCTCTTCCTGCGCCTGCCGCCGCCCGCGCGCACGCCGCCGCGCCACTCTCCCTGGGCGTGGCGCGAGGAGTGGGTGCGCGGCGGCGACGGGTTCTGGGACGAGTTCGAGCGCGAGCGCGAAGGCCGCCTCGGGGCCCGCGCCGAGACGCGCCGCCAATACCTCCGCCACGTCGAAGAGCTACTCGAAGCCGCATCCAACATCCCCGCCTGGGCCATCGCCCACGCCGAGAACGGCTCGCTCCCGACCGACGAGCTGGTCGAGGCCGTCCGCCGCCTCCGCCGCGTCGGCACCATCTACACCAAAGACTTCTCCGAACTCCTCGGCGCCCGCGCCGTCATCATCACGGCATAACTTTCAAAATTACGAGCGTCTGGTCGTCCTCCCTCTCGGCGGCGGCGGACCAGGCGTCCACTTCGTCGAAGATGAGGCGGCGGAGGTCGGCGGCCCGTTCGCGGCGGCGGGAGGTGACGAGTCGGGCGAGGCGTTCTTCCCCGTACTCCTCGCCCGAGTGGTTGCGCGCTTCGGAGAGGCCGTCGGAGAAGACGACGAGCAGGTCGCCTTCGTTCAGCGTCGCCTGCGCCTCCTCGTAGGTCGCCCAGTCGAAGGAGCCGACCATCGTGCCGCCTTCTGAGAGCCGTTCGACCTCGCCCGAGGCGCGCACGAGCAGCGGCGCGTTGTGGCCCGCGTTCGTGTAGCGCAGGCGGCGCGCGCCCGCGTCGTAGAGCCCGAGGAAGAGCGTGGCGAAGCGGTTCGATTCGATGGTCCGGTTGAGCTGCGCGTTGATGCCCTCGACCATCCTTGCGACGACGCAACGCTCGTCAACCCCGGCCACGCCGCACGGCATCGCCGCCCCGCCTTCGTCCGCGTCGCCGGCCGCGGCCGCGGCGCGCGCGCCGAGCCTCATGCGCTCGGAGATGATGACGGCCTGCGCGCGCAGCGTCGCCTGCAAGTTCGACATGACGAGCGCCGCCGAGATGCCCTTGCCCGAAACGTCCGCCAGCGCGAAGGCGACGAGGCCCGGCGCGACCTCGATGAAGTCGTAGTAGTCGCCGGCCACGCCCCGGGCCGCGCGGCACTCGCCCGCCAGCTCAGCCCCCTCAAGCTCCGGCACGCCGCGCGGGAAGAGCTGCTCCTGCACCTCGTGCGCGATCTCGACCTCGCGCTTCAAACGCTCGTGCTCGACCCGCTCGGCCAGGAGCGATTCGATGTCGGCCGACATGTCGTTGAAGGCCGTCGCCAGCTCGCCCAGCTGGTCGCGCGAGCGCGTGCGGATGCGGTGCGAGAAGTCGCCCTGCTTGATGTGCCCGGTCGCGCGGTAGAGCTTGTGGACCGTGCCCGTCACGGCCCGCGTCATCCAGGCGGCCGAGAGCAGCGCCATGATTTCGAGGACGAGGAAGACGAGCGCGGTCGTGTAGAGCGCCCGTTGCCAGGTGCGCCCGAGCACGGCGTCGCTCCAGAACTGCTTGCGGACCTCGCCCCAGGACCAGTCAACCATGAAGGACCAGTTCGGCGCGCTCTCGCCCGTCCCCCACTCGGTCGCCGGCAGGAAGACGGGGTACGAGAACTTGAGGCCCGAGAAGCCGAGCAGCTTCTCCCCGAACTGGTCGCGGCCGAGGTTTATCTCGCGCTGCCTGCCGTCGAGCCCGGTGACGAACGCCTTCTCTTCGTCGTCGGAGAGCTTTACCCCGACGTTGCTCTGTGGGCGCTGGGTCATGCCGCGCAGGTCAACGAAGTAGGGGTGGATGTTGACGCCGGTCGTCTCGCGGTAGAAGTTGACGAGGGCGCGGCTGATGGGCACCGTGACGAGCACGGCCGTCTCGCCGCCCGGCCCCGCGCGGCGCGAGAGGGCACGCACCGAAGGCGTGGCGAAGGCGCTCGTCGAATCCGCCGGCGGCGGCAGGAATGTGAGCCCCGACCACTCCTCGTGCCCGTCGAGCCAGACGGGCAGGGGGTCGCGCCCGTCGCCCGTGTCGTGCCCGACGCCGCGCCGCGCCTCGTCCCCGAAGGCGGAGACGTACGCGGCCGGCCCGTATGCCGCGCCGTGCTGCCGCCCGCGCCAGACGGAGACGCGCGCGCCCGGGAGCGTGCCCTGCAAGAGTTCCGTCCGCTCGTCGAGCCACCTCTGCGTCTCGCGCTCCGCCGGGGCGCCCGGCTCGGCGAGCACGCCGGCCAGGGCGCGCGCGCTCTGAAGCGCCTGCCGCTCGGTCGCGTTGTGCTGCACGGTGACGACGCGGACGAGCGCCTGCGAAGAGCCGCCGATGGCGGTCAGAAGCCCCAGTGCGAGCAGCAGCACGACGGGCGTCAGGCCGACGAAGAGGTACGTGATGACGAGCCTGCGGCGCACGCGCCACAGCAGCACGCTCTTGAGGCGCATGAGCCCGCGCGCGCCGTAATACCCGACGACGGCGAGGCACGCGACGAGCGCCAGCATCCCGACGTGGCGGGCCGGCGTCTCGCGGTAGAGCCACGTCCCGCGCAGCGCGATGCGCACGACGACGAGCGCGACGGCCGCCACCGCCACGCGCGGCATCACGCGCCGCAGCCACTCGCCCGCCGCGCCCGCCCAAGCCTCCAGGCTCTCCGAAACCTTCCGACGACTCATCCCTCTCACTCTCACCTTCGCGGAGAAAGAACAGTTCTTTTACGGCCCCGCGGCGGCGGCTGTTTCATCCGGCCGGAGCCTGTGGCGCGCCATCGTCAGCCGGCCGGAGGCGAACAGCACGAGCCACACGGCGCCGGGCACCGCCGACAGAAGGCCCGACGCTATCGTCAGCCCCCGCGGCGTCAGCACGCCCGACGCCAGCAGCCAGCCCGCCAGCCCGCCCGTCAGACTCATGACGGCGATTTCGCCCGCCCTGTCCGTCGTCATCACCCGGCCGCGGTAAGAGTCCGGCAGCAGCCGCATCAGCAGCGTGTCCTGCACCGCGAACTCGACGCCGACGATGACGCGCGAGACGAGTATCAGCGCCATCGCCAGCCACAGCGAAGGCATCAGCCCCGCCAGCGCGAACACGACGCCGTGCGCCACTATCATCCACCCGATGAAGCCCTGCGTGAGACCGCGCACCTCGACGTACGAGCCGATCCTGCGCGCCATCAGCATCCCTATGAAGAGCCCCGCGCCGACCGCCGTGTAGACGGCCGCCACGCCCGCGTCGCCTTCGAGCCCGCCGCGCCCGGCGAAGGTCACGCCCCCCAGCCGCTCGTAGATGAGGTTGAGCGCGCCGCCGCCCGTCGCCCAGAGGACGTTGACGCCTATCAGCGCCGCCACCAGCCTGTGCCCGGCGACGTAGCGCCAGCCCTCGCCCACGTCGCGCCAGACGCGCGAGAGCACCCGGACGTTGACGGCCGCCGCCTCGCCCTCGCGCGTCGCCTCCTCGGGGATGAGCCAGACCGTGTAGGCCGAGTAGACGAACGAAAGCGCGTTGATGACGAACGCGGCCTCGTAGCCGAAGACGTAGGCGGCGGCCCCGCCCAGCGCCGCGCCGACCGACATCAACAGGAAGCGAGACGAGTACATCAGGGCGTTGCCGGCCAGCAAGCCCCCGTCGCCCGTCACGTTCGGCATCGCCGCGTTGCGCGCCCCCTCGAAGACGGACGACAGCAAGGCCGCCAGGCCCGTGCAGGCGTACGCCAGCCAGAGGTCTTCCGGCCCGCGCACGAGCAGGAAGCCGAGCGCCAGCGCGGCGCGCGCCACGTCGCTCCAGATCATCAGCGCGCGACGCGACCAGAGGTCCGCGAGCGCGCCCGCCAGCGGCGAGAAGAGCGCGAACGGCGCCATCCTCAGCACCATGAGCACGGCCGTCGGCTCGGGCGCCGCGCCCGTCACCGAGCGCACGAGGCCGAGCACGGCGATGAAGTTGAACCAGTTGCCCAGCTCGGAGACGACCTGCCCCGCCAGGAGGTTCCTGAACGGGCGGTTGCCTTTTAATAACTCCGTGTAAGTCAGCGAAGCCATCGCTCTAGAGGACCGCTTCCCACGCCAAAGACACCGCGAGCCGCCTCGATTGTCTTTCGGCGGCTCGCCACAAACCTGCGCGAAGTTCCTATCTGCCTTGCCGTCTACGTCGGGCGGCTGCGCGAAGTTCCTCTCTCAGCCCGTGATGTCTTCGACGGCCAGCGTCAGGCTCGGCATCAGGAGCGGGGTCAAAACCTCGCCGCGCTCGGCCTTGCGAATTTCGGAGTAACTATCCCCGTCCGGCCGGGCGTAGACTTCGATGACTCCCCTCACGAGATTAACAATCCAGACTTCGGGGATGCCGGCGCGCGCGTACAGCGGCACTTTAACCCGGCGGTCGTAACGCAGAGTCGTGTCCGCCACCTCGACGACCAGCAGCACGTCTCCGGGGCCGGGATGTGACTCGGCGTAGAAGTCGGCTCGCGGCTTCGCGACCACCACATCGGGGACCGGCTCCGACTTCTTATTAAGTCTCAGCGGGTTCTGCACGATTACGACCGCGGCGCCGTCCGGAAGCCGGAGGAAAAGTCTATTTAGTCGGTTGACGCAGGACGCGTGGCGGCTGCCAATGGGACTCATCTCGACGACCTCCCCATCAATAAGCTCGACGCGGTCGTCTTCCGTGAAGATGCCTACTTTCGCCATGCGGTAGAACTCGTCAACGGTGAATTGCCGGCGGGCGATCTGTACGGACATATAACCTCGCTTGTCGAGTCGTTCAGCTTACGGGTGGGATTGTCAACGAGGCGGTAATGATAGCACCGCGTTTTACTCCTCCGCTAGAGTGCGGACGTGCGCGCGGACGGTCGGGCCGAGGGTCGAGAGGTTGTAGCCGCCTTCGAGGCAGGAGACGAGGCGGCCGGCGCACGCCTCGCGCGCCCACTCCTTGACGGCGCGCGTCATCGAGACGAAGTCTTCGTCTTCGAGGCGGAGCTGGCCGAGCGGGTCGCCGCTGTGCGAGTCGAAGCCGGCCGAGATGATGACGAAGTCGGGCTTGAACCTGGCGCCTATCTCTTCGAGCGCGGCCTCGAAGACGCGGCGGTGCTCGGCGGCGGGCGTGCCGGCGCGCAGGGGGGCGTTCAAGGTGTAGCCGCGTCCGCGGCCGATGCCGGTCTCGCCGCGCGCGCCCGTGCCGGGGTACCAGGGGTACTGGTGCGCGGAGAAGAAGAAGACGGTCGGGTCGTCGTAGAAGATGCCCTGCGTGCCGTTGCCGTGGTGCACGTCCCAGTCGATGACGGCGACGCGCTCGACCTCCGGGTGGCGCTGCGCGTGGCGCGCGGCGACGGCGGCGGTGTTGAAGAGGCAGAAGCCCATCGAGCGTTCGGGCGTGGCGTGGTGGCCGGGCGGGCGCGCGGGCAGGAAGGCGTTCGCGGCCTCGCCAGCCAGCACCATGTCAACGGCGCGGCACGCGCCCCCGACGCCGCGCAGCGCCGCTTCGAGCGAGCGCATCGAGACGATGGTGTCGGCGTCTATGTAGCCGCGCCCCTCGCTCACGGCCCGCTCGACGTGTTTGAAGAGCTGCGGCGTGTGGCACGACTGCACCTCGCTGCGGGGCGCCTCCCGGGCCTCGACTTCGACGAGCCTCGGCCAGAGTTCCGCGTCGCCGCGCAGCGCCGCCATGACGGCCGCGTAACGCTCTGGGCTCTCCGGGTGGCCGGGGCCAGTGTCGTGCTGCTCGAAGACGGGGTGGTGGATGATGGCGGTCGTCATGCGGCGATTATGCGAGAGCGCCGGGGCCGGGTCAAACGAGGGTCAGGAGCCGGATGCGCCGAGCACTAAATCCGTACGCCGTTGACGCCTTGTTGATGCGGCGCCGCCCGCGCGGGCGGTGAAAGTCGGTGAAAAACGTGTAAAATGTGCGCGGAATGGGGCTTGCAGAACCAAGGCGGTTAGTGTGGCTCTCCCTTTAACTTTTGTGTCCGACGGAAGTATACGAGGAGATTTATGAAGCGCAGGATTTTCGCCTTGTTAATCTGCATGGGCGTGCTGCTGACGGCGGTCGTGCCCGAGACTTTGGGCCAGACGCGCCGCCGCTCGCGGTTCGGTCGTAAGGCCCGGACGGCGGCCATCGTCGCGGGCGGCGCCGGCGTCGGCGCGCTCGCCGGAGGCAAGAATGGCGCGGCCATCGGCGCGGGCGGCGCGGGCCTCTACGCCTTCAACCGTCGCGCCGCGCGCCGCAACTTCAAGGGCCGGACGCGGACCGTCGGCTCGACGCTGAGCGGCGCCGCGCTCGGCGCGG
>DATHBF010000268.1:0-15471 GCA_035296285.1 Pyrinomonadaceae bacterium | reverse complement strand
CCTTCTTTCGCTGGCCGGCGAAGTGGAGGGGATTTTCTTTTACTTTCAAAGAACGCGCCAAGTCTCAACTAGCAACTTGGATTAGATACAGAAATGGCTCGGCGGGTGGGCGCAGGGCCGTGCGCCCGACTCGTCAAGCCTGTAAGCCATTTTGATGCTGCCCGGGGGTGGAACGTATCCCGTTCTGACAAAGGAATTTGCCGGCCCGGCTTTAACTGCGAGGCGGCGCACGAATACGTGCGGCGGTGCACCATCAGGTAGATTGAGGTCCAGGCGCTCGTCAGCCGCGGCCTGACGCAGGGCGCGCCGGTGGCAGCGACGGGCGCCGCCGCCCCCGACACTCAGCAGTAATCAAATCTGTCCTCTTAACGCAAGAGGCCGGGAGGAATCTCTCCTCCCGGCCTCTTGCCATGAAGCCCCCTGACGGGGTAAGGGGTAGGTTCTGCCACGAAAATAAGCCGCCGGTCTCGTTCTGTCGGGCTCCCCCAAGCCCGCAGACGCGTTCGACCGGCGGCTTATTTTCCGTCACCATCAGCGCGCGAGTCACACGCGCAATCCCGTTCCCCCGAAAGGATCACCGCGGCCCGCCGGACAAGATAGGAGTTCCCCCAAACCCTTCACTCGTCCCGCCCTGATGGTAAAGAACGTTCCCTTACCTTACGTCTTCTTCTATGACGGTAGATGTGATGGCAACGGGCGTGCCTCAGCCGTCTTTAAATCAATCTCGCGGATTGAATCCCGAGCACTACTCGACTTTTTACCGGTTTCACGTCTGAGACGGCCCCGGGAATCGCTCTCGCCGTCGAGGCATCAACTTTGGGGGCGCATTAAAGTTTTACGGCCCGCTCACTTCGAGTGTTTGGTTGGTACTGATTTCATGCGAGTGCCCGGCGGCTTAACGTACCACCTGGATGTCGCGCTCGCCGGTAATCCTCCACTCCCGCCCGTCCGGCTCTGTCCGAGCCCACCGAAGCTCCTGCACGACTTCTCCGCTGCGGCGTTTCCCGCCCGACTCGATGACGTATCGCTTCCTGAAAGACATGACAGCCGTAAGCCCGTCGCGCCCGAATTCGACCGTGGGGTCGCCGACGTTGATCGAGACGCGTTCGGCCCGGCCGATGGTCCTACTCTTCTCGCCGAGGACCGTGTCGCGCGAGACGTTGCGCGACAGGTAGAAGACCTCAAGGCGCGGGGCGTAGTAAGAGAGCTGCCGTTTAACGTCGCGCGAATTGGTGGCGGCGACCCACGCCGTGAGTGCCGCTTGTAAAGCCTTCTTATCCGCCTCCGGCGCGCGGGCCGCGGCCCTTCTCTCCGGCGTCGGGGTGGGTGAGATTTCGGTCGGGGGTCGTGTGCCGGCCGCAGCCCTCGACTCCGCGGTCGGGGTAGGACTCGGGGCGGCCGGCGGCGGGGCGCCCGTATCGTGCGCGGCGGCGGGCGGCACGCCGCGCCACTTCAGGAAGAGGACGGCGACGACGGCCGAAATGAGGAACACCGCCGCCATCGCGGAGGCGAGCAGTAACCACCCCCTTCTTCTCGAACCGTGCGTGGGATGGGGTAAGCCGTCATCAAATCGTGACGCCGGCACGGGCTCTGGCGGTAAGTCCTCGGCATGACCGGCGGAGAACATTCCATCACCGACCGGCGCGTCGGCGGGAGAGGGTGCGGCGGCCATAACCTCGCCGTCCCGTTCGCGGCCTTGCAGGTCCGCCGGAGGTGACTGCGGGAAGCTCAAGGGTGAAGAGCCCAAATGCTCTTCGGCCGCCTTCAGCTCGCGCGATAACTCCGCGGCGGTCTGCGGCCTCTCGGCGGGGTCCTTCGCCAGAGCACGCGCCACGAGCCGCGCGAGCACGTCGGGCACGTCCGGCCGCGCTTGTGTCAGAGGGGGCGGCGCCTCCTTAATGTGTTTGAGGGCGAGCGCCGGGGCGGAGGGGGCTTCGAACGGCGCCCGCCCCGCTATCATCTCGTAGAGGATGACGCCGAGGCTGTAGATGTCGGAGCGCGCGTCCACCTCGTAATCGGCGAACTGCTCGGGCGACATGTAGCGCGGCGTGCCGACCAGCGCGCCGGCGTGGGTGATGTCGAGCCGGCCGGTCGTATGGCCCTTCAGCTTGGCGACCCCGAAGTCTAAGACCTTAACGAACGGCTCGCCGTGGTGGTCGCGCGAGACGACGATGTTCGAGGGCTTGAGGTCGCGGTGGACGATGCCGCCGCGGTGCGCGGCCTCGACACCGTCGGCGACCTGGCGGGCGATGCGTACCGCTTCGCGCAGGGGGAGCGCGCCGGCGGCGGCGAGGTGCTCGCTCAGGGTCTCGCCCTCGACCAGCTCCATGACGATGTAAGACTCGCCGCCCGAGAGCGTCCCGAAGTCGTAGGTGCCCGCGACGTTCGGGTGATTGAGGCGCGCGGCGGCGCGCGCCTCGCGCTTGAAGCGCCCCAGCGCCCGGGGGTCGCTGACGAGGTCGGGGAGGAGCATCTTGATGGCCGCCGGGCGTTCGAGTTCGACGTGCACCCCGGCGTAGACCGCCCCCATCCCGCCGCGGCCGAGTAGCCTGTCGAGCCGGTATCTGCCGTCAACGAGCCGCGTGCCGGCGCGAGACTGTGCGAGGGGGCCGTGGCCGCCTTGTCTGCACTCGGTGTCAGCGTCCTCGTAACAGGTTCTACAAGTAGGACAGATTTTCATCAGTCGTCTTTCTTACCGCCGAAAAGCCGTATCAGTTCCCTACAACATCAGTCAATCAAAGACACGCCTGGCCGGCGAGCAAAATACCTGCCGAACACAGCAAAAGCGCCTAAGTCATAGGCCCGCCCGCATAGGGTACGGATATTGCTACTGGCTGCGTTTCAAATCCCCCTCGGGTGTAAGTGTGCAAGGCGCGTGCACGGACTGAAAAGCGCCTTCGGCGGCGCTGCCGGTCCCTCATGACGTGCCACATGAGGTGAAGGCTCAAGGGAGATGGCGGGCGCCGGGCGGGCGTCCCATAGGTTGAGGAAGGAGTGCGATGAGCGAGCAGAGGGCGAGGACTTTAGTCCTGACCGACAAGGACGGCTTGCGCGGCTTCGTAGACGAATCGGCGGCGGGCGACGGACGGGGGCAGATACTCGTCCGCCTCGAAGACGGCAGGCAGGTGCTCGTGCCGGCGGAGGAGCTGCGCGTCGAAGAGGGCGGCGGCTTCTACCTGCCCTTCAGCCTCTCCGAGCTGATGCAGGCGGCGCCGCGGGCGTCGGGCGCCCGGCGGGGGCGGGACGCGAGGGATGACGGGGACACCGTCGTCGTCCCCATTGTCGCCGAGCAGCTCGAAGTGCAGAAGCGTAAGGTCGAGGCGGGCGGCGTGCGCATCCGCAAGACCGTCAGCGAGCGCGAGGAGGTCGTGGACGAGCCCCTGATGCGCGAGGAGGTGCAGGTCCGCCGCGTGCCCGTCAACCGCGTGGTTGACGGCCCCGTGCCCGTGCGCCACGTCGGCAACACGATGATCGTCTCGCTGATGGAGGAGGTGCTGGTCGTCGAGAAGCGGCTGGTGCTCAAGGAGGAGCTGCACATCACGAAGGAGCAGGTCGAGTCCTACAGGCCGCAGCGCGTCCGCCTGCGCACCGAGAAGGCCGTCATCGAGCGCGTAGACGACGGGGGCGGCGGCTACGTTCAGGATGACGAGGCAATGACCAGTGAAGGGAGAAAGCTGAGCGATGTCTAAGACAGTTGTGGGTTTATTCGATGACAGGGTGGCGGCGCAGAACGCGGTCCGTGAGCTGGTGGCCGAGGGGTTCAGGAAAGACGAGGTCAGCCTCGTCTCGAAGAAGCCGGACGGCAAGGGCGTCGAGGTCGAGTACGTCGAGGAGGACGGCCGCGAGCAGATCGAGGACATGGCGAAGGGCGCCGGGACGGGCGCGGCCATCGGCGCCGGCGCCGCCCTCCTGCTGAGCTTGACGGCGCTCTCCATCCCGGGCATCGGCCCCGTACTCGCGGCCGGGCCGCTGGCCGCGCTCATCGCGGGCGCGGGCATCGGGGCGACCGCGGGCGGCATGGTGAGCGGGCTCACGCGCCTCGGCGTCGAGGACGACGACGCACACACCTACGCCGAGGGGCTCAGGCGCGGCGGCACGCTCGTCTCCGTCAACACGGACAACCACTACGCCGACCTCGCGGTCAACGTCATGAGGCGTCTGGGCGCCGTCGAGATAGACAAGCGCGCGGCGCAGTGGCGCGAGGAAGGCTGGAAGGGCTTCGCGGAGACTGAGACGCTCAGGCCCCACGTCAACCCCGACACGGACGAGACGGTCGAGCGCCGCGCTAGCGACCGCGCCTCCGAAGTGACCGCCGAGCACGAGCGCGTCCGCGCGCAGCCCCTCGCGGGCGCCGCGCGCGGCGAGGCGGCGGTTGGCGACGAGTTCACGCTCCCCTCGGCGGAGGTCGCCATCCCGGTCGTCGCCGAGGAGCTGGAGGTCGGCAAGCGCGAGGTCGAGCGCGGCGGCGTCCGCGTGCAGAAGCGCGTCAGCGAGACGCCCGTCGAGGAGGACGTGACGCTGCGCGAGGAGCACGTCAACGTCAACCGCCGCCCCGCCGACTACACCTTCCACGGGACGGACTCGGAAGCCTTCCAGGAGTCCGTCGTCGAGATAAAAGAGGCGTACGAAGAGTTGATCCTCAACAAGAAGACGCGCGTCGTCGAAGAGGTCGTCATCAATAAGGACGTGGACGAGCGCACCGAGCACGTGCGTGAGACGCTGCGCAAGACCGAGGTCGAGGTCGAGCCGATGGAGCCGGGCCGCGCGCGCGGCGCCGCCTCCGGCGGGCCGGAAGGCGGCTACACGCAGGGCGGCACGCGCGTCGAGGAGGATTAATCCCCCGCGTGGGGTTTGCCGGCCGCGCACGGGTGCCGGCCGGGTGTCAACGACACTTTCAAGGGAGGGACAGGAGAACTTTGATGATGAGAGACCAGAAACTGACGGCGGCAGTCCGGGCGCTCGCGCTCGGCTTTACACTGCTCGCCTTCGCGGCCTCGCCGGCTTCCGCACAGTCGAACAACAACAACGGCCCCGCGGGCGCCGCCAATAATAATAACAACGCCGCGACGGCCAACCGCGACGACCGCCGCGACGACCGCAGGGTGGACCGCGACGACGACCGCGACTGGGGCTGGCTCGGCCTGCTCGGCCTCGGCGGCCTGCTCGGGCTGATGCCGCGCAAGCGCGTCCCCGTCGTCCACGAGACCAAGGAAGTCCCCGGCCGGGACGCCAGGGACACTCACGACCGCGACCCTAGAGACCGCAGGTGACACGCGCGGTGGCGCGGGTACTTTCCCGAAGAAGGGGGGAGGCTGTCATGGCATTGACAGCCTCCCCCCTTCGCCATCTTCAGGTTGACTTCAGCAGTTCCACAGTTCACCACAGACGAGATGAGCCGGCCGCCGCGAGCCGGACGACCGGGCTGGCGCGCGCCCGTCCGGGCAACACAGGCGCGGCGCGCGGCCTCTAACCCGTACACCAACACGGGGGCAAATATTTCATGCACGTTCTTATCCTCCCGCTCCTGCTGAGCGGGTTGGAGGCGCTCAAGCGCGTGGAGGGGAGCCGCGTGCGCTACAGCGAGTACGAGGGAGTCGGGCACAACGTCTGGCTGAAGGTCGCCTCCGAGCCGGGGCTGCTGCCCTGGCTCCTCGCACAGCGCGCCGACTGACGGGCGACGGACGATTCCATGATTAAGCCGGCGTTAGACGAGGTGAGTCTGGCGCCTTTTCATATCAGTAGGGCGGGTCGAGATGAGAAAGAGATTGTTGTTGGTGTTAGTGGCGGCGCTGGTCGTGACTACTGTCGGGGCGGCGTGGTCGAAATACCGGCGGCCGTTCGCCTCGGCGGGGCACGGCGGTCATGCCGTCCACGCTTCGGCGGTCGGCGCGGGCGACACCCCCGAAGGGAAGGACGCGGGGCCGCACATGCGGATGACCGCCCCGCGGGCGGCGCGGGCGGGGGATGAGGCACGCGCCGCAGGCATCGCCGCCGAGGCGCGGCGCGCGGTCGAGAGGTACAGGGATTACAGGGCGGCGCTGCGTGACGGCTACGAGATTCTTCTCCCGCACGTCCCGCAGAAGATGTACCACTTCAACAACCTGGGGCATTACGCCGAAGCCGAGCGGCGCTTTGACGCCGCGCGCCCGACCTCTCTGCTCTACGAGAAGGACGGGGCCGGGTACCGCCTCATCGGCGTGATGTACACCGCGCCCGCGGGATTTACCGAGGACGAGCTGGACGAACGCATCCCTTTGAGCGTGGCCGCGTGGCACCAGCACGTCAACGTCTGCCTGCCGCAGGGCGACCCCTTACGTAACCTGTTCGGCGGCGGGCCGGGGTTCGGGTTGGACGGCACTATCTCGACCGAAGCCGGGTGCCGCGAGGCCGGGGGCCGCTTCTACCCGCGGCTCTTCGGCTGGATGGTTCACCTCTACCCCTACGAGCGCACGGCGCGCGAGATGTGGTCGGTGGAGAGGCAGATGCCCGGCGGCCCCGGGCACGCGCACTGAGTATGCGGACGCTTCTCCCGCTTATCCCCCATCCGGGCGTCGCCACTTCATGAAGCGCCATCTGCAAGGCCGTCGGGTGCTTCCCCCCTCCGGCCCGAGCCCGAGAGCCTGTTCGACCACTTCCCACGCCTGCCCCATTGCTCAGCCCTCCTTGTCGGCTTCCTTAAACTTCAGCTTCATCCAGACGATGGCCGCGCCGAGCACGAGCGTCACGGCGTTGGTCACGATGATGGCGACCTCGCCCTTGATGAAGCCGTAGACGAGCCAGAGCGTGACGCCGACGCAGAAGGCGACGAACATCAACAGCGAGACATCCTCCGCAGACTTCGTCTTCCAGATTTTCCTCACCTGCGGCACGAACGAGGCGGTCGTCAGTCCGCCCGCCAACAGCCCCAGCCACGTCAGCCCTTCCATCGAATAACCCCCCTCGATACTTTCAACCAGGATACCTATTCCGCCCACGCCTGCGGCGCGCGCCCTACCCCACGCGTCACACCCGCCGCGATTCCGGCACGAGTGACTTGTGGATTTAAATGGCGGCCGCGGCCCGGCCCTCCGCGAGCGGCGACTCGTCGTAACAATCGAGCAGGTCTGACACGTCTCGGTAGACGGCCACGGCCCCCGCCCCGCGCAGCGCCTCCTCCGTGAAGCCGCCGCTGAGGAGTCCGACGGTGCGGATGCCGGCCTTTGCGGCCGCCTGCACGTCGTAAGGCGTGTCGCCGACGACGACGGCCTCCGCGGGCCTGACCCCTTTGAGGCCCGCCAGCGCCGCCTGAAAGATGTCCGGGTGCGGCTTCGAGCGTTCTGCGTCGTCGGCCGACGTGGCGGCTTCGAGCAGGTCTTCGACGCGCAGGCTCTTCTTGTGCTGTTCTAACTCCGCCTCCTTGGCCGACGAGGCGAGCGCGAGTTGCAGCCCCTCGGCCTTGATGCGCTCGAACAGCTCGCGCACGCGCGGGAAGGGGCGCACGCGCGGCAGGTAGTCGCTCTTGAAGAGTTCGACGCGGCGCTGCTCCAACTCCTCGCCGAATCGGCCCAACTCGTCCTCCGTGCAGAAGACCGGCATGAGCTGGTCGCCGCCCTTGCCCATCTGCCCGTGCAGGTCCTCGAAGTTGACCTCCTTGCCGTAGCACCTGAAGACCTCCCGCCACGCCTCCACGTGCAGGTCGTTGGAATCGACCAGCGTCCCGTCCACGTCGAATATCACAGCCTTTATCAATGTGTCCCCCCGGTCCCGTCGTCCGCTCAAAGTCATAATTATGTCGGCCCCAGTCACTCCGACGCGCGCCGCTTTCCAACGGGGCGAAGTGTACTCACTCGCTCCGCCCCTGTGTTGTCACGAGACAGCCTTTCCCGCCCCGGCGGACAACTTGGGTGTGAATAGATTAAAGACCTTAACAACCGCCTCGCGGGCTCACTGTACGATGACGAACACGATTCATCCGGCGCAGTCATTCGTGACGGAAACGTTAATGTTCCGAGAGGCGTCGCCCGTCCCTTCACTTCGGCCGCCGGCGCGTTGATGGATGCAAGCACGCGACTTATGAATCCGTCTACGGCGCCGTTCTCTATCCAGCGGGACACAACCACGAGGTCGTTTTCGGGATCGACGTAGACGATGTTCGTGCCGTTGCCGACGTGCGCGAAGGCCGAGGCGGGCGCGCTCGGCAGATACTTCCGCCCGGTGTTGAGGAAGAAGTTCATGAACCCGTAGGTGGGCTGCGCGGGGCTGGGCGTCGTCGCCTGCCGCAGCCACTCTTCGGAGAGGAGCTGCTTGTCCCGCCAACGCCCGCGCCGCAGCGTGAGCAGCCCGAAGCGGGCCATGTCGTGGGCGCTGATGAACATCCCGCCGCCCCAGTGGCCGCCGCCGCTCACCGACTGGACGGCCTCGCCGTCCAGCTCTACCCAGGAAGTCTCGTAGCCGTACCAGCGCCACGTCGGCGAGGCGTCAATCGCGTCCATCACGTACTCGCGCAGCACCTGCGGCAGCGGCCGCCGCCAGACGCAGAGCGCGGCCAGCGCCAGCGCGTTCACCCGCACGTCGTTGTACTCGTAGACGGCGCCCGGCTCGTTGCGCACGCGCGTGCGCCACTCGGCGGGGTTACTCGACGGGCGGTCGGCCCACTCGGGCTTTCCCCAGAGCGTGCCTTCCCAGTCGCTCGTCTGCCGCAGCAGGTGCTCCCAGGTGATCTTCCGGTTGTGCCCGGTCTCAAAGGGCTCAAGCAGATGCGGCTCGCCCAGGCTCTCCGCGCGCCCGCGACCCTGAAGGGGCGGGCGTTTACGGCTGGCCGCTTGCGGGGCATGTTCTAAACTAACCCTTTCTTCTTATCTTCCAGTGCCTAAATCCTTCCAGCCTTTTTCACTGTCTATAGGGCTCTGCTTTAGGCTTACAGTGTACCTACCAACACGCCCCGTTCGATTGTTGACCTGCGTGAGGCGGGTAATGTGTGCGCGGGAGGGGAGGATGTCAACGGGGTAGATAAGTGCGGGCTGGGCGTCGGGTTGGGTAATTTATCAGGCCGCGCCTCCCGCGAGTTGTCGCAGGAAGCGGTCGCGCCAACTCTCCGGCAACGCTTCGACCGCGACGGCGCGCCGCATCGTCTCGACATCGCCCCCGTCGCTCACGTACAGCCGCAGGATGTCGGTGACCGTGACCCCGTTCCCGTCGCGACCGATCAGTTCGACCTCGTCGCCGGCCCCGACCTCGCCCTCACGCTGCACCGAGAAGTAGAACCCCGTCCGCCCGCTCGCCAGGAACTGTTTGAGGATGCCCGCGCGCCCGAACTTGATGCCGAGCTTGTGGCAGGGCATGCGGGGCTGTGTGACCGTCACCTCCGCCGCCCCGATGCGGAACCGGTCGCCGACGCGGACGCTCGACTCGTCGAGCCCCTCGGTGGTGAAGTTCTCGCCGAACATGCCCCAGGGGAGTTCAGTGCCGGGCAATTCGTCCCGCCAGTAGCCGTAGTGCTCCGCCGGGTAGGCGTAGGCCGCCTTGGCGGGGCCGCCGTGGACGGCGAGGTCGGCCTGCCGGTCGCCGTCGAGGTTGAGCGTGCGGAGCATGACCCGGCCCTCGACGGGTGTCTTGTAGATGCCGGTCGAGACGGCCTTCCCGTCCCACAGGACGAGGCGCGGCCGGCCGACGTTAAGGGAGATGATCTTCATCGCGCGGGGAAGGGTATTAGGGGAGGGGCGGGGTGTCAACGGCTATCGAGTGTCCGGCGCGTACCGCTCTTAGCCTCCCCACCGAAACGTTTAGGGCAGAGCTTTACGAAGTCTGTGACGCCCGCGTAGAGTAGTCAATCAACCGCCTTAGGCAAGGGGGCAACGTTTCCCATGCGCGTCTTCGCCATCTCAGACCTGCACACGGATTTCAAGGAGAACATGCTGGTCGTCGAACGCCTCCCGGACGACACTTTCACCGGGGACGCCCTCATCGTCGCGGGGGACGTTGCCGACCGGCTGGAGGTCATCGAATACACACTCGCGCTGCTCCGCTCGAAGTTCCGGCAGGTTTGCTACGTGCCCGGCAACCACGAGCTCTGGGTGCGCGACGGCGCTTACGACTCGATGGAAAAGCTCCGCAGGGTTCTGGAGACGTGTCGCCGCGTAGACGTGGAGACCGGCCCCGTCATGATGAACGGCCTGCGGGTCGTCCCGCTCCTCTCCTGGTACGACGCGGCCTTCGACGGCGATGACGACCGGTATGCCGAGGAGTTGGAAGGGTGGGCCGATTTTCATTTCTGTAAGTGGCCCGACGGCGTCCGTGACCCGTGCCGGCACTTCCTGGACATGAACGAGGCGAACATCAAGCGCCCGGGCGGGCCGGTCATCTCATTCTCACACTTCCTGCCGAGGCGAGACCTGCTCCCGCCCAGGGAGAGGCTGAGGTTCAAGAGTCTTCCCAAGGTGTCCGGCTGCGCGCCGCTCGACGGGCAGATCAGGAGGCTGAAGTCCACCATCCACGTCTTCGGGCACAGCCACATAAATACCGACCGCGTCATCGAAGGCGTCAGGTATGTTAACAACGCGCTCCGCTACCCGAGGGAGCGGGCCGGCGCGACCTTCCCGCTCAAGATGATCTGGGACGGAGGCGGGCAGGCGTCGGCAGAGGCCCACCAACTGCGATGGAACTGAACGGGCGGAACGACTCCGGCAGCACTACGAACGGTTCCCATAGTCACGGCGCCCGCGGGCGTGCCCGCCATCTCACCCCCCCTGCCCTAAGATGTGCCTGTTTGGCCGGCGAGAGTAAAACGCGTGGGAAAGATGTTACCGGAGGGGGTTGCCAACGGCGAGGCGTCGTCACGGGCCGGCGTCATTCGCCCTCGGGCCTCAACCCGATGCCGCCCGCCCGAATCAGCCCGTCCAGCTCCGCGACCACCCTGTCCCTCAATGCTTCCACCCGCTTCACGTACCCGTCGTGCAGCGGCTCCAGCTCCCGAGCCTCGTCTTGGGCCGCCGCCCAATCCTCGTCCCTGCCGCCCGCGCGGTGCGCCTCTTCGATGGCCCGCGCCAGCGCCTTCTCCGCCTCGCCCTTCCGGTGGTCGAGCAGGTGTATCTCGTTGTCGAGCAGGTTCAACTCGGCCGCCAAGCTCGCCGCCGGCCTGCCGGCCGCGTCCAGTTCTTTGAGGGCCTCCTTCAACCTGATTCTGGCGGCGGTGTGGCTACAGCCTAGCATCCGTGCCCGCACCTCCGGGTCGCACAGGCCGACCCTGCGGTAGACGACGCCGGGCAGGCGGGAGGCCACGGGCAGCATGTGCTCGCCCGCCCTGACGACCCGCTCGTGCGACATGCGACACTTTACGGCGCGGAGGGCGGCGATCTCTTCGCGCAGCGAGCGGAGGCGGTCGGCGCGGTCCTGTGGGCTCATCTGACTCCGGGCTGCATGACGGATGGGTAGAGCGCAGTGAAAGATATTACCGGAGGGGCGGGGCGTCAACGGTCGGGGCTCCCGCGCGCCCGCGCAACGTGCATGAGAGACATGCTGAAGGAACGTCGGCTCCACGTGGGGGCTGAGGGGCCGCGCGTTCGGCGGGTGGGCCGAGGGGCGGCCCCCTCGATTGCGGGTTGCGGATTCGGCTGATGCTTCGTTCGACGGTTCGTGCCGTCCGCGCTATTCCGCAATCCGCAATCGGGCGGTTGCTTGCGCGCCGCGCCGCGCGGGTTGTACGCTGTGCCCCGGCGTTGACCGAAAACTCGAACCTGGCCCCGGGCGAGGCGTTTAAGTCTTCCGGGCCGGCCCGAGAACTGACCGCCCGCCACAGGCCGCCCGCTCACGAAGTTAAGTCAGAGGACTCACAGCCGATGTGGAAAGCACTTTCGCGCGCCCTCATCTTCTCGCTCGCCGCGCTCTCGGCGCCGGCCGCCGCCGCGCAGACGACGACGCCGCTGCGCGCGGAGGCCCCGTCCTCCGTCACCGGCCGCGTCACGGACGGCGAGCGGGGCCTGCCCGGCCTCACCGTCGCCATCTTCTCCACCGGGCCGGAGAGCCGCAACCGGCCCGTCGCCCGCGCGAGGACCGACGCCGAGGGCCAGTACCGCCTGACGGGCGTCCCGCCCGGCCGCTACGTCGTCGCGCCGTCCGCGCCCACCTACGTCATGCGCGACGTGATGGGCTTCCCGCCCGGCAAGCAGTTGACGCTCGCGGCGGGCGAGACGGTTGACGGCGTGGACTTCCGGCTGGAGCGCGGCGGCGTCATCACGGGCCGCGTCACGGACGCCGACGGCAACCCCATCGTCGGCGAGACGATTCAGCTCACGCCCGCCGAGGTGGACCCCCGCACCCCGTCCCCCGGCTTCCGCTTCGACCCGCGCGAGATGCAGACGGACGACCGCGGCGTCTACCGCATCTACGGCCTCGCGCCCGGCCGCTACAAGGTCAGCGTCGGCCGCGGCGAGGAGACCGGCTCGATGCGCGTGGGCCTCGTCCGCAAGCTCTACCGCCGCACCTACCACCCGGACGTGGAGGAGGCGGGCGAGGCCCGCGTCGTCGAGGTCAGGTCGGGAGGCGAGGCGGGGGACGTTGACATCAAGGTCGCGCGCACGCTGAAGACCTACAAGGTCGCCGGCCGCTTCGTCAACGCCGAGACGGGCGAGCCCGTGCCGGGCGTCAGTTACGGCTTCAGCGTCATGAGCCGCGAGGGCCGCTCGCGCGGCTTCGGCGCCTTCAGCGGCGGGATGCCGGCCGGCGCCCGCGGCGAGTTCGAGGCCGATGGGCTCTCGCCCGGCCGCTACACTGTCGTGGTCACGAACCAGGACGGCAGCAGCGAGATGGTCGCCGACCCCACGCCCTTCGAGGTCGTGGACGCCGACGTGTCGAACATCGTCGTCAGGCTGCGCCGCGGCGCGTCCCTGAGCGGCGTCGTGCAGTTCGAGGGCGCGGTGGACCGCGCGACGGCCGCGAAGCTTATTGAGCAGTTGCGCGTCTACATCGACATGGACCAGCGCGGGCAGGGGGGCGTGATACCCGCCTTCATGCGGCCGCTGCCGCTCGCGCCCGACGGCAGCTTCACCTTCCGGGGCCTGACGCCGGGCCGCTACCGCGTCGGCGTCACCGGCTCCGTCGGCAACCGCTTCACCTTCCTGCGCGCCGAGCTGAACGGCGCGCTCATCCGCGAGGGCGTGGAGGTCCGCGACGGGATGCATGTGACGGGCGTGCGCGTCGTCATCGCCTACGGGCAGGCCGTCATCCGCGGTCAGGTCAACGTGACGGGCGGGACGCTGCCGACGACGGGGCGCGTGATGGCGCTGGCCCGCCGCATGTCGGGCGGCGAAGAGGGCACCGGCGGCGGCGCGCGCGCGGCCGAGGTGGACTCGCGCGGCCGCTTCCTCATCGAGAACCTTGCGCCCGGCGACTACGAGGTGCGCGTCAGCGTCTACGGCGCGGGCCGCCCGCTCGTCAGCGAGCCGCAGCGCGTCACCGTCTCGGGCGATTCCGAACTCCAGGTCACGCTCACGCTCGACATGAACGCCCAGCCCGGCAGAGGAGTCAGGCCGTGAACGGACAGCACGGCCGCCGCCTCCGCGCGCTCTTTCTCGTCCTAGCCCTTGGCGGGGCCGCGCCCTGCCTCGCGCAGACGCCCGCGGTCCAAGCCCCCACGCCCGAGGCCATGCCGCCGAAGGTCGAGCGCGCGGACGCGACGACCGGCACCATCACGGGCCGCGTCGTCGGCGAGGGCGGCGAGCCCCTGGCCGGCGTCGCCGTCTACGCCGCGCCGCGCGCCACGCTCGCGCCCGCCGGCCGCCGCCTCACCACGGCCACGACCGAAGACGACGGCTCCTTCGCCCTCAACGACATCGCGCCCGGCGTCTACAGCATCACGGCCGCGATGCCCGGCTACGTCAACGAGATTGACGCCTTGACGGGCCGCCCGCCCGGCTCCTACCGCCCCGGCGACACGGCCACCGTGCGACTCTTCAAAGGCGGCGTCATCACGGGCCGCGTCACGGACGCGCAGGGCGAGCCCGTCGTCGGGCTCGGCGTCCGCGCCTTCCGCATCCGCGACCCCGAAGGCCGCCCCTCGACCCCCGGCGCCGGCACCAACGCCGAAGACAAGACGGACGACCGCGGCGTCTACCGCATCTACGGCCTCGCGCCCGGCGCCTTCGTCGTCATGGCCGGCGGCCGTCCCAACCTCTTCGGCGGCCCCTTCCCCGGCCCCTACGACGCCGACGCCCCGACCTTCTACCCTTCGGCCACGCGCGACACGGCGGCCGAGATTACGGTGCGCACGGGCCAGGAGGCGAGCGGCATAGACATCCGCTACCGCGACGAGCCCGGCCGCCGCGTCACGGGCCGCGTCGAAGGCGCGGCGGCGCAGCAGGGGGCCGACGGCAGCATCGCCCTCTCGCTCGTCTACGCCTCGACGAATCTGTCGGGCGGCAACACCTTCATCCCACTCAACTCCGACCAGCGTTCCTTCTCAATCGACGGCGTGGCCGACGGCGAGTACGAGCTGCACGCCACCGTCAACTCGCGCGAAGGCGTGCACGGCTCCGCGCCCGCGCAGCGCGTCAGCGTGAGGGGCGCCGACGTGACCGGCCTCCGCGTGGTCGTGTCGCCGCTCGCGTCCGTGACCGGAAAGCTCGTCGTCGAGCCGGCGGGCGAGGCCGAGAAGGCGCTGCCCGAATGCAAGACGCAGCAGCAGACGATGCCCTCGCAGGAGGTCGTCGTCGTGGCCCGCAGGGAGCGCGCGGCCGGCGAGCGCCCCGAACAGCTCGCGCGTCGCTTCCCCGGCGCGGAGGGCGCGCCCGACCGCGAAGGCTCCTTCACGCTCCGGAGCCTTGAGCCCGGCCGCTACCGCCTCTCGGCGCTCCCCACGGACGAAGCCTTCTACGTGCGCGACGTACGGGCACCTTCGCCCGCCCCCGCCGCGGCCCAGCCGTCGGCGCCGAGGCGCGCGGGCTCGGCCGCCGCAGGCACCGCACAGCCCGCGACCGCCGCCGCCTCTAACGACGTGGTCAACCTCGCCTCCGGCCAGCAGCTCTCGGGCGTGACGATTCGCCTCGCGCCCGGCGCCGCATCCCTGGGCGGCGTCGTCGCGGGCAGGCCCGGTGCGCCCCCGCCCGTCTGGACGCTACAGTCGCGCGTCTACCTCGTGCCCTCCGAGCGCGAGCGCGCCGACGACCCCGTGCGCTACGCCGAAGCCGTGCTGGCCTCGGACGGCTCCTTCGCCTTCAAGAACCTCGCGCCCGGCCGCTACCGCCTCCTCGCGCGCGAGGCGGGCGCCGACACGGCCGGCCCCCTCATGCGCCCCGCCTTCCGCGACGCCGACGCACGCGCCCAACTCCGCCGCGACGCCGAGACCTCCGGCGCCGAAGTCGAACTCAAGCCCTGCCAGCGCCTGACCGACTTCACGCTCCGCCTCCAATAAATGAAGGGTGTCGGGTGTCGGGCGAAAGACAAGTATGTCTTTCGCCCGACACCTTTTTGTGTGCGGGCGGTGGCGTGTGCTTAAATGGC
>DATHBF010000267.1:0-8945 GCA_035296285.1 Pyrinomonadaceae bacterium | reverse complement strand
CCAACCGTACCTGATGCCGGTCCTTCGCGCCCCGAGTTTGACAGCCCCGTAATCCATTACTTCAACAGTGCGCCGAAAGTGCGTAAACGGTCAGTCCGCGGGAGAACACTTTACGCCGCCCTCCTGAGCGAAGTCATGACCATCGCCCGCGCGTGCTCAATCGTCTCGCGCCCCACGACCCAAACCGTCAAGACATAAACGGCCGCGCCCGCGAGGACGCCCGCCGCGAGGCCGGCCCACTTCGGCATCCCCCCGAGCGGCGAGAGCAGGAGGGCCAGCGCCGCGACCATCACGACCGACCCGAGCGCGGCCGTCTTGAACTCCGCGAGCAGCGCGAGCGCCGAAAGTTTCAGCACGCGTCCCGCCACGTACAGGTTCAGGAGCGTGCTCGCCCCCGTCACCAACAACTGCGCCACGGCCACGCCGAAGATTCCGTATCGCGCCCCCCAAATCATCGAGGGTATCAGCACGCCCGCGCGCAGCAGCCCCAGCTTTGTCAGGATGCCGGGCCGCCCCGTCGCCTTGTAAACGTCGCCCGCGTGCGAGCCGAGCGAGCGCAGCGCCCCCGCCACCGCCAAAGCCTGAAGCGTCGCTGTGGCCTCAACCCACTTCTCGCCGTAGAAGGCGTGGACGAATAGCCCGCCGAGCGCGGCGAGGCCGAGCCCCGCAGGCAGCGTCACCAGCGACAGGTAGCGCAGCGTCATCAGGAACGCCTGCCGCAAGGCCGGCGGGTCGTCGCGCAGCTTCGCGTAGACGGGGAACGTCACCTTGCCGATGACCCAGATGACCATCGTGATAAAGAACTCCGGCGTGCGGTACGCGAGGCTGTAGAGGCCGAGCGCCGCGCTCCCGAGCATCCGCCCGACGATGACGAAGTCCGCGTCGTGTACCACGGCCGAGACGACGTTGACCGAGACTATCTGGCCTCCGTAAGAGAGCATCCCCCGCGCCGTCTGCCACGACGCGCGCCACCGCGGGCGCCAGGGCACTGTCAGCCACAGCGCCACGGTCGCGGCGGCCGTCCCGATGAGCTGCCCCCACACGAGGCTCCACACGCCCCAGCCCGCGAGCGCGAAGCCCACCGAGCAGAGACCTTTGAGCAGCGCCATCGCGAAGTCCGGCACGAGCCGCTTCTTGAAGGCGAGGTCGCGACGGAGCAGCGCGTCGTGCGTGTTGCCAAGCGCGTTGATGACGAAGACGAGGGCCGTCACCCGCAGGATGGAAACGACCGCCGGGTCCTGAAAGAAATCCGCGACGAGAGGCGCGGCGAAGAAGGCGGCGGCGAACCAGACGAGCCCCGTCAAGATACTCACGACGAAGGCCACGTCGGCCGCCTCTTCCGGCCGCTCTCGCTCGTAGATGAGGGCCGAGCTGACGCCGAAGTCGCCGACCGTGTCCATGTAGCTGATGACGAGGAGCGCGAAGCCGACCTGCCCGAACTCCGACGGCAGGAGCAGCCGGGCGAGTATGACCGTCGCGGCGAAGACGAGGAGCTTGCTGCCCGCGAAAGAGACGTAAGTCCACAGCACGCCCTGCACGGCCTGACGCCCGAGCCCCTCCGAACTGCGGGAAGGGGTCTCGGCGCCGGCCGCGCGCTCCGCCGGTTTCGTCTCCTCCTGAATCAAGTCAGCCTCTCCGCGAACCAGCGGTTGTAAAACCCGAGCCTCTGCCGGCGCTTCAGCGACGCCAGCCACGACCCGCCGCCCCTCAGCACGGGGCTGTGCGCCATAATCTTCACCATCGCCGCGAGCATGTAGAAGTCGAGCTGCCCGCGGACAAGCTCGCCCTGCGCCTCGTAGCCTCGCAGGAAATCTTCGGCGAGCGACCTCCGCGTCGCGCGGCTCAGGTGGTACGCGGGCGTCGCCTCAAGCATCCCGAGGAAGTAGCAGAGGTCGTCGTAGAGGACGCCGTCCTGCAACCCCTCGAAGTCGATGACGGTCAGCCTACCCTCCGTGACGAGGACGTTGTAGGGCGCGAAGTCGCAGTGGCGCCCGACCGTCTTGTGCAGGCCGTCGAAGGCCGCCCGCTTACCCTCCTCGAATCGCCACCTGACCGCCGACGCCAGCGGCTCCTTCATGCCGACGCCGCGGCACATCTCCACTTCTTCAAAAAACTCGCGCTCGATTCTTTCGTAGACGGGCCGCGGGTCTTCGTCGCGCGCCGTCACGCGGTGGAAGGTGGCCAGCCACTCGCCGCACAGCGCGAACCAACGCGGGAGCGCGGCGCGCTTCTTACCGTTCAGCCGCGCCCAGCGCGTCGCGCGCTCAAGCTTCTCGCCCGGACACTTCTCGATGAGGAGCGCGGCGCTCTCCGGCCTGAAGTCGAGCGGCCGAGGCACGGCGAGTTTCTCCGAGCGGCGCGAGAACTCGCCCCAGAGGAACGAGAGCGCGCGGAACTCGTTGCCGGCGTGCTCGCGGCCCCGCTCGACCCGCTCGCCTGCGCTCGCCCGGTGCGGGCGGTGCAGCTTGAGGACGACGTTCTTATCGCCCGCCGCCGCCACCTCGAAGACCTCTGAGTCGCGCCCGCCGCCCAGACGGCTGAGGCGCAGCCCGTTGCCGCCGGCCTGCCCCCCGAGCTTCGCCTTCGCCCACTCGACCACTTCCTCGTCGAGCGCACCCGCCCCGCGCGACGCCTCCTCGAACAGTTCGCGCAGACGCGCGACGTTTTCTCGGAGCCCGAACTCCGCCGCTACCTTCTCGCGCCCGCGCTCGCCGAGACTACGCCGCAACTGGGGGTCGTCGCAGAGCCGCCCGATAGCTTCCGCCAGCGCCGCCTCGTCCGTCGGCGGCACGAGCAGGCCGCTCACTCCGTCCTCGACCAGCTCGGGGATGCCCGAGAGGCGCGTCGAGACGACGGGCAGGCGCGAGGCCATCGCCTCCATCAGCGCGACGGGTATGCCCTCCATCTGGCCCGTCGGGGCGACGACGCTCGGCAGCACGAACAGGTCGGCCTCGCCGAGTAGCGCCGCCACCTCGTGCTGGGGCCTCGCGCCGAGGAGCTGGAACGCTTCACCCAAGTTAAGTTCCGAGATGAGTGCTTCCAGCTCCGGCCGGTCGGCACCCTCGCCGACCACGCGGCAGCGGAAGCCGGGCACCCGCGACCTGACTAGCGCGCAGGCGCGCACGAGGTGCTTGATGCCCTTGTACGGCTGAAGGGCCGCGACGCAGAGCGCCGTCGGCGTGCCCCCGCGCGGCTCCCGTTCGGCCGCCGTCTCGGGGCGCGAGCCGTACTTCTCGGGCTCGATGCCGCAGTGGACGACCTCGATCTTGTCCGGCTCGACGCCCGGCGCGCGCTCAAGCATGTAACGCTTGTTGAACTCGGAGATTGAGACGACGAAGCGCGCCCGCTCAATCTTCTCGGCCAGCATCCGCTCATGCAGGAAGATGTCGTGGGCGTGTGCGGTGAAGCTGTAGCCGACGCCCGCCAACTCCGAGATGACGAGCGCGGCGAGGGCCGGGTGCGTCGCGTAGTGTGCGTGGACGTGTGCGACGCCGTGTTCCTCGACGAGTCGCGCGAAGTAGACCGACTTCGGGAAGATGCCGAGGGCGCCGACAAACAGGTTGGCCGACCCCAGATTTCCTTTCAGCACCCTCCGGAGCAGGCGCAGGTAGCGGCCCGGCGCGCGAAGCAGTTGGCGCAGGTTGGCACGGACGATGGGGAGCGAGAGGAAGGGCGTGTAATGGACCTCGGCCTTCAGCCGCCCGACCTCGGCGTGGCGGACCTTCGGGCGCGCGCGCAGCAGCGGGAAGACGGCGAGGCGCAAGCCCTGCCGCTCCAGCTCTAGCATCTCCCGCAGGATGAACGTCTCCGTTATCAGCGGGAAGCGCGACATGATGTAAACGACGGGCGAGTCAGGCGCCCGCCGTTTTCCGTCAACCATAACCCTCTCTTGACCGTTATAAACTCGGAATAGGAGTCTTTTCGAAACTGCCCCCCGCCGGCCCGGCGCGCGAGACGTTCCGGGCGGCGGCCGCGAGCGCGACCAGCAGCCAGAGGTGCTGAATGTAGTGGCCGTGCAGGAAGAGGCTCGACGCGAGGTAGCCGGCGAGCGCGAGGGCCACGGAGGACGCGAGCGACGCCGCGCCGGGGTCACCCTTATATCTGAAATGACGCGCCGCGACGAGCGCCGACAGCAGGGCGCCGCCGACCATCAGCAGGAAGGCGACGAGGCCCAACGTGCCCGTCTCCGCCGCGACTTCCAGATAGAGGTTGTGCGGGTAACGCCGCTCCGCGAAGTTCTCGTAGCTCGGCGTGGCGGAGCCGACGTGCGCCGAGAACTCGTCGAAGTGTTCGGAGTAGTTGCCCGCGCCGACGCCGACGATCGGGTGCGCGTCGAACATCTCCCAGGCGGTCTGCATCAGCAGCTTGCGCTGCTCGAACGAGCTTTCGGCGTGGACCGTCACGGCCCCCTCGTCCTCGTCCGGCAGCAACCGTTCGAGCGTCTCCAGCCGCCCGCCGAACTGCGCCGGCGCCCACAGCAGCAGCAGCACGACGAGCGCCACCGCCGGCAGCACGAGCCGCAGCCGCACCTTCTTATCCAAAGCCGCCAGCGCCAGCACGAGCCCCGCCGCCACCGCCCCGCCGCGCGAGTAAGTGAAGACCAGCGCGCCGCCTATCAGCGCCAGCGCTAGCACGCCTAAGCCCTTCAACACGGCCCGCCGCTCGTCCCACGCGCGGTAGAGCGCGAGGGGCACGAGCGCGACGAGCATCTGCGCGTAAAAATTCGGGTCCGAGAGCGGCCCCGCGATGCGCGGCTCGCGCACCCCCCCGACGATCTGCGCCAGCTTCACGCGCCCGAAGCCGCCGAACTCGCTCCCGTATGAACGAGTCAAGACCTGCACGACGCTGACCGCCCCGAGGAACGCGCCAGATAGCACGAGCGCCCACACCACGCGCCGAAGCGTCGCCCGCGTAGTCGCAAGGTTCGTGACGATGAGGAAGACGGCGAGGCCCTTCAAGTGTTCGGCCAGCCTCTCGTCCGCGAGCGCCGTGTCCCGGGCGACGAGCGTGGAGAGGAGGACGACGGCGCAGTACGCGACGGCCGGGAAGAGCAGCGGGTCGAAGACCATGCCCGGCCGCACTCCGTCGCCCGAGAGCTTTCTGAGCGCCCACCCGGCCACGACCGCCGCCGCCAGCAGTTGCAGGAGGGAAGGGACGCCGTAGCTGCGCACCGCCACCTCGGACAGGTTCGTGTAGAGGACGGCCGCGAGCAGAACCAGCCCCGCCTCGGGCCGCCTCAAAATCGCCAGCAGGCAGAGCACCCCGGCCGCGAGTGCCAGCACGTGGAGCGGCCCGACGGCGTCGAGCCCCGCGGCCAGCCAGCGCGGCCCGCCCGACAGGTAGTAGCCGGCGCACGCCGCCGCGAGCGCCGCCGCGACGCAGGCGAGCCCGCGCCGCGCGCCGTCTCCGCGCGGCCGTGAGGTGGCGGCCCCGGTCGTCAACATACGACCACCCTAGACGTACCTCTCCACCCTCTCTTCGCGGGCGTCGGCCGCGCCCGACCGGCCCTTCAGCCGCCGCAGGTAATCGAAGACCGAGGCCACGCCGACGCCTATCAGGAGCCCGAGGACGGCGCCCACCAGCAGCGTGCGGGAAAGGCCCGGCCCGACCCGCTCGGTCGGCTCCTGCGCGCGGTCGAGCACCTTCATCCCGTAGATGTCGTAGAACTCCCGCGTGTACTGCGTCGTCTGCTGCGCGACGGCGTCGGCGAGCGCGGCGGCCGTGCGAGGGTCCGGCCCTTCGACCGAGACTTCGAGGACGTTCGTGTCTGGCACGACGACAGTCCTCACTTCGTAGGGTTTGAGCTGGGCCTCGTTGAGCTGGAGCTGGCCTTGCGCGCGCTCCCTCACGGTGCGGCTCGAAGGCAGCTTGGCGAAGGTGGCGACAACGCTGCGGCGGTCGAGCGTGTTGAGGCTGTCAACGACCTCGCGCGGCGTCTTCAGGCTCTCGTTAGGCCCGACGACGAGCGTCGTGGTCGTGCGGTAGGTCGGCGCGCGCAAGCTCGTGAAGGCGGCCGTCGCGCCGAAGCCGAAGGCGAACGCAGAGAGAATCAGCCACCAGTAGCGTCGCAGAAAGAGCTTTACGAACTCAAGGGTCATCGTCGGGGTTTACTCGCGTCTAAAGGTGGTCCGCCGAAGCCCTTCAGACGGCACCCTCGCCCCGGACGACGACTGGCACGGTCTTCAGGAGCAGTTTGAAGTCGGTGGCGAGCGACCATCCTTCGACGTATTGCAGGTCGTAGCCGATTCTCGCTTCGTCGGTCGTGTTGCTGCGCCCCGATACCTGCCAGATGCAGGTCAGGCCCGGCTTCATGTCGAAGCGCCGCAGGTGGTCGGGGCCGTTGAGCCTCTCCAACTCGTGCCACAGGACGGGGCGCGGGCCGACGAGGCTCATCTCGCCGCGCAGCACGTTGATGAACTGCGGCAGCTCGTCGATGCTGTACTTCCGCAGGAAGCGCCCGACCGGGGTGACGCGCGGGTCGTCCTTTGGCTTGAAGAAGACGGCGCCCTCGCCGCGCAGCTCGCCTTCCTTCCTCTCCGCGCCCGGCACCATCGTCCTGAACTTCCACATCACGAAGGGCCGGCGGCGCAGGCCCGGCCGCGACTGTCTGAAGAAGACGGGGCCCGGCGACGTGAGCTTGATGAGCGCCGCGACGGCCAGCATGAGCGGCGCGAGGAGTAGCAGCGCGGCGAGCGCCGCCGTGAAATCAAATGCCCTCTTCAGGGCCAGCTTCGCGTCGTCGAAAGAGACTTCGTATCGCGCGAAGCTCGGAATGTAGTCGAGCAGGTCAACCGGCTGCCCGACGCTCACCAACTGACCCGCCGTCGTTACGAAGTGGCGGACGCCCGCCGGCGAAAAGCCCGAAAGCTCGACATTAACTGGTCTACCCATCTCTCCCCCCGGTTCTTTTAAATCTCTGTCACTTTTTTCTAACTTTCACCTCCGTCTCCTGAGTGACTGAACCGAGCGTCGTCTTATTTACAGACGGCCCCGAAGTCGAGGCTAAAGTGCCGATTATGACCGAGCTGGTGGGGAGAGTTCCGCACGTTAATAAACTCGCCCGACAGACGCCGGATACTTTTCAGTCCTCAAATGAGACAGAAGTCTTATCGCTTGCGTGTTCAGGGCAATGTTCATTCCCGTTCAGGCGTACGGAGGGGGCCTAAAGGCGGTAAATACAAGACATAATCAAATCACAACGAACTCGTAATGTTCGCCTCCGGCCGCCGCGCTGCATGAAAAAAGGGCGGCGACCTTCAGCGGCCGCCGCCCTCCGGGCGAGATGTCGAAAGCGCGTCGCGTGGCTTCAGCGATACTCATAAGCGCCGGCGTCGGGCGCGGCGCCCGAGGGGCGCGAGAGCCCTCCGAAGTCGGTCGAGATAGTAAACGCGTTGCCGAGGTCGTCGTAGAAGTAAGGGACCGCGGAGCCCCTGTCGAGCGCGGGGGAGGCCGCTGTCAGGCGGAAGTCCTTGTTCGCGGCGTCGGCGAAGCCCGTAAGACTCCTCAGCCAGACGTTGTTGTGTGTGTTGAAGGCGGAGTTGGTGGCGCTGCTGTAGATTGTCGCGCCGCTCGTCTGGCCGAGGTTGTTCATGATCTGGGCCGAGTTGCTGTCGCCCGAGAGGTAGACGGAGGGGCTGTTGCCTACGAGCGTATTGTGCGCGATGAGGACGTTCTGCGAGCCCTTGAAGCCGGGGCTGGAGCCGTCGTCCCAGACGAAGACGCCCGCGCCCGTGTTGTCATACACCACGTTGTTGTAGACCCACACGTCGTGCGTCGGGTAGTTCACGTCCTCCGAAGAGACGCCTACGCCCTTCGAGTTGTTGAAGACGCGGTTCGAGTGGATGCGGACAAAAGAAGCACCGTCCACGTAGATGCCCGGCGCTTTGTTGCCGTGGACGGTGTTGCCGGAAACCTCGCCGTGCTTGGCGCCGAGCCAGATGTCGATGCCCTCGGTCGCGTTGTCGCGGACGGTATTGCCGCTGACGAGGAACCCGTCGGCGATGAGGCTGACGGCTTGCGCTCTGCCGGCCAGCGCCGCGCGCCACACCACGTTGCCCCTCAACACGGTGTTGCGGATCATCGTTCCCGCCAGGCCGGGGTAGTTCGTCTGGCGGCTCGTGTGCGTGCTGATGCCGTGCCGCTGCGACTCGCCCACCTCGCAGCCCTCGACCGTCAGGTGGTCGGCGTCGAGCAGCACGCCCGTGTTCTTCGAGTTGATGACGCGCAGGCCCGCGAGCCTGACGTAAGGGTGGCGAAGCTCCACGAGGCCCTGATTCTGGTTGCCGCCCGGCGCCCAAGCCTGCGTCGAGCCGTCGATGACGGCCGTGCCGTTAAAGCTCCTGAAGACGATTTCAAGCCCTTCGAGCCCGCCGGCCTTCGTCACCACCTGCTCGAAGTAGGTTCCGCCCTCGACGTAGACGGTCGTCCCCGGCACGGCGCGCGCCGCCGCGGCCGAAATACTACGCAGTGCAGTCTCGGGGGTGGCGCCGTCGCCCGTGTCGTTGCCGCGCGTCGAGACGTAGATTGAAGGTGCGGCAGAAGGCACCGTGCCGCCGGGCGGCGCCTCCGGGTCGTCGTCGGCGATGGAGACGGCCGCGGTCGCGTCGGCGCCCAAAACATATGCGCTCTGTGGTTTGATGGACAACACGGTCGCCTCCGCGCCTTCTACGAGCTGATCGTCGAGCGGACTGATTGTGACGGCGGCTGAGGCCGCGTTAGCCGGGATGATTACCGAGCCCGTGAGCGGGGCGTAATCCGAGCCGGCGGTGGCCCCGCCGCCGAGCGTGTAAAAGACGGTCAGCGGCTTGGACGTAACGCGCGAGCGGGAGACGGTGAAACTGCCATTATCGACGCCTGGCTCGGCCGCCTGCGCGTCGGCGGCCTCAACGTTCACGACAGGCACCGACGGGGCCGCGGCCGCGCGCGGCAAGACAGCGCCGGTCAGG
>DATHBF010000266.1:0-2907 GCA_035296285.1 Pyrinomonadaceae bacterium | reverse complement strand
CGGGGGAGTTACTTCTGCTGACCTTCGGCCTGCCGCTGGATGAGCGCTTCGAGCGCGGCGAGGCGCTGTTCGAGCGTGTTGACCTTGGCGCGGAGCTGCTCGACCTCTTCGGTCTTCTGCTCAAGTTCGAGCGTGCGGGCGTCGAGCGCCTTGACGGCCGCGAGGCTGACGCCGACGGCGTCCTGCACGCCGATGGCCTTGTCGCTCGTGCCGAGCTTGAAGGCCGCGTGGAAGTCCTCGGCCATCGGCCCGAGGTGGCGCGACTGCGTGCCCTCGGAGATGTAGTTCCAGGTCGAGACCGGGACCTTGCGCAGGCGGGCGAGCACGTCGTTGCCGTCAACGAGCGTGAAGTTCTCCTTCGTCGTGCGGCTCGACGTGCAGTTGAAGACGCCGGAGCCGGCGGGCAGGTTGCAGCCCGTGGTGCCGCCGAGGTTGGTGCGGAAGCGGAAGCCGCCGGTGGCGCGCGCCGCGAACTCGTTGTTGGCCGTGTTGCGGAACGTGTCGGCCGACTGCTGCGCCGAGCCGTCCGACCAGACGAAGGTGCCCGAGAAGCCGTTGTTCGAGGCGAACTTGCCCATGGCCGTCGTGTGGTCCTGGTCGGCCGTCACGTTGTAGCCGATGGCGACGGCCGCGAGGCCGCGGATGATGAAGGTGTCGGGGTTGCACTTGCCGTTGAGGAGCGGCCCGCCCGACTGGGCCTTGTTGCCGAAGGCCACGCCGTAGGTGTCGCAGACGCGGTTGCCGGCGCCCGCCGAGAAGCCCGCGGCGCCCTTCACCTCGTTGCCGCTGCCGAAGGCGATGGAGGACGTGGAGCGCGCGAAGTTCGTGTCGCCGAAGGCGAGGGCGTAGAGCCCCTCGGCCGTCGAGTTCGAGCCGCCGGCCCACGAGAAGAAGCCCACGGTGGCGTCGTCCCACTCGTTGTCGGCGTAGCCGGAGCGGAAGGCGCCCTTGTACGAGTCCCAGGAGGTGCGGTAGCCCTTGCCCTGCATGGGCGAGACGCCGATGCCGAGGTTGCCGGTGGCGACGAAGCTGCCGTTCTGGAAGACCTTGAACCAGGCGGGCGTGTGGCCGCCGGGGCCGGAGCAGCAGGTGGAGCCGCCGCGCAGGTTGATCATCGGGGCCGTGCCGTTGGCGTCGCCGACCGAGAGCTGCTCGGCGCCGGGGACGAACTTGACGAAGTTGGCGTCGGTGTAAGCCTTGTTGGTGGCGTCGCCCGCGTTGACGGGGTTGCCGACGTTGGTGATGAGCGCGTTGTTGGCCGAGAGGCCCGCGCCGAAGACGTTCGCGCCGGTCCAGGAGTTGGCGCCGTTCAGGCGAGCCATGTTGGCCGAGTGGCGGTTGTCGGCGATGACGCCGACGGTGGCGGCGTCGTTAATGGCCGAGACGATGGAGGTGCCCGACATGCTGCCGCCGCCGCCGCCGGCCGTCGTCTGGACCGTGCCGTCGGGGAAGACGATGCCGCTGCCGGCGCCCGTCAGCTTCATGCTGCCGACCACCTCAAGCTTCTGGCTGGGGGTCTTGGTGCCGATGCCGACGCTGCCGGGGCCGGTGATGGTCATGCGGGCGTCGTAGGTGTTCGTCGTGAACGTGATGCCGTCGTTCTGCACGGTCGCGAAGTTCAGCGTGTTGGCGTTCGGCGCGCTCTGGTTGTGCCACTGGAAGAAGGCACGCATCGCGCCGGTGTGGTCGAACATCTGGGCGCCGGAGCCGGCGTCGGGGCGGGTGTTCTGGAAGCCGACGGGCGAGCCGTCGTCGGAGATGAAGACGTGGTGGGCCGTGCCCATCACCCAGGAGCCGGCCGGGGCGACATATTTGCTGTTGCCCACCATCTCAAACTTCTGCGTCGGGTTCGTGGTGCCGATGCCGACGTTGCCGTTCAACTCGGAGACGGCGGAGTCGCCGAGCGTGCCGGCGCCGTCAACCCACTTCGAGAGGCGGCCCGCCGTGCCGGCGCCCGCGGCGTCCGTCTGCACCGTGCCGCCGGTCGCCGCCGCCGCCAGGACCGTGGCCGGCGACTTCAACTGCGAGGCCGAGCTGAGCACGCTGCCGTCGGCGAAGCGGATGCCGCCCTGCGCGCGGATGGTGCCCGCCACGTCGAGCGCCTCTTCGGGGCTGGAGGTGCCGATGCCGACCTTGCCGTCGGAGGTGACGCGGACGCGCTCCTGCTCCTTGCCGGAGAACACGTCGCCGGTGTTGAGCGTCAGGTCGCCCGAGGTGGAGGTCAACTGGCCCGCGGCGCCGTCGTGCGTGGCGACCGTGACGGCGCGCTCCTTCTCTTTATAGACGGCGATGGAGTCGTCGCCCGCGGCGTCAACCTTGAGCGCCTTCGACTGCTCGGCCGAGAGCTGCGCGGGCTGGAGCTTCGAGAGCGAGACCTTGCCCGACTGCACCGCGACGGCGCCGAGGCGGCGCGACGTGCGGCCGTCGAGGCCCTTGACGGTGACGACCGAAACGTACTGCCCGTCGGCCACGCCCTCGGCCTTCCAGTCGAGGACGTTGCCCGTGCGGGGGCCGGAGTCGAACACGCGCTCGCCGGAAGCCGCGTAGACTTCGAGGCGGAGCTGCAAGACCTCGCCGGGGGCGGTGAAACGCGCGCCCGCGTCCGTGGCGGCGGCCGTGACGGCCGGGGCCGGGGCCTGGGAAGGCTGCGCGTCCTGCGCCGACGCCGAGGCGTGGAAGAAGGTCAGTGACAGGAGAGCCGAGATGATGTGACGCCGTGTAAGCATGATGATAGCTCCTGAATCCTCTTGATGATTCCCTTGGGCCGAATTTTTTGTTTATTAGGTGCCCACCGAGTAACGCGCAGGGCGCGGCCTTTTGGGATCACACGGCGCCGCAAAACGGAAGCCGCGGGCGAGTTTAGACTCGCCCGCGGCTTCCGTTTGCGTACCGTTCAGGAGTTACGCG
>DATHBF010000265.1:0-4998 GCA_035296285.1 Pyrinomonadaceae bacterium | reverse complement strand
GCTTCTTTGACCCGGACACAGACGGCGAAGGAATCGTTGATGAAGGAGAAGCTGATCGTCGCGCTCGACGTGGAGACGGCCCGCGAGGCGCGGCGCGTCTACGCTGAGCTGCGCGACGTGGCCGGCATGTTCAAGGTCGGCTCGCAGCTCTTCACGGCCGAGGGGCCGGCGCTCGTGCGCGAACTGGTTGACGGCGGCGCGCGCGTCTTCCTCGACCTCAAGTTCCACGACATCCCGAACACGGTCGCCGCCGCCGCCCGCGAGGCCGTCCGCCTCGGCGTCTCGCTCTTCAACGTCCACGCCTCGGGCGGCGCGGAGATGATGCGGCGCGCGGCCGACGCGACGCGCGAAGAGGCCGAGAGACTCGGGGCCGAGCGGCCGCGCCTCATCGCCGTCACCGTCCTGACCAGCATGGACGCCGCCTCGCTCGAAGAGGCCGGCTACGCCGGGCCGACGCTCGAAGAGCAGGTCGCGCGGCTCGCGCGGCTCGCGGCCGGCGCGGGGCTCGACGGCGTCGTCGCCTCGCCGCACGAGATCGGCCTCGTCCGCTCGACAGTTAACAGCACAGACTTCATCGTCGTCACGCCGGGCGTCCGCCCCGCGGGCTCCAGCGGCGACGACCAGAAGCGCGTCATGACGCCCGCGGCGGCCGTCCGCGCCGGGGCCGACTTCATCGTCGTCGGCCGCGCCATCCTCGGCGCCCCGGACCCGGCGCGGGCCGCGCGCGAGATTGTCGAGGGGATGAGCGGCTGAGTCATGGGGGTCGAGTATCGCGTCGAGGGCAAGGGGCCGGCGTTCGTTTACGTGTGCGGCATCGAGGGGACGGGGCGGCTCTTCTACAAGCAGGCCGCCGACCTCGCGCGCGACCACACGGTCATCACGCTCCCCCTGAGGGGCGAAGGCCGTTACGAGCTTTCGAGTTTGATTGAAGACCTGGCGTGGGTCGTGCGCGACGCGGGCTTCGAGCGCGCGACCTTCCTTGGCGAGTCGTTCGGCGGGCTTTTGACCCTGGCCGCCGCGCTCGAACGCCCCGGGATGTTCGAGCGCATGGTCCTCGTCAACACGTTCCCCCACTTCGTGCAGCGGGCGCGGATACACCTCGGCGTCGCGCTCTTCACGCTCCTGCCCTATCAGTTCGTGAAGGCGCACCGCACGCGCTCCGCGCGACACGTCCTCTTCAGCCCGGACGTGTCGGAGGAGGACCGCCGCCTCTTCCGCGAGCACACGCGCGTCGTCCCCTACGAGGGCTACGTCTCGCGCCTGCGCATCATCCGCGACACGGATTTGCGCCCGCGCCTCGGAGACATCAAAATACCCGCGCTCGTCGTCGCGGGCACGAGCGACCGTTTGCTCGACAGCGTCGGGGCGGCCCGCCTCATGGCTTCGCGCCTGCCGCGCGCGCGCCTGAAGCTGCTCGAAGGCACGGGCCACGTCGCGCTGCTCTCGGGCCGCGTCCGCGTCCGCGACTGGCTGGAAGAATTTGAAGGTCTTTAGGCGGAACGCACGGGCCGCCCCGCGCGTGTAAGGCTGGACGGGCCGAGGCCGCGGAGGTCGGAAAAGGGGAAGGAATCTTTTGGGTCGTCAAAAAGGGAAACTTACGGGAATCGCCGCGGCGCTCGTCGCCCTGCTCTGCCTCTCGACGGCGGCCCGCGCGCAGGCGCCTTTCTCCGCCGCGCCCTACCGGGCGGGCGAGCGCCTCACCTACACCGTCTCCTTCTCGAACTTCCCGACGGCCGCGCACGTCGAGACCGAAGTCGCCGCCCGCGGCGAGTTCTACGGGCGCGAAGGCGTCGAGCTGCGCGCGCACGTCGAGACCATCGGCGTCGTCTCCGCCGCCCTCTACTCCATCAACAACAACTACGCCTCCTTCGTGGACCCTCTGACCGGCGTCCCCTACCGCGTACAGCAGAACATCCGCGAGGGCGCGCGCGCCGAAGATGTGACGCGCGAGTTCGACGCGGCGGCGGCGACGGCGGCCGCCGCGCAGAAGCAGCCGACGCTCGGCATCCCCGGCACCTTCGACCTCCTCTCGGCGCTCTACCGCCTGCGCGCCCTGCCGCTCGCGCCCGGCGCAGCCTACCGCCTGACCGTGCAGAACGGCGCCAGCGCCTACGACGCGGAGATCAAAATCACCGGCCGCGAAATGATTAAGAGCAACGTCGGCTCCTCGAACACTCTCGTCGCGCAGGTCCGCGTCCGCGGCGACGCCTCGGCCGACGACTACCGCGTCCGCGTCTACTTCACCGACGACGAGCGCCACGTCCCCGTCCTTATCACCGCGCGCCACCGCGCCGGAGAGATTCGCGCCGAGCTAGCCAGCGCGGAATTCCCGGCGGAAGCGACGGGCGCCGCCCCCGGCCTCAACGCCGCGCAGCCCACGCCCCTGCCCACGCCGACGCCCGCGGCCGTCCGGCCCACGCCCACGCCCAGGCCCGGCCCGGCGCCCGCCGGCTCCGCCGCCATCCCGACGACTAACCCGCCCTTCAAGCCGGGCGAGCAGTTGAACTTCAACTTCTTCCTCGGCGCCGCCCCGCAGCCCGTCGGCACGGCCACCTTCCAGGTCCGCGCCAGGGCCAAATACTTCAACCGCGAGGGCCTGCTGCTGACCGCCGCCGCCCAGACCACGGGCGCCGGCCAAACCCTCTTCCCCGTCAACGACCAGCTCAGCTCCTACGTGGACGTGAAAACGCTCCTCCCCTTCCGCACCGAGCTGGGCCTGAGCGAAGGCAAGCGCCAGGCCCGCTGGGTCGTCTCATCCGACCAGGCGAGCGGCAACGCCCTCTTCGACGACGGCACGCGCATAGACATCCCCGTCAACACGCACGACCTGCTCTCCGTCTTCTACGCGCTCCGCACCTTCGACCTCTCGCCCGGCAAGCGCAACGCCGTCCCCCTGCTCGTCAACAAGCGCCCGCGCCCGCTCTACGTCACGGCGCTCCGCAACGACGCCGTCACGCTCGGCACGCAGCGCATTCCGGCCGTCGAGCTCGCGCTCACGACCGGCGACCCGCAGGGCGACCGCCTCAGTTTGCGCCTCTGGATTAGCACGGACGGCCGCCGCCTGCCGCTGCGCCTGACGGCCCAGACGCCCCTCGGCCCCGTCCGCGCCGACCTCGCCATCATCCCCACGAAGCTTCAATAAGCTGAATGAGACGGACGGCCGCCGTTTTTTCAAGAGAACGACGGCCGCCGCGCCCTAGATGAAATTGAAATTTATTTTCATCGGGGTTATCATTCCCGACAGCGACCCTCTCAAACAGGGTCGCCGAAAGCTCCCCAAATCCCTAAACGGTCGTGAAAATCGCCATGAGTCTTGCCTACGCCGCCCCGCAAATCGGGGAAAATTCGCCGGAGCGCGAGGATTACGGCGCCCGCTGCGTCACGCTCGACCGGCTCCCCGTCGGCGCCTCGGGCCGCGTCGTGGCCGTCCGCGGCTCCGGCCCCGTGGCGCGCAGGCTCCTTGAGATGGGCGTCGTCCCGGGCGCGCCGGTCCGCGTCGTCAAGTTCGCCCCGCTCGGCGACCCGCTCGAAGTCCGCGTCCGCAACTACCACCTCGCCCTCCGCCGCAACGAGGCGGAAACCATTTCGGTAGTGCAGGATGCGGAAGGCGGAGGGCAGAATTAACTCATCACTTCGCACTCCGCCTTCCGCACTTTTCTTATGAGCACCACCCTCGAATCCCCCTCCCGCGCGGCCCGGCCCGGCGTCCGGCTCGAAGAGGCGGCGCCCCTGACGGTGGCGTTGGCCGGCAACCCGAACGCGGGCAAGACCAGCATCTTCAACGTGCTGACGGGCTTGCGCCAGAAGGTCGCCAACTATCCCGGGGTCACGGTGGAGCGCAAGGAAGGCTCCTGGGCGCTCTCGCCCGACTCGCCCCCCGCGCGCCTCGTTGACCTGCCCGGCCTCTACAGCCTCGACGCCGCCTCGCTCGACGAGCAGATCGCGCACGACATCATCATGGGGCGAGTGGCCGAAGTGCCCGCGCCGGACGTGATCGTCGCCGCCGTTGACTCCACGAACCTCGAACGCAACCTCTACCTCGTGACGCAGCTCCTCGAAGCCGGACGCCCGCTCGTCGTCGCCCTGACGATGGTGGACCTCGCCGAGCAGGCGAGGCTCGAAGTGGACGCGCGCAGGCTCGGCGACGAGCTGGGCGTCCCCGTCGTCCCCGTCAACGCGAAGCGCCGGACGGGCTTCGACGAGCTTGCGCGCGCCGTCCTCGACGCGGCCGGCGCCGGGGCACCGCGCCCGAAGTGGCGCCTGTCGCCGGCGGCCGAAGAGGAGGTCGCCGCGCTCTCGAACGGCGGCGGCACCGAGGCGCGCGGCGAAGCGATGCGCGAGCTTTACGGCGACGAGCTGCCGGAGGACGCGGCGCGGCGCGAGGCGGTAGAGGGCGCGCGGGCGAGGCTCGCGCGGGGCGGCGCGCAGTGGTGGCAGGAGCCCGTCACGGCGCGCTACGACTGGATAGAGGACGTGGCCGAGGCGTCCGTGAAGGGGCGGGGGCGCGCTTCACAGCGGCCGAGCGCGACCGAGCGCATTGACCGCGTCGTCACGCACAAACTGCTCGGCCCCTTCGTCCTCCTGCTCGTGATGCTGGTGGTCTTCCAGACCATCTTCTCGTGGGCGTCGCTGCCGATGGACTTGATTGACCGGGGCTTCGGCGCGCTCGGCGAGGCGGTCCGCGCGCAGATGCCGCGGGGGCTTTTGAACGACCTGGTCGTTGACGGCGTCATCGCGGGCGTCGGCGGCGTGCTCGTCTTCCTGCCGCAAATCCTTCTGCTCTTCTTCTTCATCGCGCTGCTGGAGGACACGGGCTACATGGCGCGGGCGGCCTTCCTGATGGACCGCCTGATGCGCGGCGTGGGGCTGCACGGGAAGGCTTTCATGCCGCTGCTGTCGAGCTTCGCGTGCGCCATCCCCGGCATCATGGCTACGCGGACCATCGAGAACCCGAAGGACCGCCTGGCGACCATCATGATCGCGCCGTTCATGTCGTGT
>DATHBF010000264.1:0-5027 GCA_035296285.1 Pyrinomonadaceae bacterium | reverse complement strand
TGGACGCGGCCGTCCACGACTACTACGCCGCGCGCCGCGAGCAGGGGGGCGCGGCGGCGGCCGTGCGCGACCCCGCGCTCACGCACATCGCGCCCGTGGCGAAGCCGGAAGAGCTTCGCAAGCTGATTCGCCTGGAGGTTTTAAGAGAGATGGCCGACTCCGTTTACATCTGGATTGACAAGGAAGACCGCGCGGAGCTTTTGGAAACCGGCGAGGTCCTGCGCCGCGCCGAGCGCGGGCAGAAAGCCAAGCACATCTACAGGGTCGCGCAGGAGATGGAGCTGCGCTTCCAACTCGTCCCGCGCAAGCGCATCGAGAAGGCCAAGCGCACGGCCGAGGCCGACGCCGAGCGCGCCGAGGCCCGCCGCACGCGCCGCACGCATAGACCCGCCCCCGCGCCCGTCCCCTTCCCCGCGCCCGTCGCGACGCCGCAGGCCGAACCCGAAGCCTCTGCCCCCGCGCCCCGCCGCGCCCGCGCCAGGAGATAAAGACGGCGACGGGTGTCAGGTGCCGGCTGACGTGTGAAAGCAGATTGTCTTTCCCCGTCACCCGGCACCCGACACCCGTCACCCCTTTGGCAACTTCGGAGGCGGTGCGGGCACCCAAGGAAACCGGTGGCAGTTTGAAGGGCGGGGTTTTCATCCCCGGCCGCTTGCGCGCGGCGCGTCGGCCCCGGCATACTTGGTGCCGCCTGAAGTTTCCGAGCGATGATTCTTTCGAGCCTTTTCCCGCACACCGCGAGCCGAACCTTTCGAGCGCTGACCGCCGCCCTCGCCCTCTGCCTCTGCGCCGCGGGCGCCCCGCGCGCGCAGCAGTCGCCGCAGGACGACGACCCCGTCGAGAGGGTCAACACGAGCCTCGTCCTGCTCAACGTCGGCGTCGCCGACCGCAGGGGCCGCGCCGTGACCGACCTGACGCGCGGCGACTTCGCCGTCTACGAGGACGGCGTTAAGCAGAACATAGTCAACTTCGAGCCGGCCGCCTCGCCCTTCAGCCTCGTCCTCCTGCTAGACATGTCGGGCTCGACGCGCAACTTCCGCCCGACGCTCAAGCAGTCCGCCCTGCGCTTCCTCGACGCGCTCGGCCCCGAGGACCGCGTCGCCGTCATCTCCTTCAGCAAAGAGATCAAGACGCTCTCCGGCTTCACGACCGACCGCCGTAACACCGCCTTCGCCATCACGGAGCTTGCGGACGGGCGCGGCGAGACGAGCTTCTACGGGGCGCTCAGGTATTCGCTCAAGCAGCTCGCCGGCGAGGGCAAGCGGCGCAAGGCCGTCATCGTCCTGTCCGACGGGCTCGACACGGAGCTGAGCGCGCAGGACCGCAAGACCACGTCCTCGGCCGCGACCCCCGAGGAGGCCGTCGCCACGGTCAAACCGGACGAGGCCGCGCCGCTGCGCACCGTCCTCGACTCGGCCGACCGCCAGGGCGTCACGATCTACCCGCTGGCCCTGCCCTCCGGCGACCCCAAGCGGCTGCTCCCGCTCACGCCGCAGCAGGCGGCCGTCTACGCCGCCGCGCGGGCCCGCATGAACACGCTCGCCAACCGCACCGGCGGGCGCCTGCACCAGATCAACCGCCTCGAAGACATGGGCCGCCTCTACGCCGAAGTCGCCGCCGACATGCGCGCCCTCTACAGCATCGCCTACCAGTCCTCCAACCCCCGCCCCCGCGACGGCAGCTGGCGCGCCATCAGCGTCGAAGTCACCCGCGCCGACACAATCGCCCGCTCCCGCCCCGGCTACTACGCGCGCTGAAACATAACCCCCCGACGCCCCCGCTTGACACCCCCTGCGGCGTCACTTTATAGTTTTTTCACCTTGTCGAAGGCTCCGCACCCGTAGCTCAGTTGGATAGAGCGTCTGACTACGAATCAGAAGGTCGCACGTTCGAGTCGTGCCGGGTGCATCAATCATATCAACAACTTACGGCCACTTACTACGAACACTCTTTCGTAGTTTTTGCCCCTTACAATCCGAGCGTCCACCCACGCGGAAAGAGTGGAAAGATGGACGCATCCTCTCAGAAGCACAAATCCTGTTCCCGCTGCCACCTCGCCAAGCCCCCCTCGGAATTCAACTTCAAACAACGCGCGCGCGGCATTCGTCACCCTTACTGCCGGGACTGCGGGGCGGAACTGACCCGCAGTCATTACAGACGCAGAAAGCAGTTGTACCTGCGGCGTAATCTACGCTCGTATACCGAGCGCCGACAGATGGTGTTAGATGCTAAGAGGAAGCCTTGTGCGGACTGCGGAATCTTATACCCATACTACGTTATGGACTTTGACCACCGGGACGGTACGACCAAGTCTTTCTCTTTGCACTCGGTCCATGCTGTATCGAAACAGGCGATACTGCGAGAGATCGCCAAGTGTGACGTGGTCTGCGCTAACTGCCATAGGGAGCGCACGCATCAACGCCGTCTGGGAGTGGCGGAGTCTTAGGCGGGGGGGTCGGCGACGAAGCGGTAGCCGACGCCGCGGACGGTGAGGAGGTGGCGGGGGCGCGAGGGCTCGTCCTCGATGTACTTGCGGAGGCGGGAGACGAAGTTGTCTATGGCGCGCGTGTCCGTGTCTTCGCGCAGGCCCCAGACCTCTTCGAGCAGCGACTTGCGCGAGACGGCGCGGCCGGCGTGGCGGATGAGGTGGCGCAGGAGTTCGGCCTCCATCAGCGTCAGCCGCATGGCGCGGTCGCGCGTGCGGAGTTCGAGCGAGTCGAAGTCAATCGTCTTGCCGTCGAAGGAGAAGACGGCGTCGTCGGTCGGCGCCGCGCGCTCGGCCGTCGGCGCGACCGCGCCGCCCGCGCTGTCGCTGCGGAGCCATTCGCGGCGGCGGAGCAGGCCCTTGATGCGGGCGATCAGGACGGCCAGCTCGAAGGGCTTCGGCAGGTAGTCGTCGGCGCCGGACTCGAAGCCGCGCAGCACGTCCTCGGGGTGGCCCCGGGCCGTCAGCATCAGGACGGGGACGAACTCGCCCGCCCCGCGCAGCTCGGACGCGACCTCGAAGCCGTCCTTGCCCGGCAGCATCACGTCGAGGACGACCACGTCGTAGCGGCCGCGCGCGCCGAGCAGGAGCGCGAGCGCCGCCTCGCCGTCGCCGGCCGTCTCGACCTCGTAGCCTTCGGCTTCGAGGTTGAAGCGGAGGCCGTCGGCCAGGTGTTTCTCGTCCTCGACTACGAGCACGGTGCTCATCTCGGCGTCAGGCCCTCGGGAGTTGGATGGTGAAGGTGCTGCCGCGCCCGAGGCCCGCGCTCTCGGCGAAGACGCGGCCGCCGTGCCTCTCGACGATCGAGCGCACGATGAAGAGGCCGAGGCCCGTCCCCTTGAAGCGGCTCATGAGGCCGCCCTGCACGCGGTAGAAGCGTTTGAAGATGCGCTTGAGCTGGCCCGGCGGGATGCCGACGCCGCGGTCCGCGACGCGCACCGCCACCAGCTTTTCGTCGAGCGCGGCGACTTCCACGGAGATGTTGACCTCGTTGTCGGAATACTTCACCGCGTTGTCGAGCAGGTTCGTCAACGCGGCGCGCAGCTCCTCGGGGTCGCCCGCGACGCGCACGCCCTCGGGGCCGACCGCCTCGGCGTAGCGGACCGAGTCGGGCGGCAGGTTGTGGCGCACGCGCGTCAGGTCGAGGCACTCGCGCACGGTCTGGGCCAGATCGACGGCCGAAGTGTGTGTGGGCTTCTCCTTGTGCGAGAGGCGGCCGGCCCGCAGGACCTGCTCGACGGTGTGGAGCAGGCGGTCGCTGTCGGCGAGCATCACGTCGTAGAACTCGCGGCGGCGCTCCTCGCCCACGTCGCGCGTCTTGAGGGTTTCGAGGTAGAGGCGGATGGAGGCGATGGGCGTCTTCAGCTCGTGTGTGACGGCGTTGATGAAGGCGTCGTGCTGCTCGTTGCGGCGGATTTCGCGGATGAGGAAGGTGGTGTTGAGGACGAGGCCGGTGATGATGATGCCGAAGAAGACGATGCCGAGGACGAGCAGCGCCACCTCGCGCCAGTTCAGCAGAATCCAGCCGACGTTCAGCGCCAGCGCGGCCGCCACCAGGCAGATGCCGAACGTCAGGAAGAAGGCGACCGATTTTTTGCGGCGACCGCTGATGCGCATGACGCGGCCATTTTAAAAGAAAGGGTGACGAGTGTCAGGTGTCGGGTGGGGGGAAAGACAACTTGTCCTCACCCGTCACCCGACACCCGACACCCGACACCCGCTTTTCATGCGGCGCGGCGCAGGGGGGTCGGCTCCTGCCGGACGGGCTCGCCGGCGCGCGTGATGAGCTTGATGTCTCGGGCCAGGCCGAGGGCCTGGAGGGCGCGGATGCCGTACCAGTTGAGGTCCACCTCGTACCAAGTGAGGCCATGGCGGGCGGCCGTCGGGTGGGCGTGGTGGTTGTTGTGCCAGCCCTCGCCGAAGGTGATGAGCGCCACCCACCAGAGGTTCGTCGAGTCGTCGGTCGTCTCGAAGCGGCGCGAGCCCCAGAGGTGCGTCGCCGAGTTGACGAGCCACGTCGCGTGCAGGCCGAAGGTGACGCGGAAGAAGATGCCCCACATCAGGAAGGGCCAGCCGCCGAAGGCGAGCAGCCCGACGCCGACGACGACGAGCGGCACCCAGTAGAGGCGGTTGAGGAGGACGTGGAAGCGGTCCCTCATCATGTCGGGCGCGTAGCGCATCATGACCTCGCGGCCGTGCTGCTGCGCCGTGCCGCGCAGAATCCAGCCCATGTGCGCCCACCAGCGGCCCTCGCGCGGCGTGTGCGGGTCGCCGGGGGCGTCGGTGTGCGCGTGGTGGATGCGGTGCGTCACGACCCAGTCAATCGCCCCGCCTTCGAGCGCGAGCGTCCCGCACACCGTCAGGAAATACTCGACCGCCTTCGGCGTCTTGTAACCCCTGTGCGTCAACAGGCGGTGGAAGCCCATCCCGATGCCGAGGCTGCCCGCCACCCACCAGAGGACGAAGGTCGCCACAAGCGCCTGCCAACTGAACATGAAGAGCGCGGCCACCGCCCCTACGTGAAAGACGACCATCGCGATGG
>DATHBF010000263.1:0-1764 GCA_035296285.1 Pyrinomonadaceae bacterium | reverse complement strand
CGGACGCGGGTGCGGGGCCAGCGTTCGCGCGGCAGCTCCTTCAAATCTTTCAGCGTGAGGATGCCGTGCAGACTGTGCCCTTCGGCGACGGCGACGGCCTCCTGCCGGTGGGCGGGCAGGAAGTTGTCTATGAAGTGGCTGACGAGCGTGTCGGGCTCTATCGAGAGGGGCGCGGCCATCGCGTCGGCGGCGGTGCGGAGGTCGCCCCCGCGCCGGCCGCGCATGACGGCGCGCGCCGCGTCGAAGAGGAAGAAGCCGACGAGGGCCAGCCAGAGGCCCATGAAGGCGTCGCCCCAGACGAGGTAGAAGTAGCCGCCGAAGACGACCATCGCCCCGCCGATGAGCTGGCCGCCGAGGCTGGCGACGCGCGTCGCGTCGTCGAGCTGCCCCGAACGCTTCCAGAGCACGGCCCGCAGGACGCGCCCGCCGTCCAAGGGGTAGCCGGGCAGGAGGTTCGAGGCGGCGATGACGAAGTTCCAGAAGCCGATGATGGAGAGGGCGGCGGCGACGGTGCGCAGGCCCGCGAGCGAGCAGACGTAGAAGCCCGCGAGCGCGATGAGGCCGATGAGGAAGCTGGCGCTCGGGCCGGCGATGGCGATGCGGAACTCCTCGCGCGGGTTCTCGGGCTCGCGGCTGAGGCGGGTGAGTCCGCCGAACGGGTGGAGCACTATCTCCGTGCTCTCGATGCCTTCGGCGCGGGCCAGCAGCGCGTGCGAAAGCTCGTGGCCGAAGATGGAGAGGAAGAGGCCGAAGGTCGTCGCCAGGCCCGCCACCCACGCCGTCACGGCGTCGAGGCGCACGCGCTGCGTCTTGATGGTCCCCTGCTCGAAGCTCTCGGCGATGACCCACGCCGAGAGCGCGAAGACGACGAACCAGCGGTAGTCGATGCGCACGGGGATGCCCGAGACGCGCGCCACCTGTATCTGCCTTCGGAAGAACTTGAGAGGGTTCATCACTACGTTTCAAAAGCCCCGGCGTCGAGCAGGGCCGACTGGTCGTTGCGGGCGACGCGGCGCAGCAGCAGCGGCTCGTCGAAGAGCTGCGAGAGGCCGCGCACGATGGCGAAGCGCGGCTCGTCGGGGATGGTGGTCCGGAGGTTCGTCTCGCGCTGGAGGAACTCGGCCATGCCGTCTAAGAGCGCGCCGCCGCCCGTCAGGATGAGCCCGCGGTCGTAGAGGTCGGAGGCGACTTCGGGCTGGAGCTCGCCGAGCGCGCGGTTGACGACGCGCGCGAGGCGCTGGACGACCGTAGAGGCCGCGACGCACACCTCCTCGCTCGTCACCTCGACGGCGCGCGGCGCGCCCGTCTGCACGTCGCGGCCCTTGACCGTCATCGCCACCGAGGGGTCGCGCGGCTCGACGGCCGAGCCCAGCTTGATCTTCAAAGACTCGGCCGTCGGGGCGCCGATGAGCAGGCCGTGGTGGCGGCGCAGGCGGTCCGCGACGGCCTCGTCTATGTCGAGGCTCCCCACCCGCTCGGCCTGCGCGTAGACGATGAGGCCGCCCGCGACGACCGCCACGTTCGTCGTCCCGCCGCCGATGTCCACGACGGCCGAAGCCTTCACGTCGTCAATCGAGACGCCCGCGCCGATGGCCGCCGCCAAGCCCTCTTCGACCATGTAGACGCGGCCGATGTGCGCCTGCTCGGCGGCCGACAGGAGCGCCCTCTGCTCGACCTGCGTGATGCCGGAAAGGACGCTCATCACGGCGCGGCGGCTGAAGTGGGAGAAGCCGCTGCGGGCCTTGCGGACGAAGTGGTCGAGGA
>DATHBF010000262.1:0-7450 GCA_035296285.1 Pyrinomonadaceae bacterium | reverse complement strand
TGACGGAACTTTACCCCTTTTGGCAAGCGAGTCCGCCGGGCTACTACGGGTCAGACCAGATGCCCTGCGGCGACGGCCGCCACTGTGACGACCCCGTAGAATATCTCGGAGATGCCGACCTGCTTCGCGCTGCCGCCGCCGCCGCCCGCAGAGAGCCCGGCCACCGCGCGCAGGAGCAGTATGACGAACGCCGCCAGTGCGAGCGGCGGCGCCACACCCGCCCACGCGAGGAGTGCCACGAGCACGAGCGCCGCGACGTGTGCGGCTACCGTCGGGAGTGAGGAGGGCGTCTCCCCGTATAGCCGCCGAAGCCTCGCACGCACGTACAGGATGGAGGGGACGACGCGCCCGGCCAACACCGCCCACAGCCCGAGAGAGGCCGCGAGGGGCCAGCCGCCGGCCATCGCGATGCTCGCCGCGACGGCGGCCAGTCCGAAGGAGCCTGCCAGCTCGGGCAATAGAGTACGGCCGCGCCCCCCGGCGTCGAAGGCCAACTGGGCCGAGGCGAAAGGCAACGCGGCGAGGAGCGGCAGGAGGAACGCATAGCTGCCGGCGGTAGCCGCCGCGGCCAGCGCCGACGCGAGCGCGACTCCGCCGTAAAGTAGAAGGAACCGCTCCGCCGCCGCCGTCCGCGCGAAGCGCCGGCCGCGACGCCAATCGGCCGCCGCTATCTTGAAGGGATGACGCGCGAGGAAAGCGCCCAGAGTGGCGACCGCCAGGAAAAGGCCGGCGGGAGAGGGCGCGACCGCAAGCCCCAGCACGACGGGCTCCAGGGTGAGGCTCCACCCGCCGTGCTCGTTGGGCAGGGCGACCGTGCGGAGCCGGACGCGCGCGGGCGCGGAACTATTTTTAGCAGGGTTATCACCCCTGGATTGTGCGTTAAAGGGAACGGTTCGGTTCATTACATCCCGCCTTGCTGCCCGGCGCCCGGTGGTGCTGCGGCATCTCTCGCATTCGCCGCTTCGATAGTGGGCGAAATTACGCTACTCACGAGCGACAGCGCCTCCGGGTAAGGCCGTCCGAGCACCCCACCGGCTAACTACCGACAGGAATGCAAGTTGCTCTCCATGATGAAGTCCCGAGTATAGGGCACCGTCCTGGCGGTCGGTAAACAAGCGGCGGGCCGTGTGGCGGGGCCCGGCAGTCTGTGCGAGATTATTATGGGTGAACATCATGTCGCGCCTCTTCGAGGAGCGGCTGAGCACAACATGATCGCCGAAGAACTGTGACGGCCGCCAAACGACCCCGAAAGGGCCGGTGCCACACTCTTCCTGAATCATAAATTTTAGGCGGGCCGCCCGTTCCGTGCTGTAATGCCCTTGGCCGGGCCGAGGCTCTTAGTCGGCGTTGCGTTTGTGCTTTATAATCGCCCCCTGAATCTTCGGGGAGGCGCTTCTGAAACCCGCCAAAGAAAAGATACTCGTCGTCGATGACGAGCAGGCCGTCCGCTGGGCTCTGGTCGAGGCGCTCGGCGAGTGGGGCTACCGCGCCGTAGAGGCCGACACGGTCGCCTCCGCGCTCAGCACCTTCGACGCAGAGGGGCCGGCCGCCGTCCTGCTCGACATCGACCTGCCCGACGGCTCCGGCCTCGACGCCCTGCGCGAGATAAAGGCCCGCCAGCCCGAAGCCGTGGTCATCATGATCACCGGCAACGTGCTGGTGCGGAACACCATCTCGGCCCTGCGCGGCGGCGCCTACGACTTCATCGCCAAGCCGCCCAACCTCGAAGAGCTGCGCGTCACCATCCGCAACGGCATCGAGGCTCACCAGCTCCGCCGCGAGGTCGGCCAGGTCCGCCGCGAGCGCGCCCGCCAGTTCAGCTTCGACCAGATCATCGGCGACAGCGCCCCCGTCCGGCGTATGCTCATGCTGGCGCGCAAGGTGGCGGAGTCCGAAGCCTCCTCGGTCCTGCTGCAAGGCGAGTCGGGCACGGGCAAGGACCTGGTCGCCAAGGCCATCCACTACGCCTCGCGCCGCTCGGACTCGCCCTTCGTCGCCATCAACTGCGCGGCCATCCCGGCGACGCTCATCGAGTCGGAGCTGTTCGGCTACGAGAAGGGCGCGTTCACCGACGCCAAGGCACGCAAGGAAGGCTTGTTCGAGCAGGCCGAGGGCGGCACGCTCTTTTTAGACGAGATAGGCGAGCTCGAACTGGGCCTGCAAGCAAAACTGCTGCGCGTGCTCGAAGAGGGAGCGTTCCGCCGAGTCGGCGGCCTGAAGGACATTCCCTTAGACGTAAGGGTCGTCGCCGCGTCGAACCGCGATTTGAAGTCGGAGGGCGAGGCCGGCCGCTTCCGCATCGACCTCTACTACCGCCTCTCCGTCATCCAGATCGACATCCCGCCTTTGCGCGAGCGCGGCGACGACATCCTGCTGCTGGCCGAGCACTACGTCACATCCTTCAACGAGCGACTGAAGCTGCGCAAGAGGGTTCGGGGCCTCGCGCCCGACGTGGCCGAGATGTTCCGGCGCTACTCGTGGCCGGGCAACGTGCGCGAGCTTCGCAACGTCATCGAGCGCGCGCTCATCCTCGAAGACGACACGCTCATCACGCCCGAGTACCTGCCGCGCGACCTGCTCGCCGCCACGGCCGCCCACTTCGCCGCGACGCCCGACGCCTCTCCTCAGGCGGTTGCAATAGAAGCCGGTGTGCCCGCCAACTTCCATCTCCCGCCCGGCGGCCTCTCGCTCGACCGGCTCGAAGACTCTCTCGTGCGGCAGGCGGTCGAGCGCAGCGGCGGAAACCAGACGCGCGCCGCCGAACTGCTCGGCATCTCGCGCGACCAACTCCGCTACCGCCTGAAGAAGCTCGAATCAGAGGCGGACGCTGCCGGTTGAGGACACCCCCGAAGATGAGCGAGACGCTTTTGACGAACAGGGCCGGCGGCGCCGAGCGCGAGCGCGAACACGAGCGCGTGCTCAAGGAGCTTGAGGACCTCAAGTTCGCCCTCGATCAGTCGGCCATCGTCGCCATCACCGACCAGCGCGGGCGCATCACCTACGTCAACGACAAGTTCTGCCAGATATCCGGCTACACGCGCGAAGAGCTGCTCGGCCAGGACCACCGCATCATCAACTCGGCCCACCACCCGAAGGAGTTCATCCGCGAGCTTTGGACGACGATTGCGCACGGCCGCGTCTGGCGCGGCGAGATTCGCAACCGCGCCAAAGGCGGCTCATCCTACTGGGTGGACACGACCATCGTCCCCTTCCTCGACGCCGAGCGAAAGCCCTACCAGTACGTCGCCATCCGCTACGACATCACCGAGCGCAAGCGGGGCGAGGAGCGCATCCGCGAGCAGGCCGCCCTGCTCGACCAGGCGCGCGACGCCATCATCGTCCGCGGCCTCGACGACCAAATCCTCTTCTGGAACAAGGGCGCCGAGCGGCTCTACGGATGGACCGAACGCGAGGCCGTCGGCCGCACCGCCGGCGAGCTTCAGCTTTTGAACGAGCTGAACGCACCGCAGTTCGAGGCCGGGCGCCGAGCCGTAGTGAGCACGGGCGAGTGGGCCGGCGAGTTGCGCCAGCGGACGAAGGCGGGCGGCGACATCACCGTCGAGAGCCGCTGGACGCTCATGCGCGACGACGCGGGCTCGCCCCGCTCCATCCTCGTCATCAACACCGACGTGACCGAGCGCAAGAAGGTCGAGGCGCAACTGCTCCGCGCGCAGCGCATGGAGTCAATCGGCACGCTCGCCGGAGGCATCGCCCACGACCTCAACAACATCCTCGCGCCCATCCTGATGTCTATTCAGATGCTCCAGTTGAAGGTCGAGGACGAGTCGGCGCACAAGTGGCTTGAGATGCTGCAAGCGAACGCCGAGCGCGGCGCCGACATGGTCCGCCAGGTGCTCTCGTTCGCGCGCGGCGTCGAGGGCGAGCGCGTCACGCTCCAGCCCAAACACCTCGTCAAAGAGGTCGTCAAGATTCTGAAGGACACGCTGCCGAAGTCCATCGAGATTAAGTCGGAGGTGCCTTCGGACCTCTGGACCGTCTCGGCCGACGCGACGCAGATACACCAGGTCCTGATGAACCTCGGCGTCAACGCGCGCGACGCCATGCCTCAGGGCGGCGAACTCCTAATCCGCGCCGAGAACGTCACGCTCGACGACGCCTTCGCGCGGATGCACATCGAGGCGAAGCCCGGCCGCTTCGTCATGCTGACGGTCGCCGACACCGGCGAGGGCATGACGCCCGAGGTCGCGGGCCGCATCTTCGAGCCCTTCTTCACGACGAAGGAGGTCGGCAAGGGGACGGGGCTCGGGCTCTCGACGGCGATGACCATCGTCCGCAGCCACGGCGGCTTCATCAACGTCTACAGCGAGCCGCGCCGCGGCACACGCTTCGCCGTCTACCTGCCGGCCTCCGCCGCCCCCGCGGGCCGGGCCGCGGCCGCGCGGCCCGACCTGCCCACGGGCAGCGGCGAACTAATTCTCGTCGTTGACGACGAGGACGCCATCAGGCAGATAACGAAGGGCACGCTTGAGGCGTTCGGCTACGAAGTCCTGACCGCGGCCGACGGCACGGAGGCCGTCGCGCTCTACGCGCAGCACCGCGAAGAAGTGGCCCTCGTCTTGACGGACATGATGATGCCCTTCATGGACGGCCCCGCCACCATCCGCGCCTTGCAGAAGATAAACCCGCGCGTGCGCATCATCGCCACCAGCGGGCTCGGCGGCGAGAAGGCGGCCGAGGCCGTGGCGGCCGGCGTCCAAATGTTCCTCCCCAAGCCCTACACGGCCGAAAAGCTCCTCAAGGCGCTGGCCGAAGTCCTGCATCCCGCCGCCAAGGGTTAGACGTTGGGAAATACTCCGCAGGGGGCGAAAAAAGACCCACGCGCGGGCGGCCGAAGACGAACAGAAACCCCGGAAATACGGGGAGAACGCCTTTGCCCCGCTGGCACGCACCGTGCTCTTTGAGACGGCGCGGGGCTCTCTCTAAAACCCCCGCCAGGAGGTTCGAGATGAAGATACTTTTGGCGACGGACGGCTCGCCTTGCAGCGACGCGGCGGTGGAAGAGGTGGCGCGCAGACCTTGGCCGGACGACACGCAGGTGCGCGTCGTGTCGGTCGTCGAGCCGCCGGGCGCGCTCGTCGCGGAGCCCTACATGGGCCTGGCCGGCTACTTCGAGGAGGTCGAACGGCTGAAGCGCGAGAGGGCCGCCGAGGTGGTCGCGCTGGCTGCCGAAAAGCTGCGCGCCGATGGTAAGAACGGGATGCTGGTCTCGACAGAGACGCTGACCGGCTCGCCCAAGCGGCTCATCGTCGAGGAGGCCGAGGCTTGGGGCGCCGACCTCATCGTCGTCGGCTCGCACGGCTACAAGAGCTGGGAGCGGATGCTGCTCGGCTCCGTCTCGCAGGCCGTCGCCGCGCACTCGAAGTGCTCGGTCGAAATAGTCAGGTGCCGTGAGTCGTAGGCGGTGAATCGTTAAGAGCCTTCGGTTCGATTTATGTCGGAGGGGTCTTCTCATGGCTAAGGTGCTCATACTCGGCGGCGGCTTCGCGGGCGTGGTGGCGGCCGAGCGGCTGGCGAAGTCTTTGGGGAGCGAGCACGAGATCACGCTCGTCTCGCGCTCGTCTCGCTTCGTCTTCTACCCGGCGCTGGTGCGGCTCGCCTTCGGCGGCTGCGAGCCCGACGACATCTCCTACGACCTGCGCGGCGCGATGCTCGACCGCCGCGTTCGGTTCGTCGAAGCGACGGTCGCGCGCGTTGACGCGCAGAGGCGCGAGGCGACTTTGAGCGGCGGCGATTTCACGGGCGCGCTCAAATACGACTACCTCGTCTACGCGCTCGGCCGCCGGCTCGCCACCGAGCGCGTGCCGGGCTTCTTCGAGCACGCGCACCACCTGCTCGGCGTGGGCGCGGCGCTGAAGTTCGGCGAGGCCGTCCGCGCCTTCCGCGGCGGAGGGCACGCCGTCCTCGGCTCCTGCCCGGGCGCGCGACTTGAGGTGCCCGTCTACGAGGCGGCGTTCGCACTCGCGCGGCTGCTCAAAGAGCACGGCGAGGGCGGGCGCGTCTCCGTCGTCTTGCCTGAGTACCCGGCCGAACACCCGGGCGGCTCGGCCCTGGCCGCGGCCGTCCGCCCCGCGCTCGAAGCCCACGGCATCAACTTCATCCCGAACTTCGCGGTCGAGCGTGTAGAGGCCGGCGTCGTGCGAGCAACGGGCGGGCGCGGGCTCACCTACGACCTGCTGATGCTCGTCCCGCCGTTTGAGGGCACGAGCGCGCTGGCCTCGACGAATCTGGTTGACGAAGAGGGCTACGCGCGCGTCAATCACACGATGCGCGTGCTCGGCGCCGAGCGGATGTACGCCGCGGGCGACGCCGTCTACTTCTCGGGGCCGAAGATGGGCCACATGGCCGTCCGGCAGGCCGAGGTCGCGGCCGAGAACGTCGCGGCCGAAATCGAGGGACGCGAGCCGGCCGCCGTCTACCGACACGAGCTGACGCTCGTCGTTGACGAGGGCGGCAAAGACTCGGCCTTCCTCCACGCGAAGCTCTGGGACGAGGGCGCCGCACGCACCGGCCGCGGCCACTTCTGGGGCTGGGCCAAGCGCGCGCACGAAAAGTATTTTCAGGCGTTGCATTCTTAAACGAAGCGGGGCTAAAGACTTTGCTTAACATCAGCGACATGACGCGGGATGAGATGCTGTCGCTGCTTGCTTACAGCCGACGGACCGCCTGACAGAGAAGAGCTTGCGCGAGAGACTGATTGACGAATACAACGCACACCTCCTCGCGGACGCGGGGCTGGGCGAGGCTTTGTTCGCACGCCTGAAGGCGGCGCAGCGCGCCCGCCGCCTGCTCTACGGCGACCGCGAGATAGGCGTCTCCCTGCGCCCTCATTTCCTCTCGCGCGAACAATACGGACGCCTCACGCGCGCCTCCGAGCTTGTCTCATCGGCCCTGGACAAGGTGGCTGCGGCGCTGCTCGCCGACCCCGCACAGCTCGAACGCGTCGGCCTCACGGACGCCGAAAGGCGGCTCGCGCTCGTTGAGCCCGGCTACTCCGGCACGGCCGTCAACACGCGCCTCGACGCGTTCGTCCACGGCCGCGAAGTCAAGTTCGTCGAGATGAACGCCGAGAACCCTTCGAGCCTGTCCGACCAGTCGGGCTTGAACGAAGTGCTCTTTGAAGTAGGCGCGATGCGAGAGGCGGGGGCGCGCTACAGGCTCAGACAGTTCGACCCGGTCGCGGGCCTTCTGGGCGCGCTGCTGGAAACATACGCCGAGTGGGGCGGGCGCGAAGTGCCGAACGTCGCCATCGTTGACTGGGAGGGACTGCCGACCTCGCACGAGTTCGAGCTGCTGCGCGCCTACTTCGCCAGCCGCGGCGTGCCAACCATCGTCTGCGCGCCCGACGAGCTTGAGTACACGCGCGGCCGGCTCCGCCGCGGCGACTTCCGCATCGATGTGGTTTACAAGCGCGTCATTATCCACGAGTTCC
>DATHBF010000261.1:0-10134 GCA_035296285.1 Pyrinomonadaceae bacterium | reverse complement strand
CAGGGAGCATTGAGAAAAACATTTTCTTTTCTCCTTGCCCTCCGTGAGCCCTCCGTGCCCTCTGTGTCGAAAACCCTGGCCCGCTAATTTTCGGTGAATTTTTCCGGCGCCTTTGATAATCTTAGGCGCGTCCTAAGCAGTCTTTATTTAATGAACAAACAGTCACGGCGCGGCGTGGTGTCGCCTGCTTAAGAGCGGGCGCCGCACCGGCTTGCCCGGAAGGAGCAAAATTGATGCGTAGACTGAAGAGGTGTGCGGCGGCGCTGGCGGCGCTCGCGTTGCCGGCCGTGCTGGGCGCGTGCGTGAGCCCGCAGCAGCAGGGGCAGGGCGGCGGCGGCGGCAACGCGAACGGCGGGGCGTCGTCGGGCGGCTACCAGCGGAAGACGAAGAAGCCGGGCGAGACGGTCCGCATCGGCTTCTCGATGGACACGCTCAAGGAGGAGCGTTGGCAGCGCGACAAGCAGTTGGTCGAGGCGCGCGCCCGCGAGGTCGGGGCCGAGCTGGACGTGCAGGTCGCCAACAGCGACGACGCCGTCCAGACCAAGCAGTGCGACAACCTCCTGACGAAGGGCGTGGACGTGCTCATCGTCGCCCCGCACAACGGCGAGATAGCCGCCTCCATCGTCGAGGCCGCGCACCGCCAGGGCGTCCCCGTCATCTCCTACGACCGCCTCATACGCAACTCCGACGTTGACCTCTACGTCTCGCACCAGGTCGAGAAGATGGGCGAGATGCAGGGGCAGTACGCGCTCGAACACGCGCCGAAAGGCAACTACGTCCTCGTCGGCGGCGCGCCCACCGACAACAACGCGATGCTGATGCGCAAGGGCCAGATGAACGTCCTCGGCCCGGCCAAAGACCGCGGCGAAATCCAGATCGTCTCCGACCAGTTCGCCAAGGACTGGCGGGCCGACGAGGCGCTGCGCATCACGGAGGACGCCATCACGAAGACGAACGGCCAGATCGCGGCGGTCGTCGCCTCGAACGACGGCACGGCCGGCGGCGCCATCTCGGCACTCGAAACCGCGCGCCTCATCGGCAAGGTCGTCGTCACGGGCCAGGACGCGCAGCTCGACGCCGTCCAGCGCATCGCCGCCGGCAAGCAGTCGATGACCATCTACAAGCCCATCAAGCCGCTCGCAGACAGCGCCGTGGACAACGCCCTCAAGCTCGCGCGGGGCGAGCAACTGACGGCCCCCGAGCGCATCAACAACGGGAAGATCGACGTGCCCTCCATCCTCCACGAGCCGACGGCCGTGGACAAGAACAACCTGATGGAGACCGTCATCAAGGACGGCTACCACAAGCTCGAAGACGTGTACAAGGACGTGCCGCGCGACCAGTGGCCGAAGACCGCGGCCCGCGTGCGAAGGCCGGAAGGCGGCTCCTTCGTCGCGGCGCTCGCCCTCCTGCTCGGCGGGCTCGGGATGGCTCTGAGGCTGCGTTGAGGCGAGGCGGAGATGGTTGACGAAAAGGCCCCCGTCCTTGAGATGCGGGACATCACGAAGAGCTTTCCGGGCGTGCGCGCGCTCGACGGCGTCTCGTTCGACCTGTACGCGGGCGAGCTGCACGCGCTCGTCGGCGAGAACGGGGCGGGGAAGTCCACGCTGATGAAGGTGCTCGGCGGCGTCTACCCGCACGGCACCTACGGCGGCGAGATCGTGCTCGAAGGCGAGGCGCGGCGCTTCACGAGCGTCCGCGAGGCCGAGCAGGCCGGCATCGCCGTCATCTACCAGGAGCTGTCGCTCATCAAGGACCTCTCCATCGGCGAGAACATCTTCCTCGGCCGCGAGCCGCGCCGCTTCGGGTGCATCCGCTGGGAGGAGTTATACAGCCGCGCGCAGAAGCTCCTCGACGAGCTGCACCTTCCCGTTGACCCGCGCACGCCCGTGGGCCACCTCGGCATCGGCCAGCAGCAGCTCGTCGAGATCGCCAAGGCGCTCTCGCAGGAGGCCAGGATACTCGTCCTCGACGAGCCGACGGCCGCCCTGACCGACGCCGAGGTCGCCACGCTCTTCCGGATTCTCGACAAGCTGCGCTCGCGCGGCGTCGGCATGATCTACATCTCGCACAAGCTCGACGAGGTCTTCCGCATGGCCGACCGCATCACGGTCCTGCGCGACGGCCGCACCGTCGGCACCGACCGCGCAAGCGACCTCGACGAGCCGCGCGTCATCTCCCGCATGGTCGGCCGCGAGGTCGGCGACATCTTCCCCGTCGCCGCGCACGAGCGGGGCGAGGTGGTCTTCGAGGCCAGAGGCGTCACGGTCGAAGACCCGAACATCCGCGGCAAGCTCCTCGTTGACAACGTCAGTTTTAAGGTCCGCGGCGGCGAGGTCCTGGGCGTCGCCGGGCTGATGGGCGCAGGAAGAAGCGAGCTTCTGATGGGCATCTTCGGCGCGTGGCCGGGCCGCACGTCGGGCGAGGTTTTGATAGGCGGCAAGCCCGCACAGATTCGCCGGCCGTCGGACGCCATCCGCCAGGGGCTCGGCTTCGTGACCGAGGACCGCAAGCGTTTCGGGCTCGTGCTCGACCAGACTATCTTGAACAACATGACGCTGGCGGGGCTCTCGAAGCTGTCGGGCCGCTTCGTGACGGACGTGGACGCGGAGGCGGCGGCCGGCGGGCGCGCGATGAAGGACTTGAGGGTGAAGGCCAACTCGGTCTTCACCGTCGTCGGCACCCTCTCGGGCGGCAACCAGCAGAAGGTGGTGCTGGCGAAGTGGCTTCTGACGAACCCGCGCGTGCTCTTCTTAGACGAGCCGACGCGCGGCATAGACGTGGGCGCCAAGCAGGAGATTTACGGCCACATCAACCGCCTCGCCGGAGCCGGACTCGCCATCGTCCTCGTCTCGTCGGAGCTGCCCGAGGTGCTCGGCCTCTCCGACCGCGTGCTCGTCCTCCACGAAGGCCGAGTCACCGGCGAGTTCAAGCGGACGGAGGCCACGCCCGAGGCCGTCATGGCCGCCGCCACGGGCCACACGACGAGGGCGGCATGATTAGAGGGAGGTTATGAGCAGACAGGGGTCCGCGGGCGAGCCCGCGACGAACAGGCCGCCGACGACCGCGGACGTGTCGCCGCCCGACGCCGTGCCCGAGGGCGTCGAGGCGCGCAAGGGGGGCTTCCGCCTCCCGACCGAGAACCTGCGCGCCTACACGATGCTCTTCGCGCTCGTCGTCATCTGGCTCTTCTTCCAGTGGAAGACCGTCAGCGACATCTACCCCTACGGGCTCTTCCTGCACCCGAAGAACTTCTCGAACCTCTTGCAGCAGATGTCCGTGACGGGCGTGCTGGCGGTCGGGATGCTGATGGTCATCGTGGCGGGGCAGATAGACCTGTCGGTCGGCTCGGTGGTGGGACTGGCGGGCGGCGTGGCGGCGATGACGCAGACTTTCGAGCTGGGCGTCGGGCCGACGCTCCTGGCGGCCGTCGTCGTCGCCGCGGTCATAGGGATAGCGCAGGGCGCGCTCGTCGCCTACGCGAACATCCCGGCCTTCATCGTCACGCTCGGGGGCTTGCTGGCGTGGCGCGGCGTGATACTGGGCTTGAGCAAGGGCGCGACGATACCCGTCAGGCTCCCCGTCTTCAGGGCCTTGGGCGTGGACAAGGTGGCGCCGGTGGTCGGCTACGTGCTGGCGGGGTTGGCGGTGGCGGCGGTGGCGTGGCTCAGCCTGAGCCGCATCCGCGCGCGCAGGCGGCACGGCCTGTCCGCGCCGGGCGTGGCCCAGACGGCGCTGGGCGTCGTCCTGCCGTCGCTCGTCATCGCGGCCTTCATCGTCCTCATGAACTGGACGGACCCGGCGAGCGGGCTGCAAGGCGGCGTGCCCGTCCCCGTGCTGGTGCTGCTGGCGGTCGCGGCGCTCGGCGCGTTCCTGACGATGAACACGACCTTCGGCCGCTACCTCTACGCCATCGGCGGCAACCCCGACGCCGCACGCCTCTCCGGCATCAACATCCGCCGCTACCTGCTCGCCGCCTACTGCGTGCTCGGCCTGCTCGTCGGCGTCGCGTCGCTCCTGCACACGGCGAGGGTCGGCAGCGCGTCGCCCGACGCCGGGACGTACATGGAGCTCGACGCCATCGCGGCCTGCGTCATCGGCGGCACGAGCTTGATGGGCGGGCGCGGGACCGTCTCGGGCGCCGTCGTCGGCGCGCTCATCATGGCGAGCCTCGACAACGGCATGTCGCTCCTCAACGTCGAGAACTACACGCAGTACATCGTCAAGGGCGCGGTCCTCGTCGCCGCCGTCGGCTTCGACATGCTCGGCCGCCGCCGCGGGTAGGCCCGGCGCGAAATGAAAAAGCCTTCCCTCGTCACGGCGGCCCTGCTCGCCTGCCTCCTCCTCCTCCTCTCCATGCCGCCCGCGCCGCGCGCGCGGGAGGCCGAAGGCAGGTCCGCGCCCGGCCGCCCCGGCAAGGACGCGCGTTGGACGAGCGCGGGCAAGGAGGCCGTCGGCACCTCGAACACGCCGGAGTCGAAGGTCTGGTTCACGCTGCGCGGCGGGGTGATGGACGAGGTCTATTACCCGACCGTTGACGTGGCGAACACGCAGACGTTGCAGTTCGTCGTCACGGGCTGCCCCGGCGACGGCTTGCCGGAGGGAGGACCCGGCGCGCGGCCCGTCGAGATAACAGACCCGCGCTCGCTCTCCTTCCGCCAGACGACCGAGCGGACGACCTACAGGCTCGTCAAAAACTACACGACCGACCCGGAGCGGCCCGTCGTCCTCATCGATGTCGAGTTCGGCGGCCGATGCCGCGCCCGCCAGCGGCTCTACGTCTACTACGACCCGTCGCTGGGCAACAGCGGGATGCACGACACGGCCTGGACCGAGGACGGCGCGCTCCTCGCCTCGGACGGCGACAAGGCTTCGGCGCTCGTCTCCAGCACCGGCTTCGCGGCGACGACGAACGGCTTCAAGGGCACGAGCGACGGCCTCGAAGAGTTGGGGCGGAGTCTCTTCCCCGACACGCGCTACACGCGCGCGGCCGACGGCAACGTCGCCCAGCTCGGCGAGCTGAACTCCGGCCGCGCCACGCTCGCGCTCGGCTTCGGCAGGGACGCGGCCGAGGCTTTGAAGAACGCCCGCGCCTCTCTGGCGAAGGGCTTCGCGCGGGCGCGCGCAGAGTACGAGCGCGGCTGGCACGACTACTTGAAAAAGCTGAGGCGCGTCGAGCCCGCCTTCCAGGCGCAGTACGACATGGCGGCGATGGTCCTCAAGGCGCACGAGGACAAGACCTACAGCGGCGCCATGATCGCCTCGCTCTCGATACCGTGGGGCGGGGGCGCCAACGCCAACGAGCCGGAAGTCGGCGGCTATCACCTCGTCTGGTCGCGCGACCTCTATCAGGTGGCGACCGCCTTCCTCGCCCTCGGCGACAAGGCTTCGGCCGACCGCGCGCTCGACTACCTCTTCCGCGTCCAGCAGAAGCCGGACGGGAGCTTCCCGCAGAACTCCTGGCTCGACGGCCGCCCCTTCTGGGGCTCGCTCCAGATGGACGAGGTCGCCTACCCCCTCGTCCTCGCCCACCAGCTCGGCCGCACCGACAGAGAGACTTACACGAAGCACGTCCGGCCCGCCGCCGACTTCATCATCCATCGCGGCCCCTACACGCCGCAGGAGCGTTGGGAGGAGGAGTCGGGCTACTCGCCCTCGACCATCGCGGCCGAGATAGCCGGCCTCGTCTGCGCCGCGGAGATAGCCCGCGGGAACGGCGACGAGGCTTCGGCCGCCGTCTACCTCGCCGCCGCCGACGACTGGGCGCGCAACGTCGAAGCCTGGACGGCGACGACGAACGGCTTCTACGGCGACGGCAACTACTACCTGCGCGTCACCGAGAACGACGACCCGAACGACGGCGAGCCGCGCGAGCTTAACAACGGCGCCGGCACCTTCGACGAGCGGAGGATAGTTGACGCCGGCTTCCTCGAACTCGTGCGCCTCGGCGTGCGCCCGCCCGACGACCCCCTCGTCTCGAAGTCTCTGAAAGTCATAGACCAGGTCATCAAGGTCGAGACGCCGCACGGCCCCGCCTTCTACCGCTACAACCACGACGGCTACGGCGAGATGGACGACGGCCGGCCGTGGAACTGGGACGGCAAGTACACCGGCAAGGGACGTTTGTGGGCGTTGCTCTCGGGCGAGCGCGGCGAGTACGAGTTGGCGCGGGGCGAGCGCGCGGCGGCGCGCAGGCGGCTCGAAGCGATGCAGGGCTTCGCGAACGAGGGGCGGATGATTCCCGAGCAGGTCTGGGACCGCCCGGGCGGCACGCCTCCCATCTTCAAGTTCGGCGAGGGCACGGGCTCGGCCACGCCGCTCGCATGGTCAATGGCGCAGTTCATACGCCTCACCTCGAACTTGCAGGAGGGGCGCAACCTCGACACGCCCGACGCGGTCGCCGCGCGCTACGCCCGGAGGCCGGCGCCGCCCCCGCGCGCCTCCGCCGACTTCGACTTCCCGTCCGAGCAGGTCCTCGCGCGGATGGAGGCGGGGCAGACCGTGCGCGTCGAAGGCCGTGTCAGGCCCGCCGGCTCGCGCGTCTTCCTCATCCAAGGCGGCGGGCGGCGCGAGTTGAAGCCGGACGCACAGGGGCGCGTCTCCTTCGACTTCACGGTCGGGCGCGGAGAGGGCTTCGTCGCCGTCGGCGTCGCCGCGCCGGGCGGGGCCACCGCCTTCAAGCGCGTCCGCTTCCGGGGGTTGACCGCCGAGGAGAAGGGGGACTGACGACCTTCTTCCACCTCCCGCCGTTGACGACGTAAGAGACCGTCGCCTCGCTGACGCCGAAATGACGCGCCACGTCCTTTTGGTAAACGTTTGGGCGTCGGCACATCCGCCGGATGGCGAGGACCGACTCCCGGGACAGCTTGGCCTTACCGTTCCGCTCGCCGTAGAGCCGCGTGTTCCGGCCTTTACGGACCGCGTCCTGTGAATTGTCTTTCGGCGTGCCCTGGAAAAGGTGAGAGGGGTTGACGCACGCCCTCACGTCGCAGCGATGAAGAATCAGCCTGTCGTTCGAGATGCGCCCGTGCTCAAGGAAGAAGCTGACGCGGTGGGCCTTGTACCCCCGGCCGTTGATGCTGATGATGCCGTAGCCGTTCTCGCCGATATGGCCGCTCCAGAGCCAGCAGTCGTCTGGCCCCCGGGAGCTGTCAACGCGCTTCCAGAAGCGTGCGATTTGGGTGGAGTGGAATTTCGGGATGCGCTTCGCCACCGGCTCTCCGCGGGTGGGAAGTGTGATTGGATGCCCACTGGAGGATTCGAACCTCCGACTTCTACCGTGTGAAGGTAGCACTCTACCGCTGAGTTAAGTGGGCGGCCTTAATTTGACGATGCGGGATGCTAACAAAGCGTTCGCGCGAGCGTCAAGCGGGGTTTAAGTCGGGACTTACTGGCCGCCGCCGACGGGCGGGTCTTCGGCCGTGGCGGGGCGCTCGGCGTTGGTGCGGGGGCCGCCGGTATCCGACCCGATGTAGAAGAACTGGCTGCCCGTGGCGGTCAGCCCCGTCGGCTTCTGCGGGTCGGCGTTGACGCCGTAGGTGGGCGGGTTGGTGCCCGACTTGGCCGCCAGCGTGAGGCGGAAGATGTAGCCGTCGACGACGGGCGTGTCGCCCTTGAAGCGCGCGTCGAGGTAGCCGCCCGACGAGAGCTGGTCGAAGGTGCCGTAGCCGGAGCGGTTCTTGGTGTTGTAGAAAGTGACCTGCGCGGTGGAGATGCGCTGGAGGTGCGTGACGGCCGCCGCCTCGTTGGTCGAGCGGACGCTGGCCTGCCAGGCCGGGATGCCGATGGCGACCAGGATGCCGATGATCGAGATGACGATCATCAGCTCGACGAGTGAAAAGCCGCGCTGGCGGCCGCGTGCGTCTCTCATGTTATACATGCCTTCTCACCTCACCCATCCAGTACACGAGCTATACCCGTCCGAGTTCCACAAAACCGAAGGGTGATTTTACTACAGAGGCGAACGGCTGTCAGGCGGGCGCAGGGCGAGACGCGGCCGCGTGCCTAGCCTCCGGCCTCCGCTTGCCCTTAGAATGGTTTCCGGATGAGGAACCTACAGACAGCCGACCGGGGCGACCTGCTGAGCCCTGAGGAGGCCGCCGAGCGCGTCGCCCGACTCCGGCACGCCGTCGAGCGCGTCATCAAGGGCAAGGCCGAGGCCGTGCGCCTCTCGGTCGTGACGCTTCTGGCCGGCGGCCACCTGCTCGTCGAGGACGTGCCCGGCGTCGGGAAGACCACCCTCGCGCAGGCCCTGGCGCAGGCCATCAACTGCGCGTTCCAGCGCATCCAGTTCACCTCCGACCTCCTGCCCTCGGACGTGATCGGCCTCTCCGTCTACAACGAGCGCGACGGCGCCTTCGAGTTCAAGCCCGGCCCCATCTTCGCCAACATCGTCCTCGCCGACGAGATCAACCGCACGACGCCGAAGACGCAGTCGGCGCTCCTGGAAGCGATGGCCGAGGGGCACGTCACGGTCGAGGGCACGACCTACCGCCTGCGCGCGCCCTTCATGGTCGTGGCGACGCAGAACCCGGTCGAGCACCACGGGACCTACCCGCTGCCCGAGTCGCAGGTGGACCGCTTCATGCTCCGCCTGAGGGTCGGCTACCCCTCGCCCGAGGTGGAGAAGGAGATCATCCGCGACCGCGAGCGTGCCGACCCGCTCGACTCGTTGAGGCCGGTCCTGAGCGCCGAAGACATCCAGGAGTTGCAGCAGGCCGTCCACACCGTCACGGTGGACGACTCGCTCGTGGACTACCTGATGCGCGTGGTCTCGGCGACGCGCGCCTCGGAGGTTTTAGACCTGGGCGTGAGCCCGCGCGGCACGCTCGCGCTCTTCCGCGCCGCGCAGGCGCTCGCGCTCACGGAGGGGCGCGACTACTGCGTGCCCGACGACATCAAGCGGCTCGTCCTGCCCGTCTTCGCCCACCGCCTCGTCGTCAACTCGCGCTTCTCGAACTCGCTCCACCGCCGCAGCGACGAGGCCGAGGACGTGCTGCGCGAGATCATGAAGACGGTCAGCGTGCCGCTCTAGAAGTGATGACGGCGTGGGAGGCTTTTAAGAGGTGGCGGCGGCCGCTGCTCGGCACGCTCCTCGTGGCCGGCGGGCTGGTGGCGGCGGCGCTGACCGTCATCGCCCGCCGCCGCGACGACTGGGAGTTGGCGCGCATCGGCGCCCTCTCGTCGCTCGTCATCGCGCTCGCCATCATCGTCTTCGTCGTCCCGCCGCTGGCGCGCTCGGCGCGCAGCGAGGCGGCCCGCCTCGACCTCCCGTTCCAGTTGACGGCCGGCGGCGCCGTCTTCCTCTCGGTCCTGGCGGTCGTCACCTTCGCGGCGTGGAACACGGGGAACAACCTGCTCTTCCTCGTCTTCTCCGTCCTCTCCTCGACGCTCTTCGTGGCGTGGGCGGCGGCGCGCGCGTCTTTGCGCGACCTCGCCGTCTCGGCCCGCTTCCCCGACCACATCTTCGCCGCCGAGCCCGCGCCCGTCATCGTCACCGTCCACAACACGAAGCGCGTGCTGCCTTCCTTCTCGGTGCTGGTCGAGGCGCGCACGCGCGAAGGCGTAGAGGGCCGGCGCGGCTTCGTGCTGCGCCGGCCCCGGCAGTCGAGGCGCCTGCTCTCCTACTTCATGTACGTGCCGCGCGGGGTGAAGGTCGAGCAGAGGGTCGAGCTGACTTTCGAGCGGCGGGGCCTGCTGCTCGTGACCGGCTTCGAGATTTCGACGCGCTTCCCGTTCGGGTTCTTTCGGTTAAGGAGGAGACTGCGGGCGCGCGACGTGGAGCTGTTCGTCTACCCGAAGCCGGAGCGCGCGGGCGACGAGCTGCACCTCCTGCCCATCGAGGCCGGGCAGATGCAGGCGGCGCGGCGCGGGTCGGGCCAGGACCTGCACTCGATGCGCGAGTACCAGCCGCGCGACGACGTGCGGCTGATCGACTGGAAGGCGACCGCCCGGCAGAGGCGGCTGATGGTGCGCGAGTTCACGGCCGAGGACGACCGGCGCGTCCACGTCGCGCTCGACACCTATGGCGGCGAGGGCGGCGAGGGGGCGGCGTCGCGCTTCGAGCGCGGCGTGACGCTGGCCGCCTCGCTGCTCGCGCACTTCGTCGAGGAGCGGGCCGAAGTCCGCCTCACG
>DATHBF010000260.1:0-7088 GCA_035296285.1 Pyrinomonadaceae bacterium | reverse complement strand
GGCCGAGCTGCTCGACGCCTCGGGGCGGCGGGCCGAGGTGGTGGAGTCCGGCGCGCAGTTGACGGTGCGGGTGCGCGTCCGCTTCCACGCGGACTTGGAGGAGCCCGTGGTCGGCTTCCTCATCCGCAACCGCCACAGCATCCACGCCTACGGCACGAACACGAACGAGCAGCAGCTCACGCTCGGTCCCTTCAAGCGGGGCGAGGCCGTCGAGGTCAGCTTCGCCTTCGGCTGCTGGCTCGGGCTCGACCACTTCTCCGTCTCGTTCGCCGTCCACAGCCGCATCGGGGAGGCTTACGACTGGCTCGACGGCGTCATCTTCTTCCGCGTCGTCAGCCCGCACGTGATCGAGGGCGTCGCGAACCTGAACGCCAGCGCCACGGCCCGCCGCATCGGCGCGCCCGCCGCCGAGTCCACGGTCGCGGCGGCGGCCGAGTGAAACCGCATATGCCTGACACCGAAGTCGAGAACACACTCCGCGAGATACGCGAGCGCGTGAGGGCGGAGGCCGCGCGGCAGTCGCCGCTTGCGCCGGCCGAGACGTTAACGGCCGCGCCGGCCCCTCATGCCAACGGGCATTCCTCTCATCCGCATCCGGCGGCCGAGGCGCTGGCGCGTTTGCAGGCCGACCTCGCGACGACCGAGCGGGCGCGCACCCGGCTGCCGCCCGTGATGAGCAACCGGGGCGGCTCGGTCGCGCGCCTGGAGCTTTGGCTCAAGCGGCTCATCAAGCGCGCCGCGCACTGGTTCACGTGGGAGCAGGTCAACTTCAACTCGGCCGCCCACCACGCCCTCGCCGAAGCCCTCGCCGCGCTCGGCGCGCACGAGCAATCCCTCGCCCGCGCGCACGCAGACCTCGCCGCGCTCCGGCAGGCTCACGACGCGCACGGCGCGCAGCAACAGGCGAACCAACAGGCCCTCCAGTCGCTACAGCAGGGGCAACACTCTTTGCAGCAGGGCCAGCAGTCCTTACAGGGTTGGCAGCAGTCTTTGCAGCAAGGGCAGCAGTCTCTACAGCAGGCGCACCAGTCTTTGCAGCAGGCGCAGGGCTCGCTTGAGGGCTCGCTCCGCCAGCACATCGCCGAGGCGGACGAGCGCGCCGCGCGCCTCTCGTCCGCGCTGGCCGAGACCGAGTCGCGGCTCGCGGGCGAGCTGGCGGCGCTGGCCCGCGCCTTCGAGGCGGGCGTCGAACAGCTCCGCGCCGAGATGGGCGCGCACGCCGACGGCCTCCGCTCCGAGCAGCGGGCGCAGCTCCTGGCGCGCGCCGCCGACCTCCAGCAAGAGCTGCGCGAGCGCGCCGAGCAGGTTCTCGAAGAGCAGCGCGTCTGCTTCCGCCAGCTCTCGCTCGAAGCCTCCGAGCGGGAAGTCATGCACGACCGCGCCCGACGCCACATCGAATCGCGGCTCGCAGCACTCGAAAAAGCCGCGAAGCGTGAATCTTAAGCCGTGATGACAGACGACCTCTACAGGCGTGCCGGCGTCGAGGACGTGGCGGAGTTCTACCGCACGAAGTTCGTGTCGGACGAAGTCCTCGACGCGCGCTACTTCCGCGCGCTCGACCGCTTCGACATCCGCTTCGCCCGCACCATGTGGGTCTACGACAACGTGCGACCGGGGTCGCGCGTGCTCGACCTCGGCTGCGGCGCCGGCATGCTCGCGCTGCTCAAGCGCAAGGGCGTCGAGCTGACGGGCGTTGACCTCTCGCAGGAGTGCGCCTCGGCCGCGCGCCGCAACGGCTACGACGCGACGGCCGCCGCCTCGCTCTCGCGCCTGCCCTTCCCCGACGCGAGCTTCGACTACGTCGTGAGTCTCGACGTGCTCGGCCACATAGAGTCAGCCGGGAAGGACGCCGTGCTCGCCGAGGTCAGGCGCGTGCTCGCCCCCGGCGGCGTCACGCTCCACGGCGCCGAGTGCACGGACCGTAGCGCGCAGAAGTCATACGACGAGATGACCCCGGAGGAGCTTCGTAGCTTCGTCGCCGTGGACGGCCACGTCGGGCTCGAAGAGGAGGAGGAGCACGCCGTGCGCTTCCGGCGCTTCTTCGCGCACGTCGCCTGGGAGCCGCGCTACGCGCTCTGCCTTTCGAGCGAGGAGTTCGTCAAGCAGGCGGACGAGTACGGCCTGCCCTTCGAGCGGGACTTCGTCGACTACCTGCGCGGCCTCTCCTTCTGGGAGCGCCGCGCCTTCGACATGGCGATGGGCTACGTCTTCGGCAAAATCTCCGACCTCCACGTCAAGCTCCCGAAGAGCGGCCTCTACGTCCTCCTGAAAGCCTCCGACTCGCCCCTCGGCAGCTTCTACAACGAGCACCGCGACCGCTCGGCCCTCTTCACCCCGGCCGCAGCGCCCGAGCCCCCCGCGCGGTGCCTCGACCGCTCGGCGCTCTTCGACGAGGGCTGGTACGAGCCCAACGTCCTCCCGCCCGTCGCCCGCTGGATGAGCCGCCGCGGCCGCATACGCTTCCGCGCGCCCGCGCTCTCGGCCTTGCGCCTCGACCTCACCTCGCACATCCCCGACATCGCCGACCACCCGCTCGGCCTCGACTTCTCACTCAACGGCACGCGCGTCTGCCACCTCTCCCTCCTCCGTCACGGCTGGCTCTCGCTGCGCATCGAAGTTCCCGAACAACTCTCGGCCGCCCGCGACTACGAGCTTGAGATACGCGCCGACCGCACCTGGCAGCCGCGCCCCCGAGACGCCGCACACGCCGACGACCGCGACATCTCCGTCGCCGTCTGCAACGTCGAGGCTCTGGGATGACGGTTAGACTACTTAGGGGGCGTTGAGATGTCCGTATTGAGTGCCGTCAAGCAACTCTCTATCACGACCGGGCTGTACCGCCCGATACGGGGGCTCTACCGGCGGGTCCACCCGTCGCGGCAGCGGGCCTTTCAGGAGGACGTGGACCTTTACAGGGCGCTGTTGCCGCCCGGCGCCCTCCGCTTCGACGTGGGCGCCAACACGGGCGAGAAGTCCGAAGCCCTGCTGCTCGCGGGGGCGTCGCGCGTCGTCGCCTTCGAGCCTAATCCCGCGGTGCAGTCGGAGCTGCGCGCGCGCTGCGGACGCTGGGAGAACTGGACGGCGGTGGAGGCCGCGCTCGGCGGCGCCGCCGGGTTCGCCACGCTCCACACGCGCGAGTCAACCGCGCAGTCGAGCCTGCTGGAAGATTGGGAGGGCAGCATCACGGGCGCCTGCCACGTCCCCGTGCTGACCCTCGACTCGGCCGTCGAGCACTTCGGCCGCCCCTTCTACTTGAAGATCGACGTGGAAGGCTGGGAGCTTGAGGTGCTCAAAGGGCTCACCCGGCCCGTCCCGCTCACGTCCTTCGAGTTCCACCTGAACGAGCAGGACATACGGAAGACCCTGGCCTGCCTGGAGCGGCTCGGCCAATTCGGGCCGGCGCGCGTTAACCTCACGCCCGCCGAAGGCTCAAGGTTCCACCTCGCGGAGTGGGAGCCGCTGGAACGCTTCCTCGGCTGGTTCCCGGACGACCTGGAGCGGACGCTGCCCGGCTATCATTACGGCGACATCTTCGTTGAATCGCTCACGCCACCCGGGCAGCGGGATTAGGAGGGAGCATGAGGACTGCCGTTTGACACGACTCGGGAGAGACGCTGATGACATTCGCCCTTAACCTGCTGAGCATCATCCTGCTGGGCCTGAATCCCGGGGGCGGCCCCCCCGCGCCGTGCCTCAAGTACGAGTCAGAGGGCACGACCCTCTCCGGCACCATCAAGCGGCTGACGGTCCCCGGCCGACCCAACTACGAGAGCATCCGCAAAGGGGACCGGCCCGTGGTGATCTGGGTTCTCACGCTGCCCGCCCCCGTCTGCGTTGACGCCGACGAGTCGAACGAGGCGGAGGAGAACGTCCGCGATATGCAGCTCGCGCTCCCCGGCGGCCCGGCCGACTTCAGGCGCTACCGGGCCATGTCCGGCCGCAAGGTGCAGCTCAAGGGCTCGCTCTTCCACTCCCACACCATCCACCACCGCACCGCCGTCCTCATGGACGTGTCCGAAATCAAAAGGGTGCCCTGAACCCGCGGCCGCCGAGGCGAGCAATGCACATATCGCGTGTGAAACCGAGTCGGATTACCGCCGTCGTCTTCTGCGCCCTGCTCTGGGCGGGCTGCGACAGGGCTGTGCGGCCGGCGGGGCATGGAGGCTCTTCGGCCGTTGACGACACTCCAATCGGGCGCGCATTTAAGAACCGGCGGAGCGATGTCCAGGTCGAAGGCGAAGGCGTCGTCACGCGCATACTGGCGGATGACACCTCCGGCCGCCGGCATCAACGCTTCATCCTTCGACTCGCGTCAGGTCAGACGGTGCTGGTAGCCCACAACATTGATCTCGCGCCGCGAGTCGCCGAGCTGCGGGAGGGCGACGGGGTACGTTTCAACGGCGAGTACGAGTGGAACGAAGAGGGCGGCGTCATTCACTGGACGCACCGCGACCCGGAAGGGCGGCACGCCGCAGGTTGGCTCAAACATAACGGGCGAACGTACCAGTAGCAGCCTCGGCGCGCACGCCTTCGGGGGCAGACCTTCAGCCCGGCGGGAGGTTGAGGCGGGCGAGGAGTTGGGAGCGGAGGCGGGCGAAGTGCTCTTCGGGGACGGCGGCGATGGAGCGTTGGAGGCCCTTGACGACGGGCTCGATCTCGCGCTGCTCCCGGGGCTCGACCTCTTCGATGGCCTCGGCCACCTGCTCGGGGGGCGCGCGGCGGGCGACGCGGCGGAGGCTTGAGCCGAGCAGGTCGGCGCCGCCGCGGAGGATTTTGCGCGACCGGCTGAAGGTGGCCGAGACGGCGCCCTCGACCGGCTTGATGGGCGCTTCGCGGACGACCGCCGCGATGGCCGCCCCCACGTCCGCGGCGGGGCGCAGGTCGAGAAGCGTGCGGCCGTCGGCGGCGCGGCGCAGCGCGTGGTCCACGAGGTAGCCGAAGTGGTAGGTCTGGCTCGTCAGGTCGGCGGCCCGCTTCCATTCGAGGAAGTAGAAGACCTTGGCGAAGATTTTCTTCAAGGGGTAGACGACGGCCGCCATCAGGCAGCCGCGCACGCACCCGCCGTCCTCCTCTTTGGTGAGCCCCTCCAACTCCTCCGCGCTCAGGGCGCGGCCGTTCGACGAGGCGAGCTGCCGCACCAGCCGCCGCCGGAAATAGCCCTTCACCACGTCGTCTACAAAGGGCACGGGGATGAGCGGCGTCAGCCCCACGAGCACGGCGTACGTCGCCAGCCAGTGCTGCTTCGATTCCTGCGTCTTCATCGGGGAAGAAATTAACACGGACGGCCGCGCCCGCCCGTGTTAATTTCATCTTGATGAAGAACGTCCTGATCTGCACGACGCAGGTGCCGTTCACGACGGGCGGGGCCGAGTCGCACGTCGGGGGCCTGAAGCGCGCTCTGCGCGAGGCCGGCTACAACGCCGAGGTGGCGGCCGTGCCCTTCAAGTGGTATCCGCCGTCGGAGATCATGAGGGGCGCGCTGGCGTGGCGGCTGCTCGACGTGACGGAGTCGAACGGCAAGCCCGTTGACCTCGTCGTCGGCATGAAGTTCCCGGCCTACCTCGTCGCGCACCCGCGCAAGGTGCTCTGGATTCTCCACCAGTACCGCTCGGCCTATAACCTCTGGGGCACGCCCTTCGACGACCTCTCGACCCACCCCGACGGCGCGCGCGTCCGCGACTGGGTCCGCCAGTGCGACGAACGCTTCATCCCCGAGGCGCGCAAGGTCTTCGCCAACTCGAAGACCGTCGCCGAACGCCTCATGCGCTACAACCGCATCGAGAGCGAGCCGCTCTACCACCCGCCGCCGCGCGCCGAAGCCTTGCGCGCGGGCGAGCAGGGCGACTACGTCTTCTACCCGAGCCGGCTCGAACCGCAGAAGCGGCAGGAGCTTCTGATAGAAGCCCTCAAGCACACGCGCACGCCCGTCCGCGCCGTGCTCGCGGGCGGCACGCGCGAGCGCGAACGCTACGAGGGGCTGGTGCGCGAGCACGGCGTCTCGGACCGCGTGGAGCTGCGCGGCTTCGTCCCGGAAGACGAGATGGTCGAGCTCTACGCGGGCGCGCTCGGCGTCTGCTACCTGCCGTTCGACGAGGACTACGGCTACGTCACGCTCGAAGGGATGCTCGCCGGCAAGCCTCTCGTCGTCGCGCGCGACGGCGGCGGCGCCACCGAGTTCGTCGCCGACGGCGAGGAGGGCTTCGTCTCCGACCCGGACCCGCGCGCCCTCGCCGACTGCCTCGACCGCCTCTACGCCGACCGCGCCCTCGCCCGCACGATGGGCCAAAGAGCCCGCGACAAGATAACTTCCATGAACCTCACCTGGCAGCACGTCGTGGAGAAGATTATCTCCGCAGCATCATGAAGATTACTGAACGCGGCGCTGTTTGTACTCCTGAGACTCGATGAAGGCGCGGCCGAGGCTGCGGTGGTCGCCGTTGCGGCGGAGCGCGTCGAGCCAGAAGCGGAAGCCGGAGAGGTCGCGGTCGGGCGGGGCGTCGGGGTCGCGTCCGAGGTAGGCGAAGAAGTGGACGAGGACGTAGGCCGCGTCGTGCTCGCGCGCACGGAAGCCCGCGTCCTCGGCGAAGCGGTTCAGCAGTTCCTCCGCCTTCACGTCTCGGGCGAGACGTTCGCGCTCTCCGGCGTTCATCTGGACGGCCGTGTTCGCTAGCAGCGCATCAACTATCTCCGAGGTCGTCTTACCTTCGTAGGCTTTCCTGAACTCCTCGCGTGTCGTCCAGTCTTCCAGGAACCCCCGCCGGTTCTCATCGAGCTGCGCCTCCCAGCCGGGGCCGCCGACGTAGAGGCCGCGTCCGACCGCGCGCAAGTCACTCATGAACTCGCCCATGCGCGGCGGGCGGCCGTAGCAAGCCTTGTAGAGTCTGTAGACGTAGAAGCTCGTGCGCGGGAACTCTTCGAGCAGCGCGTGAGGGTCGCGGCCGACGCGCGGGGCCAGCTCGCGGGGCACGGGCGCGTCGGCGCCGCGTGCGCCGCCGGTGGCGTAGACGCGGACGCCCGCGCCGCTGTAGACGGCCTCGAAGTTGTCATCGAAGAAGGACGAATCGGCGCCCAGCTCACGCCGCTCGGCT
>DATHBF010000259.1:0-28654 GCA_035296285.1 Pyrinomonadaceae bacterium | reverse complement strand
TCAGCCACTCCTTCATGATCTCCGCGACGCGGTCGCGCACGGGGCCGGGCCGGCCGTCGAACTCGGCCGCCGCCGCCGCGAAGAAGCAGCCGCCCCGGAAGACCTCGCCGCGGACGTAGGCCAGCCAGTCGTCGCACAGCCTCCAGAGGCGGGACAGGCCCTTCGGGGCCTCGAAGGCGGGCCGCACGACCTCGCGGATGAAGATGGCGCGGGCCGCCTCGACCGTCGAGAGCTGCAACTCCTCCTTGGAGCCGAAGTGGGCGAAGAGCCCGCTCTTGCTCATCGAAAGCTCGGACGAGAGGCGGCCGATGGTCAGCCCCTCAAGCCCCTCTTCGGAGGCGATGTCTACGGCGCGCTCAAGGATGGACTGGCGCGTGCGCTCGCCGTGCGCCCGGCGGGCCTTCGCCGACGGCCTGACGGGCTGTTTCGCTCCAGTTGACATCGCCGGTAATATAGCACGAACGTTCGTTTTGGCAAATAATATTTGTCGTGGTAAAGATGCTCCTGATGACGGCAAGGCTGTGGCACATGAACGCGGACTTCGAGGCGGAGCTGGCGGCGCCGGCCGGGCGCTACGGGCGCACGCAAGCCTTCGAGGAGCTGAACCGCAGGCTGGCCCCGCATCTGCTGTGGCTCGCGCGCGAAGGCGACGGACTGCTTTTGGAGGAGCCGTGGCCCGCGGCGCTTCGGGAAGAGGCAGGGCGGCGGGGCGTGGAGATGGTCTCGGCGAAGGCGGCGGGCGGGCAGGCCGGGCGCGTCTTCACGCCCTGGGGTTGGACGCCGACGGCGGTCGCGGCGGGCGGGCGGGCCGGGGCGGTCGTGCGGCCGGTCCCGTTCGAGACGGTCGCGCGCGTCAACTCGAAGCTGTGGAGCCACGCGCTCGAACGGGAACTCGGCGTCGCGCTTCCGGGGGCGGCGCTCGCGTCCACGTTCGAGGAGTTGGCCGAGGCGGTGGCGCGCGCGTGCCCGGGGGCGGGCGACAAATGGGTCATCAAAAGCCCGTACGGGTTCGCCGCGCGAGAGCGCGTTCTGGGCCGCGGCCCTTTCATCGAGGAGCCGCAGGCGAAGTGGGCGCGGCGGCGCGTGGGGCGGGGCGAGACGCTTATCTTTCAGCCGTGGCTCGAAGTCGTGCGCGAGTACGGCGTCGGGCTCGAAGTCGGGGAGGACGGGCGCGTCGAGGTGCTCGGCGTCAGCGATTTGCAGACGAACGGGGCGGGCACGGGGACGGGCTACATCCTCGGACGCCCGCCCGCGCCCCGAAGGCTTGACGAATTAGAGCGCGTGGCGAGGCTGGTCGGCGAGCGGCTTTACGAGGAAGGCTACAGGGGACCGGCCGGCGTGGACGCGCTCGAACACGCGGGCGGCCTCCACCCGCTGCTGGAAGTCAACGCGCGCTACACGATGGGCTTCGTCGCGTTGGCCGTCGAGAAGAGTCTGCGGCCTTCGGCGCCCGTCTTCTGGAGCACGAAGACGCCGGGCCTTACTTGATGGGGAGCGTGCCGCGCTGCGTCCAGTTGCCGCCGCGGAAGACTGCGTCGGGCGGGAAGCGTGTTTCGAGGTCGGGCGCGTCCCAGTTGATTTTCTCCGCGCGGTTCTTGAGGTAGAAGAGGAGCGTGGCCTCGGCGCCGGTGCGAAGCTCGCTTTGGGGGTTGATGACGTAGTAGTCGCGCGCGTCCACCTCGTCGAGGCCGTGGAAGTCCGCGAGGTCGCCCACATCCTGAACGGAGGCGCGCGAGGGCCGAGCCGCGTCGCCGCGCCCGCGCTCGACGTTGACGGCGAGGTCGGCGACGTAAGGCGCGAGGCGCGGACCGCCCTGGGCCGGGCGCGTGACGACGGTCGCGCCGCGCACGAGCAGGTCGTAGATGAGGCCGCCCTCGTTAACTCGCAGGGCGTCGTAGACGGCGGGGTTGGCGTCTTCGACGCTGCCGTCCGCGAGGGCTTTGAGGGCCGTGACGAGGGCGACGAAGTTGAGGCCGGCGAGGTCGTGGCCGCTCATGCCTTTGAGCGCGCCGGTCTCGACGAGGATGACGGGCGTGCCCCACTGGCTGATGAGGTCGCCGAAGGCGCGCGGGTTGAAGCTGTCGTCGTAGCGCCCGACGTGGCCGTAGATGAAGGGGCCGAGGGCTTCGGCCATCAGCGCGCAGAGCTTCTTGTTGCGGACGCGGCCGGGCGTGTCTGCGGCCGTCGCGTCTGAGACGACGGCGAGCAGCGAGATGGTCGCCTGCCGGCCCGTCGTGCCGACCGAGGTGCGCGCGCTCTGGTTGTGCAGGTTGAAGCCGATGTCGGGCCGCCAGTCGTCGCGGAGTTTTTTCAGGAGGCGGCCTTCCGGCGTGACGAGCGAGCGGGCGTCGCGGTTGATGTCGATGGACTGGAGGTTGCGGCGGCGCCAAAGCTCGGCGCCGTCGGGGTTGAGCATGGGGACGGCGCGCAGCGTGATCCGCTCTTCGACCGACCTGACCCAAGGAACGTTGCGGTTGCGGTAGAGGTAGGCGAAGAGGTCAACGAGGGTGCTGGTGGCCGTCGGCTCGTCGCCGTGCATCTGCGACCACATGAAGACCTTGAGGGGGCCGCGCCCGAACTCCATCTGGTAGATTTCGCGCCCGGCCAGCGAGCGGCCGACTTCCCTGAAGGGGACGCCGTGGCCGCGCAATTCCGCCAGATAGTTTTTGAGTTCGGCGTGTTTGACGAGCGCGGGGTCGAGCGTCGTGACTCTCTGCCGCTTCCACTCGGCGAAAAGCTCGCGCGGCGTCTGCGCGAGCGGCCTCGCTCCCGTCAGAAGAATCAGCGCGACGAGGGCCGCCGCCTTCGCCGTCCGTGAAAAGGTCGCTCGCATCCTCACACTCTCACCCCGCTTCCGCGCGTCTTAAAAAAGCCCGGGCATCTTACCAGAGAGCTTCAGGCGAGGTGAGCGGCGGCGGCCCTGTAGGCTTCGAGGACTTCCCGTGAGACTTCGCGGGGCGGCTCGATGCGGCGCCAGCCTTCGGGGTCGAGGAAGCTGCCGGGGACGAACTCGCCCCATGCGTTGCGGTTGTGTCGGACGTAGACGAAGCGGCCTTCGTTGGCGAGGCGCGCGAGGCGCATCCCGCGGGCGACGGCCTGGCGCAGGAGGGCGGCGTCTTCGGCGAGGTTGGCCTCGGGGTAGCGTATGCCGCGCTCGACGAGCGAGCGGCTGAAGGCGAGCGTGCCGCCGTGAACGTCGCCGACGAACATCGAGGCGTGAAGGCCAGGCAGCACGGACCAGAACTGGCAGCCGGGCAGCTCCATCACCACGTCGCCTATCAGGCCGGTCACGTCGGCCCGGCCGGCGAGTATCGGCGCGACCTGATAGCGAAGGCGGTCGGGCGCGTACCAGTCGTCGTCGTCCCAGTGGGCGATGACTTCGCCGCGCGCCTCGCGGAGCGCGAAGTTGCGCTTGGCTCCGATTGACGCGCGCCTGCGGAGGCGAAAGTACCGGACGCGCGGGACGCCTTCGCAGAGGTCGGAGACGGAGTCTTCGCCGTCGTCAACGACCAGTAGCTCCGCGTTCGCGTAGCTCTGGCGCGTGAACGATGCGAGGGCGAGCGGGATGAAGGGTCGGCGGTTGTAGGTCGGCATTACGCAGGAGACGAGCGGCGCGGTTCGCGCCGCCTCCCTCTCGTAAAAAGGCAGGTCGCCGCCGAGCAGGGAGTCAACCCGCGCGCAGGACTCCTCGCGCCAGTTGTGGCCGGACGTGTCCTTGCGGCCGGTGTTCGCGCCGTGAATGAGGGCGACGCAGAGGCCCGCGTCGTTGAGGTCGTGGACCGCATTGACGGGCGCGTCCCAGACGAAGCGCGTGTCTTCCCCGAGGCGGATGGCGGGGAAGTTGTGCCGCGCCCAGAAGCTCTTACGGTAGAGGAGCGAGCTGCCGGCGACCCAGGGCGGGCGGCCCGCGTAACGGTATTCCCAGGCACGGCGGTTCGCGGCTTCGTAGAAGAGCAGCGTGCTCGTGCCGCAGATATCGGCGCCGGAGTCGAGCAGCGCCGCGACCTGCTTACTTATGCGATGAGGGGCGTACCAGTCGTCGTCGTCCCAGTGGGCTATCAGCTCGCCGCGCGCCTCGCGGCAGGCGACGTTGCGCTTGGCGCCGATGGTCATCCTTTCGCCGAGGCGGACGTAGCGCATGCGCGGGTCTTCGGGGACGAGGTCTGAGACGGGGTCGTCGCCGTCGTCAACGACGAGCAGTTCGAGGTTTGGGTAGTCCTGCCGCCGGAAGTAGTCGAGGGCCTGCGGAACGTACGCGCGGCGGTCGGCGGTCGGCATGATGCAGGTGACGAGAGGAAGGCCGGCGTGCGTCGAAGTCTCACGGGCGGGCGTCGGAGCCGCGGCGGCGGGAGAAGGAGTCCGCACAGCCTGCCTCTCATCCTCGTCGCGCGCGGGCGGGCGGCGTATCTCGATCAGCGCGGCCGGGGCGAAGTTCGGGCACTCGTCGCCGCGGCAGTGTTGCCTGTACGAACTCTTCTCGCCGCGCAGTCGTGCGCCGCAGAACTTGTCCTGGTAGCGACGTTTGCTCCCGTCGAAGAGGCGTGCCTCCTCGCGCCTGCGGCGCGCGCCGACGGGGGCGCGCCAGACGTAAGCGCCGCGCGCCCAGACGCCGCGGAAGCCCGCCCGCTCGGCCCGCGCGTTGTAGTCCATCTCCCAGCAGGGGCCGAGCCCGTAACCCTCGTCGGCCGCGCCGACCGCCTCGACCACCCCGCGCCTGACGGCGTAGCAGAAGTCCGCGAGGCTGTAGAGCGGCCCGAGCGTGCGCGCCTCCGTGCCGAAGCGCGCGGCCACACGGCGCGCGGCCTCCGCGACTTCGAGCGGCGAGCCAAAGCCCCCCGTGCCGGCCAGCCCTTGCTCGTTCCAGCACCGATTCGTCGAAGGCCCTGCGAGGCCGTTCCGCTCGTCGGCGGCGAGCGCGGCCAGCAGGAGTTCGAGCCAGCCGGGGCCGACGACGGCGCCGCTCTCAAGCAGGACGTAAACGTCGGCCTCGGCCGAAGCGACGAGCCGGTTGAAGCAGGCGGCCGCGCCGCGCGCGTCTGTCGTGTTCGACTGCGGCAGGTGTGTGAGCCGCGCGAGCAGTTGCGCGGTCGGCGCGTCAGGCCCGTCGCCGAGCAGGAGCAGGCCCGCGCCCGACCCCGAATCCGCGCGCAAACTCTCAAGCGTCGCGCGCAAGGACGCAGGGTTTTCGCAGGCGTGAATGCCTATTAGAACGTTTGCCATCGCGCGCGTCTCACCTTCGGGCGAAGGCCGGGTTGACGATTTTGGCCTTCTCGGTCAGCTCGTCGAGCAAGGCGCGGTCCCTGCTCTCGGCCGCCTTGTCGCGGGGGATGAGCAGCGCCGGGTAGTACTCGACGCCGGCCGTGTCGAACATCATGTCCAGTAGCTCCCCGAACCCGACCTCAAGGGGGATGACGCCCCGGTCAACGTAGTAGAAGATTTTGACGCCGCCGCCCTGCGGCTCCAGGAGGATTTGGTTGCGGCTCAGGTGGCGGTCGAAGAGCCGCTTGTTCTGCACGGCGCGGAAGTCGTCCTGGAAAGCCTCGCGCAGCTCGTCGTCCCAAAGCACGCCGTAGGTGACGTAGTCGTCCCAGTCGGCCGCGCGCTTGTAGAACCTGCCGCCGAAGGCTTCTTCGAGTGGCGGGATGTCAATGACCCCGAAGGCGGCGGGCGTCGCCCCGGGCGCGGTGTGCCAGACGAGCTTGAAGCCGTTCACCTCGCGGTAGAAGTTGACGAACGCTTCGGGCAGCTCGCTCTTGAAAGTCTGCTCGATCTTGCGGAAGACGTTGACGGGCGGGGGCGAGCCGCGTTCCTCGAACTCGACCGTGCCGAGTTGCTTGTTCGAGCGCAGACGGGCGACCAGCTCGTCGAGCCTCGCGCGGTAGGAGCCCGCCGCGCCCTTGCGTCCGACGGGCGGGGGGCCTGACAGGAGGGCCTTTTCGTCTTCGTTGAATTTGGCGAGCAGCGCCGCGTCGCCGCCGCCTTGCTTGTACTGCTGCTGCCAGTTGAGGAGCGCGCGGTGCTCGAAGAGCTTTTCCAGATAGCCCTCGAAGGTGAGGTCGAGCCGTGTGAGCTTGAAGGGGTGTTCGAGCAGGTAGAGCGCGGCGTCGTCTGCGCCGCTCTCCTTGCGCGAGACGAGGACGAAGGTGTCAACGTAGACGCGCTCGAAGAGGAAGTAGTCCTCGTCCAGCGTCCGGCCCTGCTCCTCGTCGAGATACTTGGAGTAGTAGGGGGAGCCTTCGGCGGCCTGGCCGTCGCGGAAGGCGATGGTTCGGTTGGTGAAGAAGGTGTTGACCTCGACGACCGAGGACGAGCCGGCGATGTCGGCGCCCGGCACCGACCAGGCGATGAAGTGGCCGCCCGACTTCAGGTAGAAGTCCTTGAGCGGCGCGGGCAGTTTGAACTTATGCTTCTTCTCAAGCGCCTCAATCTTCTTCCGCGGCTGCGCGGCGGCGGGCGTCAGCTTCTCGACCTCGACGCCGAGCCGCCCGAGCTCGGCCTTGAACTCTTTCAGTTGTGTCTTGATCTTTATCAACAGCTCTTCACCTCAGGAGAATCCTCGACGGCATTGTCGCCCACTCGTCAACGATCACGTCAACCTGGTCGTCGCTGATGAGGCGCGAGTTGGCGGTCGCCTCAGCGAGCCTTCTCCTGAAAGCCGGCCAGGTCGCGAACGTCGCCTCGCCGCGCATCTCTTTAATGATGTCCACCAGCCGGTTGCTGTACGGACGGCCGGTCAGGTGGGGGATGCCGCTGGCGCGCATGGCGGTCCCGGAGGAGTAGGAGAGGCGGATGATGTGGTCGCCGGGCAGCGGCCCGATCTCGATGTTCTGATTGCTGACTGGCGCCTCCAGCCTGACCCACGGCGGCGTGACGGATGGGTCGGGCCGGTAGAGGCCGAACTTGAGGTTGAGTCGGTCGGGGAAGACCAGTCTCCGGTTCTGCGGGTCGGTCACGGGGAGTTTGTACGCCGTCACCCGCGTCTCGACCCACACGACGTTGGGCTGGACGGCGCGCGCGGCGCGCGGCTGCATCGTCCCCTGCGCGGGGATGGCCGCCGAGCGGACGGCCCGCTCCAGCGACGCCTCGAAGCTATTTCTTACGGGCGCGCTGGTGTTGACGTTGTCGGGCGCGGGCACCCAGTTGTCGGGCACGCCCCGGCCGCCGACCGAGTAGGGGATGAGGTGCATCCTCACCCAGCGCGGCTCCTTGCCGACGACGTACTCCCATTCGGGCGTCGTGCCGCCGGCCGCGCTGCCGCCGGTCGCCCCGGCCGACGAGAGGAAGTAGACGTTCGAGTGATGATCGCCGCCGCCGGGGCTCCGCGAGCGGTCCCACCGCGCCTCCGGCAGCCGCGCGACGGTGGCGTCGGGGAGCGCGACCAGAGTGCGCATCAGGACCGAGAGGCGCGACACGTCCCTGACGATGTCCGTCTCCTGCGACGGCGTGGTCGCCACCTCGCCTGAGGCCGGGGTGCGCGTGATGAGGGTGATGCGGGCGGCGACGGTCCTGGCTTCGGTGAGGGCGTCGGCCTGCGGCCCCGGCGGGAAGGTCAGCGCGTTGAGGTAAGTGTTTATCTCGGTCGGCAGGTCGCTCGCCCTCATCAACTGCGCGCGCCCGCCGCGCTGCTCGAAGTAGAGGGTGTGGTCGCGGCCGTCAACGGTCCTGAACGGTTGCCTCAGCCCGAGCCAGCCGAGCACGCGCGCCCCGACGTTGCGCGCGGTGCTGGCCGCCGCCGCCGCGAACCGCTGCGCCGTGGTCCGAATCCACTCGACGGCGCGGTCGAGCATGGCGTCTACGCGTTCCTGGAGTTCGCGGATGGTGCGCTGGACGTGGCCGCCCACATCGCCGAGGCCGATGAAGCGGGCGAGGAAGTCGAGGATGACGGGGATGGTGCGGGCCATCGTCCGCTCGACGAGGCTGGCCGCGGCGCTGATGGAGCCGGCGGCGATGGCCGCGATGGAGCTGAGGACGGACTCGACGAGGTCGAGTATCTGGTTGATGCGCTGGATGAAGAACTGGATGGTGGTGTAGGTCTTGACGATGGCCTGGATGACGGCCCCGACGGGGTTCAGGAGCGACAGCAGTTGCATGATGCCGGCCCGCACGAGCTGGCGCTGGACGAAGGAGCGGATGCCGCCGAGCGCCGCATCCTGAAGCTGGCCGAAGAACTCCGACACGCGCTCGCGCAGAGCCTCGACGAGCCCCCTCTCGCGGATGTCCTGTATGAGCTGGAAGCCGCCTTCGAGCATGGCCACGGCGCGCTCGCCCAGCAGGCGCACGAGCTTCTGCCGGACGCGGTCCCAGGTCAGCCCGAGAATTTGCATCACGAACCAGATGATGCCGCGCAGGTCCCAACGCTCGGGCATCTGAATCCCGGCGCGCGCCACCGGCCCGGTGAGCCACGCGATGACGCCCTGTTGCAGGTGGCGCAGGATGTTCGTCATGAACTGCCTGACGCCCTGGCCGACGGCCCCGAGCAGGTTGCGGAGGAAGCCGACGGGGTCGCGGATGATGAGGCTGAAGGTGGCCTGCGCGCGCTTGAGGATGGCGAGCACGCGCGCGCCGCCCGCGCCCATCGCCGCCTCGAAGATGAGCTCCAGGAGCTTCATCAGCGCGGCGCCCGCGAAGCTGACGAGGTCGCCCATCAGCGGCCGGAAGATGTTGGCGATGCGCCCGATGGTGTCGATGGGGTGGAGCACGTCTTCCAGTCGGAGCGAGTTCCAGGCTTGCGCGAAGGTGGCCGTGACGCGGTCCCAGGTCAGGTTGCGCGCGCGCGTCTCCTGTATGAACCAATCGTAGGCGCGTTGGAGCGCACGCGACTCGACGAGCTGGTTGACCTTCTCGGAGCCGCCGGGGATGAACTCGGCGAAGGCGCGGACGAGGTTGAGCGGCGAGCGGTCAACGGGCGCGCCCGTGAAGGGGTCGCGGCCGAGCAGCACCGTCACCAGCGTGTAGCCGGGAATCCGGCGCGCGAACTCGCTGAGCGGCCGCATGAAGGTCTCTTTCAGCCAGGTGATGGCCTGGCTGATGAGACGTGAGATGAAGGCGGTGATGCGTGTGACCGGCTCGGTGAAGATGTTGCGCGCGCGCCGCCACACGTCGCCGGGGCTGAAGATGTCGCGCCACCGGAGCGAGTCGGTGAACTCGGTGAAGCGGCGGCGCAGGTACTCGAAAGTGAGGCCGAGCGAGGCCACCTCGTCGCTGACCCAGCGGCCGATGCGCTCGACGACGCCGTAGCGGTTGAGAATCTGGAAGAGCAGCTCGCCGCCCGGGATGAGGCCCATGAAGCCGCGCAGGAGGTTGGTGAAGTTGCGCTCGACGGCGCGCATGTTGATGGGGTTGCGACCGATGATGACGGTGAGCAGGGTGAAGCCGGGGACGTTCGCCGCCAGGTCCGCCAAGCCGTCCAGGATGTCGCTCAGGCCGAGCCTCTGCACGCGCGGGCTCCGGGTCCGCTCCTGCACCGTGAACTGCCCGCCGCCGACGGCCGCGGCCGAAGCCCTTTCCGCCTCGCGCTCGTAGGCGTCGCCGCCCGATTCGGTCAGGGGTTGCGGGGTCGGCGCCGCGCCCTGCTGCTGGACGACGTGCGCGACTTCGTGCGCGATGAGGCGCAGGTCCGTGGGCCGCTCGCGCGGGCCGAGGAAGATGTGCGTGCCGTAGGTGAAGGCGCGGGCGTTGAGGCTTGAGGCGACGGCGGCCGCGCGCGTGTCCGTGTGGACGCGGACGTGTTCGAGCGAGACGCCGAGGGTCTTCTCAAGCTGTGGGCGGACGGCCTGCGGCAGCGGGTCGCCAGGCCCGGCCGTGCCGGCGAACTCGGAGAGCCCCGCGGGCCGGATGGCGTGCTCGGCCGCGGCCCCCGCGGTGTGGACGTGAACATCGCCGCCTTGGGCCGGCGCGGGCGTCGGGAGCCTGACGGCCGGGGGCGCGGCACGGCGCGCGACGGGCGAGGGCGAGGGCGTCCGCGCGGGCGCGGGCCGTGCGGGGCGCGAAGGCGCGGCCGCCGGTGCAGGCGGCGCTGTCGTCCTCGTCGTTCGTGTAGGCGGAGTCGGCATCTCTCGCTCGCGGTCAGACCTTGTTCACGGCCGGCGCTGGCCCGCGCTCAGTTCGGGTTGAAGGCTTCGGCGTAGGCGCGCAGGGGGCAGACGGCCCCCTCCTTGCTGTACTCGCGCCGCACGGCCGCCTCAAGGTGCTCGGACGTGATAGTGCCGCCGTTCGAGAGCGCGAGCAGCGAGGCGTGCAGCACGGCGTTGCGAATCTGTCCGCCGCTCAGGGCGCAGCGCCGCGAGACTTCGCCGAGCAGGCTCGGCTCGACGGCGTGCCTCTGCGGCAGGTGCAGACCCCAGATGGCGAGCATCTCGGCGGCCTCGGGCGCGCGGAACTCGACGACCACGTCCATGCGCCGCTGGAAGGCCGAGTCGATGCGGTCGGCGGCGTTGGTCGTGACGAGAAGGATGCCCTCGAAGCTTTCGAGCCGCTGGAGCAGGTAGTTGGTTTCGAGGTTGGCGTAGCGGTCGTTGGAGCTTTGCACGTTGGTGCGCTGCGTCAGGAGCGAGTCGCCCTCGTCGAGCAGAAGGATCACGTCAAGCTCCTCGGCGCGGGCGAAGATTTGGTTGAGACTCTTCTCTGTCTCGCCGATGTACTTGTTGACGACCGAGGAGAGGTCGAGGCGGTAAAGGTCCATCTTGAGGACCGAGGCGAGCAGGCGAGCGGCGAGCGTCTTGCCCGTCCCGCTCGGGCCGCAGAAGAGGGCGCGGACGCCCGCGTTCAACTGGCGGCCGAAGTCTTCGCCTACGGCCTCGCGCAGACGCTCGCGCGAGCGGCAGCGGCGCTCAAGGCTTTCAAGTTCTCGCAGCGTCTCCGGCTTGACGGCGAGGGATTCCCAGCCGCCCGAGGTCTCGACGCGGACGGCCAGCGTGTCTAAAGCCTGCCGGTTCAAATCGCGGCTCGCGCGCTGCACGTCGTCGGCCGTCACGTTGCTTCTGCTTTCGAGCGAGGCGTAGGCGCGGGCTAGCCCTGCGGCCCGCCGGATGTTGCCGCCCGTCATGCGGAAGCGCGCCGCAATCTCTTCGACCTCCGCGCCCGCCCCTTCCCCTTCTTTCTCGCCGAGCGCGCGCCGCCAGTGCTCAAGCCGCGCCGCCGCCTCCGGCATCTCAAGCGTGACCGTGATGGCGCGCTCGACGCCTTCGCCGCGCAGGCCGCCCTGCCTGCCGAGCACGACGGCGACCGGCCCCGTGTAAGAGCCGAGCGCGGGTATCTCCGCCGCGTCGCCCGGCGCGAGGTCGAAGACGACGAGCGGCATCGAGTTCGTCAGCGTCGCCAGCGCGCCGAGCAGACGCCAGCGCCCGTCCTCCGCCTCGCCGAGCCCGCCCGCTTCGAGCACGCCGCGGCCCAGGGCGCGCGCCACCGCGCCGGCCAGAGTCTTTCTACCGTTGTGCTGCGGCCCGCGCACGACGAGCGCCTGCGCCTCGCCCGAGGCGAGCAGGGCGGGCAACGCCGCCAGCTTCGCGCGCAGGGGCTCGGGCACGATGAGCGCGTCCGCTTCCGCGAGGTGCCCGGCCATGCGCTGCCGGACCCACGGCGCGAGCGCGCGGTCGCCGGCCTCGCCCTGTAGCGCGTCCCAGACGAGCGGGTGGACGTGCAGGACGTGCTCGGCGCGCGGCGCCTCCGTGTTCGCCACGTTCAAAAGCCCAAGCTCTTGAAGTCGCCGCAGCAGACGCCGCGCGCTTCCCGCCTCCTCGTCCCTCGTGTGCCAGGTGTAGAGCAGTCCGAGCGACGGACCTTGACGATGCGCGCCCGGCTGGAGCGCGTCGAAGACGGCGCCGAAGCGCACGTCCTCCTCGACCATGTTGGCCGTCAGGAGCAGCACCAGCGCGTCGTAGCCAAGGCCCGCCGCGCCGCCCAGCGCCGCCAGCGGCAGGTGCCCCGTCGCGCCCCCCTCATACGCGCGCAGCGACGCGCGCCACGACACGAGCGCCTCTTCGAGCGTCATCCCCCCGGCGCCGTGCAGGGCAAGCTCCTGGTAGTAGCCTTCGAGGAAGGGGAACTGCCTGGCGACCTCCTCCCACGAGTCGAACGAGTAGACGAGGTGCTCGATGAGGTGCAGCACGGCCGCGTAGAAGTAGAGCCTGAAGTGCTGCCCCGGCGCGTGCGCGACGTTCTTGAAAAGGTCGTCCCTCATGGTCGAATACCTCCGGCCCTACTCGTAATGGAAGGCGACGAAGCGCCCCGCCGCCGGCACCCAGCCGGGGTCACGGTCCAGCCCCGCCAGCCGTATCTCAATCGGCAGCCCCGACAGGCGGAAGTGAACGTCAACGTGCGACGCCGTCACGACGACGCGCGCCTCCTGCTCGCAGAGCACCCGCGCGACCTCTTGCGGGTCGCCGACCCCTAGCGCGAGGCGCAAACGCTCTCTCACGACTCCCGTCAGCCAGCCGACCCACGCCTCAAGGCTCCGCGCGGGCGGCGCGTTCACTTCGCCCCCGAGAGGGCCCGACCACGACGGCGGCACGCGCCAATCGGCGGGGGGAGTAAAACCCTTCCCCGGCTCCTCGTCCGCCTCTCGCCCTGCGAGCCGCACCAGGAGCGTCCAGACCGGGTCTTCGCAGACGGCCTCGCCGTACAGCTCGCGGCCGACGAGAGCGACGAAGTCCCAGACGGACAGCGCGAGGCCGGGCTTCAAAGGCGTCGTGAAGTCGCCGTACAGTTCGAGGTACAGCCCGACGTTGACGAGGTAAAAGAGCCCGCCGAGACGCGTCGCCACGCTCGCTTCGAGCAGACGGGGCGGAGGCGCGTCATCATTCACTTCATCGAAAAACTCACGCGACCCGGCCGGCCCCGCCCAACGACTCCCGACAGCCTCCCTCTCAAGATTGCCGAACGTCGCCGGCCGCGCTTCATCCCGCCCGTCATCCTCTCGGACACCCCTCGGCCCCGTTTCGACCGCCGGCCCCTTAGCGCCTTCGTGCCCGCCCCGATTCTCCGTCTCAGTCCGACGCGCCGGCTCCGCCCCCCCCGCGCCCTCCCGGCCGTGCCTTTCCGCCCGCGCGCCCGACGCGGATTCATTTATGCCCGCTGCCCCTCCGTCTTCAATCGAAGTTTCATGAAGGTCGGGCTGTCTGGAATCGCCGTCGCGTTCCGGGCTCGCGTCGCGCCGTGCTATTGCGTCACGCCCCGCACGCCATTCGAGGACTTCGAGCGCGAAGGCGGACGAGCGGGCGACGTGCGGGGCGCGGGCGAGCGTCAGGCCGAAGCCGAGGAGACTTTCCTGCTCGCGCGTGAGCCCGTGCGCGCGTGCTTCTTCAACTCGTCCGTGCCAGGGCGCGCGCGCTTCCCCTTCCCCTGCGCCCGGGGCCTCGTCATGCGGGCCGGACGTTTGCGCTTCGGAGTGGGGGCCATGCGCGAACGCCCTTTGCAGTTCGACGACGCCGAAGGCGTGCGCGACGCGGGTGAGTAGCGACGCGGCCTCGGCGTCATTCAAAGAGCGCGCGAAGTCTTCGGCCCCGCCCGCGCGGGCGAGGTGTTCGAGCGCGGCCGGGACGTGCTCGGGCGCCTCCATCCAGACGCCGAGGACGAGGGCTCGCGTGCCGGCGCGCGCGCTCAGCAGGCTTCGCCACCACCAGCGTTCCGTGGCCGTCGCGCCCTTCAGCCAGTCCGCGGCGAGACAGGCCATAAGCTCCGAGCGGTCCGCGAACAGCACCGCCTCCGCCGCTTCGGGGACGGGGCCGCGCGCCGGCCTCGCCGCACTCGCCGCGAGCCGCCCGAGCGCCGAAGTCACCGACCGCTCCCAGGAGCGCGCCGCGCCCGCGTCATCCCGCGGCGGGGCGTGGCGCCGCGTCGTCCGCAGCCCGCGCACGCAGACGATGGCCGAGGCCGGTACGCCCTGCGGGTGCAGGTCCATCGCCGAGAGCGCCGCGTCGAGCCGGAGGCGCAGCGCCAGCGCGTCGCGCTCGTTCGCGCGGGCGCGCAGGGTCCGGATGTGGGTTTTGCCCGACTCGACCAGCATCTTTCGGGCGCCTCGCGCTGCGTGCCTCACTAAACGAAGGCGACGTGGACGTTGACGGGTATGCCGACGCGGCTGTTACCCGGCCGGAAGAAGACGGCGCCTCCCGCGTAACGGACGTTGTGCCTGTCCTGCGAGCTAATCCCTATCGCCACGTGCGGGGCCGCGTCCGGGTCGAGACCGAGGTCGGGCCGCGTCAGGACCAGCCAGTTCCGCCACGCCGTCAGCCAGTTCAAGACCTCCTGATGCTCGGGCGCCGCATTCGGCCACCTGCTGATGTTGATGCTGGGCGGCGATTCCACGTCGGCGGGGCTGAGCGACCAGGTGAATCTCCTTCCGGGCCTCGGCTCGCCGACGTAGTACATGATGCTTTTCAGTGGGAGGCCGACCGTGCGCGAGGCGGTGCCCGCGGGCGGGACCACCACGTTGAAGGCCGTCTCCGGGTACGGGTTGTTTGCGTTGGGTATCTTCTCGCGGATGACGACCCTGACGCCGCCGGCCGGCACGTTCGTGACGGCCGCCGCGTCGGTCTCGGCGTTGAGGGCGATGAAGGAGACGGGCGCGAGCGCGGGCCTGGCGCCGGGCGTGAGGACGGCCTCGAAGTTGCCGATCCTCACGCGGTTCACCCAGTTGATGGCGAGCGAGACGGTGCCCGGCAGCGGGTCCAGCACGACGGGGACTATCACCTCGCCCGCCACCGCCACCTGCACGTTCCCTTTAGTCGCCTCCAGGTAGTTCGGCGCGCCGGCCCGCACCTCCCACGTCCCCGGCGGGACCTCAATCTGCCACCTGCTCCCGACCAGAGTGCCTTCGACGGTGGTCGTGCCGTCGCTGGCCGAGACGCTGTTGACGACGGTGTCGATGTGGGCGCCCGTGTTGTTGTCGACGAAGTTGAGCAGAATCCTCCCCTTGAAGGGTTCAAGCGCGACGGCCACTATCTTGACCTCCGCGGGGGCGATGGTGACGCCCTCGACCTCGTCGGCGGTGTAGTTCGTCGCCTCGACCTTTATGTCGTAGGTGCCGGCCGGAATGTCGATGAAGGACCAGATGCCGTCGCCGCCCCTGTCGGCGTGCAGCGTGGCTCCCGACGGCAGGGTGGTCGTGACCCGGGTCACGGCGGAGTCGATGCGCGCCTGCGTGAGCGCGCTCCTGACCTCCATGTTGATGAGGCCGGTCGTGACGGGCACGGGCTGCAATTCGATGGTCTTCTGGGTCGTCTCGGCCACGACTATCTCGACCGCCAGCTCGCCGGCCACGTACCCGTCGGCCGTGACCCTGACCGTGTACTTCCCGGCCGTGACGTTGTCAACGAGCCACTTGTCGCCGGCCACCTTCGTGCCGTGGAGCGGCGTCCCACCCTTCTCGGGCGTGAGGGTCACGGCCTCGACCTTGCCGCCGATGTTGGTGTGGTCTTTCGCTTCGTTCACGGTCAAGAGCAGCCTCCCCGGCGTGGTGACGGTGAAGGAGATGTCGGTCGTGCGGCCCTCGACCACCTGCACGCCGGACTTGCTGTCGGTGATGACGCCGGGCGCGTTGACGCTCACCAGGTAGCTGCCGGATTCGAGGCCGACGACGGGGTAGAGGCCGCTGCCCGCGACGACCTTGGCGTAGAGGCGCAGGTTCCCGCGCTCGATCTCTTCCACGTAGACCTGGCCGGCCGTGACGGGCGCGTTCGGCGGGCTGATGAAGACCCGCACCCGCCCGCGCGGCGAGCGCGCGAAGAGGACGAAGTCGGACGAGCCCTGGACGGCGTAGACGGCGTAGGGCGCGGGCGGTGCCGAGCCTGGGTTCGACGCGGCCGCGAACGGGCTTATCTTCACCGGGTCGAGCGGCAGCGAGCTTTCGACGAGCGAGCGCAGCAGCCCCTCGTCCACGTAGGTCTCGGACGGTGGCGCGTGCGGCCCGAGGAACTTGCGCCAGTCGAAGCCGCGCGTCCCCGCCGCCGGGAGCAGCCCCGCGGGCGGGAGGAAGGCGAAGTGGTCGTCGGCCTTGAGCACCGTCGTGTCGCCTACAAGTGCGTTCGACTGGATGGCGGCGAGCTGCTCCTGGAACTGGAAGAAGGCGGCCAGCGCCTCCGCATAGCGGCGGTCGCCGGCCAGCGGCTCGAAGCGTTCCGAAGGCGCGCGGCGCGTGACGGGCCGGCGCACCGACCAGTTGTCAACGAAGCCGATGCCGGTCGTCGCCCAGTAGACGACGGCCAGCGGCACCTCGTCGTCGGCGAGTTGCGCGGGGCGCTTCGAGTCGAGCAGGCCGTAGGAGCTGAGCGGCGCGGCCAGCGGGTTCTTCTCGAAGTTGCGGAGCGCCTCGGCGCCGAGGCATTCGTAGGCGACGCGGCTGCGCAGCGTGTTGAGGTTAGTGCCGAGCTGGTTCGAGGTGAGCAGCCTCACGAGGCGGAAGCGCACGCCCTCGACCCTGTAGCGCGTGTTGCAGGTGACTACGGTTTCGCCGAGGCCGCTGAAGGGCGCGCGGCCCTCGGGGCCTTCGGCCGGCGCGACCGTCAGCAGGTAGACGCCCGCGCCCGTGAGGTAGACGCCGCCCTGCGTGGTCCGGCAGTCCTTGAAGGTCTGGCCGGCCGAGGCGCCTTCGTCCGAAGGCTGCTGGACGAGGGCGATGTCGGCGGCGGCCGTCAGCTTCAGGGCGCGGCCCTCGCGGTTGACGGCGAGGCCGGCGCCGACGGTGACGACCGGCGTCTGCGCCGTGTTCGCGGCCGAGAGCGCGACTTCGAGGCCGTAGGCGACGCCGTGGCCGACGGCCTGCCCGAGCCGCGCGCGCCCCTCGCGGTTGGCGTCCTGCTCCTGCTTCAAGTCTTCGGCCGAGAGCAGGCGGCCGTTGAAGAAGTTGACCGAGCGGATGCCGCCCCTCAGTATCGGTTCCAGCAGTTCGGTGTAGCTCATACGCTCACGCTCCGTCCCTGACTTTAGCGGCCGGCCACTAAGCGGCCGGCCTCGAAGCGGCTGACCTCGACCATGAACTCAAGCTGTTGAATTTCGTCCGCGCTCACGAACCGCCCCTGGTTGATGACGCGCAGGACGAAGCCCTTCTCGTTGAAGCCGGCGAAGGTGACGACCGTGCCGTAAAGGTTGTCGAGCTTCTGTGCGACGACCGGCATCGCCTTGACGACGTACTGGAACTTGCCCTCGGGCGGCGTGTAGCCGTCGAAGGTGACGGTGAGCGAGCCGTCCGTCAGGTCGATGACGGTGAGGCCGCCGTAGAGTGGCTCGCGCTTCGGGAGGATGCCGGCGGCGACGATGGAGTAAGCCGGCTGGCCGGCCGGGCGCCCGACGAAGGAGCCGGTCGTGGAAGTGGTCGTGCCGCCCGACTCGTCGCGCGAAGGCTGCGGCAGAGTCTCGGGCGTCCACGTCCCGTTGCGGAAGACGAGCACGTCGCCGTCGGCGAAGGGTCCGGCGTCGGGGCGCGTGGCGACGGGGACGTTCTTTATGGCGTTCACCGTCGAAGAGGTCAGCGGCCCCGACACGTCGCCGCCCGGCGCGAGCGCGCGCCAGCGGGGCTCAGGCAGCGGCGGCGAGTCAACGCCGGTGAAGACGAGCACGTCGCCGTCCGAAGGGCCTTCGCCCTCCTGCGAGAAGTCGGCGATGGCGGTGCCGCGTAGGCCGACGACCGTCGTCGCGTCGCGCGCGCCCGTCACGTCGCCGTCGAGCGTCACGCCGGACGCCTCCGGCGTGCGGGCCTGCCAGCGGCCCGGCGTCGTCTCGTCGGGGACGACCCACGTCAAGACCTGGCCGTCCTGCGGGCGGTTGGCTTCGACCGAGAGGTCAACGAGGTCTGTCCCGTAGAGGCGTCGGACCGAAGTCTCGCCGCGCGGGCCGACAACATCGCCGGCGAGGTTGGGGTTGGCGGGCGGCTGCGAGGTCCACGTGCCTGTCGTCTGGCCGTCCGGAACTGAGTAGGTCAGAAGCTCGCCGTTCTGCGGTCGGACTTCGCGGAAGTTCGCGACGGGCTCGCCCTGAATCCTTGAGACTGGCGCGCCCTGCCACTGGCCGGGGGCCGTCGGGTCCGTCTGGACGTAGGTCAACACTTCGCCGTCGGCGGGCGGGGCCTCGGGGTCGAACTCGCTGACGACCGCGCCCTGGAGCGTGAGGTCGGCGGGGACCCAGACGGGCGTCGGCGCTGCCGCCGAGGACTCCCCCGCGTCGAATGTCACTTCACCCATCACGCCAACCCTGACACGGGGGATGTTGACGGTTTTCGAGTTCAGGGCCAGGTGCGACCTGATGGGTTCTCCGCCGCCGCCCTCTTCGCTCGTCGAGACGAGCGTGTAGGTGAGCACCTGGCCCTGCCTCGCCGTCCCCGCGTTGTAGACGAAGGGGACGCCCTTGAGCGCGCTCAGCTCGTTGTCGTTGGACGGGCCGGTCACGTCCCCGTCGAGCACCACGGGCGGGGCGTCGCCGCCCACCCAGCGGTTGTTGGTGAAGAGGAGCACCTGATTGTCGGTCGGCGGGGCGCTGGCGGAGGGGACGACGGGGATGCCGTTGACGCTGCCGACGACCGTGCGGCCGTCGCCGCCGATGTAGGCGTCGCCGACGAGGTCCGGCGTGCCGTGCGTGTGGTCGGCGCGGCTGTATGACCCGGAGGTGCCGGACGAGGCGGGCAGCCCGAACGTCCTCTCCTCCTCGACGGAGTCGGCGGGAGTCGGCTGGCGGTTTCCGCACTCGACCCACTCCTGAAGCATCCGCAGGTGGAGCACGAAGGGGCGGCGGGCTTCGTTGACGGCCGCCTTGGCGGAGCCGGGGTGGTCCAGCTCCCAGCGGTCGCCGGCCGCGGTCTTGCGGACGGGGACGGACAGCTCCGCGAGCAGGACGCCTTCCTCGTTCGGCGCGAGCCCGGCCGTCTGGCCGGCGCCGCCCCAGAGCGGGCGCAGCTCCGTCACCCAGATGCGCAGCGCCGCGCGCAGGAACTCGCATGTCTCGGAGGCGCGGACGCGCAAGGCCGCGGGCGGCGAGCCGTACATGAAGTCGGGCGGCGAGGTCGGCGGCGAGGGAACCTCGGCGGCGCCGCGGACGGCCTTCTCGAACTGCTCGATGGTGGCGAACGTGCCGGTGCTCTCGTCGCCCGCGACGACCCACTGTGAGAGCCACCGGACGAAGTCGCGCAGCGCGTCGTCCTCGCGCTGGTCGGGCGGGTCGAAGCTCAGCTCAAGGCGGAAGTTGTCGGCGAGGCGCGAAGCCTCCATCGAGTCTTCCTCGCTGCGGCAGGGCTCGCCGGGAATCGGCACCTCGTCGGTCGCGCACTCGCGGTAACTGAGGACGACGTAGAGCGGCAGCGCCTTCGTCCCCGAAGGCAGGCCGCCGAGCCGCGAGCGGTTGCGCTCCTGCGAGAGCCATTCGCCGAGGTCCGCGCACTGCGTCGGCGTGACGCGGATGAGCTGGCCCCGCGGGCTGAGGGCCGCGCCCGGCGTGATGACGACTTCGCCGCGCCCGTCCGCGTCGTAGGCGACCGAGACGGCGAGCCCCGAGACGGTGCCGTAGCCGACGAGGTCGCGCGCGAGCCACTGGTCGCGCCCCGAGAGGTATGCGAACTCCTGCGTGAAGTCGTCCACGCCGAGCACCATACCGAGCGAGTAGTTGACGTGCTTGGCCGGGTCGGGTCGGGTGACGGACGAGCCCGCCACGCGCGCTGAGAAACTAGACATGACCTTTCATCTCCGTAAAAGGGTCTTCATGCTCCGAGCCGCACGAAGCCGAGCGACTGACGGTCTGGAACGTCCTGCGGGTGCGTGGGCGCGATGTAGCTGGCGGCGAGGTGCTCGCGCCCGAGCACCATCGGCGGCATCAACTGCGGCGCGCGGCTGCCCACGTCGAGCAGCGTGTCGGAGCCGACCCGCGCCTCTCCGACGCGGAACATCGCCCAGTAGAACTTCACGTCGAAGACCGTGTGGGCCGGCTTCTCAAGGTTGACGATGCGGCGCGCGAGGTCGAGCCGCCGCCGCTGCTTTTCGCTGTCTAAACTCTCCGAGGCCGGCATCGGCAGCAAGACCGTGAAGCGGTGGGCCGCGCGCCGCATCCGCAGCACCAGCGCCTCGAACTGATACCAGTCGTGGAGCCTGACGGCCTGCGCCGGCAGCTCGTCCGGGAGCGAGACGACGGCGAACGAAGGCCAGTGCGTGCCGTGCGCGAGGTTGAGCGAGGCGACGTTGTGGTAGCGGCGCGCGAGGTAGTCCTGCCACCACTGGCGCTCCGGCTGGGCCGTGGCGCCGAGGTACTCCTGCCAGTCCTGCGCGAGCTTCGAGCCGGCCGTTATGTCCGCGGGCAGCGGCGCGCGCGCGAAGCGGCGCCAGGCCGTGCCGTGGGCCTTGTTGAGGTCGGCGACCGATCTGTAGCGGCAGCAGAGAAAGTTCTGCCAGCGGCGGCGCTCGGCGTCGGAAGAGGTGGGAACGAAGCCGAGCACTTCCTGCGCGAAGCCGCGCCAGAAGGGGAGGCGTCGCTTGCCGGGGTGGCGCACGGGGAAGGGGCCGATGCGGTACGGGCCGAACGTCCTGCGCATGTGCTCGCGGTAACGCTCGTGCAGCACGTCGGCGCCGTGCGCCGGCACCCAGCGCCCTTTGCCGGCGGAGGCCGTCCCGTCGCCGAGTTCTTCCGTCGGGTCGCCGAGCATGACGGCGGGCGTTTTCCGCGTCGCGAACCTCTCGACGATGCGGACGCCGCTGCGCTCGTAGCCGCGCGGCGCGTCCCTTTCGTCGAAGACGGAATCGTCGGGGCACTCGTCGAGCGCGAGGCGGAGCGCGGAGCGCAGGCCGCGCACCGTCCCGCGCGTGTGGAAGAAGTGTGCGGCGTGCTTGATGAAGAGGCGGCGGCGGCGGTCGTCCCAGGTCGGGTCGAGCGTGGCGCCGAGCCAGCCGGCGAGCCATTCGAGGGCGTCCGCGGGCGCGCTCCTCACGTCGAAGAGAAGCTGCACGGCGGCGATGCGGTCTTCGACCGAGGTGTAGATGCCTTCGACGTTGGCGAGGAAGCGGTCGAGGAAGGAGGCCGAGGGCTTGTCCTCGCGGTAGACGGCCGGGAGGTAGCGTTCCAGATACGAGAAGCGCGGGTAGTAGGCCCGAAGCGCACGCAGGCGAGGCGTCGTCCGGCCGTTGCCGGAGAGTTCGAGGCGCAGTTGTATAAAGCGGCCGCGCGCGTTCTGGAAGAGCAGTTCCCAGGTGCCCTGGTCCTTGCCCGCGGGGTTCGAGACGAAGGGAAGCTCGGAGCCGTCGCCGCGCAGGTAGAGGCGCGGCTCGGGCTGCCAGTCGGCGACGGCGAGGGCGGGCTCGTCGTCGGCGGCGCGCGTGAAGACGCGCACCTGCGTCTCGGGCGGGATGCAGGCGTCGAGCATGAGGCGGTGCCAGACGCAGCCGGGCTCGCGGCCGTCGAAGACGGGCGACAGCAACGTCCCCGCCGGCGTGTAGCGCGGCCGCCTCTGCTCGACCAAAGGAATCCAGCCGTCGCCGTGGTCGTAGAAGAGTTCGCCGCCCGCCGCGACGAGGCCGCGCGCGCCGAACAGCCGCATCGGCAGGTAGTCGGGCAGCGGCCGCAGGCTCAGACGCTTCGAGCCGGGCGGGCTCGCTTCGTCGTCGTCCTCCTCGGCCGCGGCGAAGGCGAAGCTCTGGTTGCCGCCTTCGGAGACGACGTAGACGCGTCCGAGACTTTCGCCTTTGTCCGTCGCGGGCAGGAAGGCGAAGTCGTAGCCGCGCAGCGTGATGGCGGACGTGCTCTCGATAAGCTCGGGCAGCTCGTCGGTCGAGGCCGGGGGGCCTTGCTGTCGTCCGCGCGCGTAGCGGTAGACGCGGCAGAACTCCTGCGCGGGGTTGCGGTCGAGGATGAGGACCGAGCCGTCCGGCATCGTCTCGATGGCGACGGGGTCGGCGGCTTCGAGCAGGTGCGGCCGTTTGGGGAAGACGCGCGGGGCGGTGCGCCGCTCGGGTCCGCCGCCTCGCGGCTGGAAGTCGTCGCGCCCGCCGCGCCGCAGCTCTATCAACTCCTGCTCGCCTTCAAGCAGAACGTCGAAGTGGCGGTCCAGTGACCAGAAGGCGCGGCGCTCGCGGTCGAGGATGTGGACGCCGCCGCCGGGCGCGGCCGCCATGTCGAAGGGCGTGAAGGGCGACCCCGAGGGCCAGACTATCTGCTGCGGCGAGCCGCCCGCGTGGAGGTCGAAGAAGATGACGCCTGCCGGCTCAAGGACGCCGACGACGAGGAAGTGGTCTTCGGTCACGGCAAGGCCGCGGAAGCGAAGCTCGGGCGTCGCGCTTCTTTCGCGCGGGCGGAAGTCGCCGGGCGCGGCGTCGCAGACCTGCTGCGGCTTCTCGGGCGGCCAGAAGGTCGAGACGCGGCGCGAGCCTTCTGAGCGGACGAGAATTTTCTGCTCCGTCTCGTCAACCGTGTACCAGTTGCCGAAGCGGTCGCGCGCCGAGCCGCGCCTGCGCTCGACGGGCGGCGGCAGGTCTTTCGCCGAGGCGATGAACTGGAAGACGCGCGGGTGCAGCGTCAGCTCCGAGCGTTCGGAGTCCCACAGCAGCTCGCGCCCGCCCCCGGCCGCGATGGATGCGAGTGAGAGCGGCGCGAGCGAATCTTCGCCCACGCGGTCGAGGGGCGTGCCGCCCGTGTCCGTGCAGCGCCTCCACCAGTCCTCCTCGCCGAGCAGGAGTTGATAGCGTGTTCCGTTGGCGTCCAACTCCTTAACACTCCTCCGGGATGACGGGCACGGGCAGGAACGTGTCCGCGCCGCCCGTTCCTGTGCCGCCGCCGCCGCCGGCCGCGCCCGAAGCGATGCCGCGCAGCTCGTCCAGATTCATCGGCTCGCCCAACGTTATCGAGAGGCCGAGCACGCGCGGAAGCTCAAGCCCGTTCATCCTTATCTGCGGCTCGGGCGCCTTCGCGCCTTCGGCGACCAAGACATCATTGACGGAGAGCACGCCGCGAACGCGGTTCGTCTCGGCCATCAGCTCGCGGTCGGTGACGGCCGTCTCAAGCGGCCAGCCGCGGCGGCGCAGCGCGTACTGCGGCGTCGTCTCGTCGGGCCGTTCGAGGACGGTCGAGGGGTCGGCCGGCAAGGGCGAGAGGAAGCGCATGACGGCCGCGCGCACCTCCTCGCGCACCTGCGCGACGCTGACGCCCGCGACGACGTTGAGGCCGATGGAGACCCAGATGCCTTTGTAGACGGGGCCGCGCAGGATGACTTCGGTGGTGACGAGCCGGCGCGGGTCGAGGTGGCGGCTGATGGCGTTGATGAAGAGGCGGTCGGGCGAGGGCGCGTCGGGCTGCGCGGGGTCGAAGCGCGGGATGACGAGCAGCGTCACGGCGCCGGGCGCGTCGCCCGAGACGTTGGGGACGAGGTCGGGGTTGAAGGCCGGGATGACTTCGACGCGGCCGATCTCGACGCCGGGCGTCCTGAGCGTGATGGCCTCGAAGTCGGCCGCGCTGACGAGCCGGTCGTGGTGTTGCAGGTAGCGAGGAATCAGCCTCTCGCCCTCGGCGGCCGTCTCGGCGCGCGAGCCGCCCCAGGTGCGCACGGGGTTCGTCACCTTCAAGCCGGCCGGCAAGGCCGCGCCCGTGTTGATGGAGCCGGCGCCGACGTTGCCGGCCGCGCCCATGCCGTAGTCGTACTCGGCGCGGACGGTCGCGCCCTGCGGCGGTCGCCTGCCGCGCGTGCCGTCGCCGAAGCGCAGCTCGCCGGATTCGGGGTCGAGGGCGAAAACGTCCGTCGGCCCCGTCAACGCGGGGCGCGCGCTCGGCGACTCGCGCGGGTCGGGCGCGGGCACTTCCGGCCCGGCGCTCAGGAGGTCGTCCGTCTCGGTCCAGACGGTTGACTTGCCCTGCGCCGTGACGGTCACGCGGACCGAGCCGGGGATGACGGGCGTGTTGGCGAGCGTCGCCGTCTGGTCGGGCTCGCCCGTGCCGGAGGGCAGAAGCTCCGTGGCGACGTGAGCGCGCTGCGTGACGGTCGTCGTGTTGACGCCGACCCAGAGCAGACGCGCCTGCGCCCGCGCGCCGCCGTGCAGGCGAATCCAGGTGACGAGCCGTTCCTGCAAGTCCGTGTCTTCGAGCGCGGGCGGCAAATCCCCGACGCCGGCTTCGAGCGGTTCGAGGTTGTTCCAGAGCCTCAGCTCGGAAGCCGCGGGAAGGGTTAATTGGACGACGCCCGGCTCCGTGAGCACGTCAACGGTCGAGGCGGCGATGAGACGTTGATAACGAGGGCGCGGGGCGCCCGTCTCGTCTTTTTCGAGGTCGCCGCCGGGCGGCAGCTTGGGCAGCCAGTATTGAAGGTGCGTCTCGGCTTCGGTGTCGGCGCGGCCCCCCGGCGTGAGGCGGCGCGAGGCGTCAACGAGCGCCGGCACGACGCCGAGGCTCAGCGTCTTCCCGGCGATGGCCTCGCGGGCGTCTTCGATTCTAGCCGCGTAAGGCACGTCGCCCGCGCGGAGCATGAGCGCGATCCAGAGCGAGCCGTCAACGGCGTCGCTCCCCAAGTCAACCATGTCGCCCTCGCGCGAGGTGAGCGGCGTGGTCTGGTAGAGCTGGAGCTTGACCTGGCCGGACTGCTGCGCGTCGAAGGAGGCGTAGAGCTGGCGGTAGTATTCGCGGACTGGCTCGGTCGTCGCGTCGAGCCTCCGCTTGTAGAAGACCTGCGCCTCGACGGGCAGCACGTCCGAACCCTGTTCGAGTCTGAAGGGCACCTGGCCGGCGCGGACTTCGAGGCCCGAGTTGAGGGTGAAAGTCTGCAAGGGTCCGCGCTCGTTCGTGAACTGGACGAGGCCGCGGGCGGAGCTTGCGGGCTGGAGGGGCACGCCGAGCAGCGAGAGGAACTTCAGGCGGTTGCGCTCCGGGATGAGGTTGCTGCGGTAGAGCAGGTTCTCGGTCAGGAACGCGAACAGCTCGACGAGCGTGACGCCGGGGTCGCTGCGGTTGAAGTTGGTCCACTCAGGGTTGTGGACGGGGATGCGGGCCAGCGCCTCGTCCAGGAGGTCCTGGTACTTGCGGTCGCTGATGACGGGTACGGTCAGGGGCATCGCGCTTCTCGCTCCTCCTCTCAGCCGGCGAGCGTCACGCCGAGGCGGACGCGCTCGCGCGTCTGCGTGGCGACGAGCTGGTAAGTGATGGTGGCGACCGCGGCCTGCGAGTCGTCGGGGTCGGCCTCGACCTCGACGCTCTCGACCGAGATGCGCGGCTCCCACTGTTCGAGCGCGCGCTGGATGCGGTCCTTTATCAGGCGGCGCGTCGTCACCGTGTTCGGCTCGAAGAGGTAGCCCGAGAGGCCGCCGCCGAACTCGGGCAGCATCAGGCGCTCGCGCCGCTCGGTCAGCAGGATGACCTGGATCGACTCGCGCACGTTCAACTCGCCCTCGGACCACGCGACGCGGCCGTCGCCGCCGACCCGCGGCGGGAAGGCCAGCCCTCGCCCGAACATGCGACCGCTCTCTGTGCTCATCTCTTCCCCTTAAACTTCGGCAGCGGGAAACACATGATGAAGAATGGAATCCAGCGGAAGATGAAGTCGAACAAAAGCACGATGATCATCAGCAGAATCATCGCGCAGATGGTGATGATAGGCAGCGAGAAGGTGCAGATCATGCCGAGGCTGTCGCCCTTGCTCTTGCAGGGGCCGAGCTGCGGCGCCTTCACCGAGAGGTCCTTGTGGAACGGCCACGGCAGGACCGACAGCACGAGGTCGCCGAAGGTGATGCCCTTGAGCCGCTGCATCTGCCCGCAGAGCACGTCGGAGATCATGAAGGCCGTGTTCTTGTCGAACTTCCTGAGGCCCGCCGGCGTCGTGTCAATCGGCAGCGCGATGCGGATGGGGCGGGCGGGCGCGTCCGAGTCGAAGAAGCCTGCGAGCTGGAAGACGGCCGAGGGCGGGCTGACGACGGGCGGGTCGAGCGGGCCGCCGAAGGGGCGCTCGTAGACGCAGCGGATGACGAAGTTGCCTTCGCGCGTGTCCAGGACGGGCTGCGAGGCGACGGGCGGCCGCGGCGTCTTCTCCTGCGAGTCGGCCGGCAGGGCGCGGACGACGAGCGCGACGAGGTTGTCAATCAACTTCTGACGGTCAACCAACACCTGCTTGACCCCTTCGGTGCTCAGGCTGTCCTCTTCCTCCGACTCGTCGCCCGGCTGGGCGTCGGGGATGGTGGCGGAAGGGAGCGGCACGAGGTCGGGCAGCACGGGGTCCGCGAGCGGGAAGATGAAGTCGGGCCAGCCGTTGTCGCCCGCCGCGGCGTTGCGGTTGTAAGGGTCGGTGTTGCCTTCGAGCTTCGCCTCGTAATCCCTGGTCGGGTCGCCGACGAGCCGCAACGCGTCGCGGAGCGTGGCGGGGATGTGCGCGTCCTTGTCGTAATTCGTCCCCTCGGTCAGCTTCGTCTTGAGGTCCGGCTTGACGGACAGTGACGACAGCTCGTCGTAGAGGGTTTCGGAAGCCGGGGCGTTCTTGAGCCCGTCCTTCTTCCCGGCCGCGACCGCCGACCAGACATCGGGCAGGTATTGCTTGAGGTACTTGGCGAAGTCGAGCAGCAGGTACCAGGAGATCATCTGCGACTGCTCGCGCGACTCCTTGATTAACGTCATCGCCTCGTCCGGGGTCGGCTTCTTATCCTTGTCGTTCAGGATGTCGGTCACGTCCTGCGCCGTCCGCAGAAGGTTCTTCCAGGGCTCGGCCACCTGCATGCGGAAGTGAATCTTGCGGGCGGTCTTGCGCGTCGTGCCTTGCGCGGTCGCGCCGCCTCGCGCGGGCGGCGTGTAGGGGCCGGCGCCCATGTAAGCCTCGCGGCGGCCGACGGGAATCATCGCGCCGAACAGGCGGCGGCGGCGCCCGTCCGTGTCGCCGAAGTTGAAGGGGAAGAGCCGCAGCAGCTCTTCGTCTTCGACGAGGGCGTCGCCCGCGCCCGAGACCTTCTGCCAACCCTGCCCCGAGGCCGAGACGATGAAGGCGTACTCCTCGGCGGGCGGTGCGGGGCCGTTCTTCGGCGGCTCGGGCTGGATGAGGCGGCGGACGACGTAGCCGACGCGCTCGTCGCGCGCGGTGTCCAACGCGTGGTCGGGCAGGCCGGCGACGCGGCAGACGAGGGCGGCCGTGACGAGGTAGAAACGCTGGTGCGCCGGCTGGTAGAGCTTTAAAGGCTTGGCGGCGGCGGCCGTCTTCGCGACGGCGAGCTTGTTGGCGGCCGTGAGCTTCGAGGAGGCGGAGGCGCGGCCGAGAACCTGCGCCGCGCCTCGCGCGGCCGTCTGCGTCGAGGTGCGGTTGGCGGCTTCGAGCGTGCGGTTGACGGCCTCGCGGGCGCGGCCGAGCTTCCGTAAGAACTCCGGCGCGCGCTCCAGCGGTTCGGGCTCGTCCGAGGGCTCGCGCCACGTCTCGGGCTGCGCGAGGAAGTCGGCGAGGCGGGCTGGCTGGTGTTCGAGGGTGGCGGCGAAGTCCTCCATGAAGGTGTCGGTGGAGAAGCGGAGCAGGGCGGGCTGGCGCAGGGCCTTGCGCACGGCGCCGCCCTCGGGCGCGACCGCGGCCTCCGCCCAGAGCGGCGACGGCGCCATCCATTGAATCGTGTGCCGCATCCCCTCCCTCACCAGATGTTGCCCGCGCCGGGCGTGTAGGCCGCGCTGATGACCGTGTTCGACATCAGCGTGTCGCACTGGACGACGCCGCTGAACTTCGACATCCCGGCGTTGACCGTCACCATGCTCGCGGAGATCTCGACCATGCTCGCCGAGACCGTCACCTTCGCCGAGGCCGTGACGGTCACGCCGCTCGCTTCGAGCTTGACGGAGTTGCCGTTGCTGTCCTCGACCAGAACAGAGCCGGGGCCGTCCTTTAAAGTCACCTTCTGCCCGCCCGGCGTCTCCAGAATCAGCTTCTCCTGACCCGTCGTGTCGTCGAGCGTGACCTTCACGCCGTTGCGCGAGCGGATGACCTTCTTGTTGTTATTGCCTGCGCCGTCCATCGTCTCGGGCGGCGAGTCCGACCCGTTCCAGAGGCCGCCGATGACGTAAGGCCGCCGCGGGTCGCCGCCCTCGAAGACGACGAGCACCTCGTCGTTCACGTCCGGGATGAACCAGCTGCCGCGGTTGTTGCCGCCCATCAAGGTAGCCACGCGCGCCCAGACCTCGTAACGCTCGCCGGCCGTGTCGGGCGACCAGGGCAGCGTCAACTTCACGCGCCCCTGGCCGTCGGGGTCGCGGATGTCGCTGACGAGCGCCGGGTAGACGCCGTACCAGCGCCCGCCTAAGCCGGCCGGCACGCGCGCCTCCGCGGTCATCCCCGTTATCGTCTGCTCAAGCACTTCACTTCCCTCTCCTTCATGGCCGGCCGAGGCCGGGCCGCTCCGCCGTGAACGACGTGCGCAGCCCGTGCGCCATATCGAACGTGTGACGGACTTCCGTCAGGTAATACTTGCCGTTGAAGATGGGGCCGAGGTTGCTCAGCTCGACGAAGGCGCCGGCCCTCACCTGCGCGCTCGTCCGGGTCGTGCCGCGCCCCGTGACGAAGCGGCGCGCGTGCTTGCGGAAGTAGCTCTCGGCGTGCGACTGCGCCTCCTGCGTGCTGAAGGGGACGGTGTGCGCGAGCACCTCCTTGCGCTCGCCGAAGCTTTGCGTGAGGACGCTGGCGCCGCTCACGTCGTTCCCCAGCTCGCCCTGCACGGCCGACTCGCCCGCCTCGAACTTGACGGCCGACTTGCCGGCCACGTCC
>DATHBF010000258.1:0-14895 GCA_035296285.1 Pyrinomonadaceae bacterium | reverse complement strand
CTCGGAGATAGTCGAGATGACGGACGCGCCGCCCGACGCCGAGGGCGAGCGAGCGATGCTCGTAGGCTGGCTCCGGCGCGTGCTGCCGGCGATTGCGGAGGCGGCCGGGGCAGATGAGGCGCCGCTCCACGTCTACACCTTCGCGCAGCGCGGCGAACGCGCCTTGCTCGACGCGCTCGCGCGCCACTTCGACGCCCTCTGCGCCGTCCCGGCCTTCTACGACCTTTTGACTTCGAGCCCCGCGCTCTCGCAGTCGATGGTCTCGCTGCTCTCCGAGGAGGTGCGCACGCGCCTCAACCTCGCGCCCGTCTGCCACAACCTCTACGAAGTCGCCCGCGCCCTCGGCTTCGACTGGAAGGACGCCGAGACCGACTTCCGCAAGACCTTCCGCGCCCGCGTCTTCGACAACCGGCGCACTTTCCGCCGCGACCCCTCGACCGGCACGTTCGAGCGCGACGAAAGCAAAGGTGAAGAGGACGCGGACGCCCCCGCGCCCTTCGTCCAAATCGAGTCGGCCGCGCGCTTCGGCGCCGAGATTCCGCTCGAATACGCGTACGCGGCCTGGGGGCTTCTGCGCGAGACGGAAGGGGCGGGCGAGCGAGCGCGGGCACAGCTTCGCGGCTTCGCGGGCGTGACGGCCGAGCAGGTCAGGGACTTCGCGCGGGCGCGGACGCGCGCCATGCAGCACGTCGAGGAGAGCTTCACTTACAAGAACCGCAAGGTCGAGAAGGTGCCGCTCGACCTCACAAGGCTCGGCGAGGTGGAGACGGACCCGAGCGAAATCCCGCTCTCGCGCTCGCTCGAAGACTTCCTCCTGCTCGAACACCACGCGTCGTTTCAGGACCGGATGCTTCACCTGTCTCTGCCGCCGCGCGAGCGCGCCGAGACGGGCCGCACGGCCGTCATGCGCTGCGAGCGTTACGAGCGCGACGAAGACAGAGAGGAGCGCGCCTGGTTCCGCTTCGCCGACGCGGAAGGGCGCGACCTTCCCGCCTCCGAAGCCGGCCTGCGCCGGATGCGCGAAGGCGACTGGCTCGTGCTCAATCCTCTGCGCGACGGCGAGGGGCGGATGCTCCCCGCGTCGCGCATCCTGCGCGGCCGCCTCGCCACGGTCGAAGAGGTGTCGGCCGAGCGCGTCACCCTGCGGCTGCTGCCGATGAGCTTCAAGAACTCGCCCTTCCGCTACCCGCACATGCTCTACGTGCCCGAGGGCGGCGCGCTCTACACGGCCGACGAGATGGCCGACGACCTCAACGCCGACAAGTTCCTCGAAGCCTGCCGCCACGCCTCCTCCAACCACCTCTACGCTTGCTTGAGCGACCCCGAGGAAGGGAAGCGGCCCCGCGCCTTGAGGCCCAAACGTCTGCGCGACGCGCGAGAGTTCGCGCGCCTCGCCGCCGCCGCGCAAAAGCCGCACGGCCTGACCGAAGCGCAAGCCGATATCGTCGGCAGCCGTTTAGAAGAGAGAGTCGTCGTCCTGCAAGGCCCGCCCGGCACGGGCAAGAGCCACACGCTCGGCCTCGCCGTCCTCGCCCGCGCCGCCGCGCTCGCAAGCCCCGCGCGCCCCTTCCGCGTCGCCGTCCTGGCGAAGACTCACGCCGCAGCCTCCGTCGCCCTCGAATCGGTGGCGAAGCGCCGCGACGAGTTGCTGAAGGCTTACGCCGGGACTCCCGAAGGCGACACCCTCATCAATCCTCTGGCGCGCTTGAAGGTCTTGAAGGTATGCAACGACGCGGGCGACCTGGTGCCGCCGGGCGTCGGGCGCTTGACGCCGGACGGCGACGACGAGCTGACGGCCTCGGAGCAGTGGGAGATGCTTCTGGCGGAGCCGGCGCTCGTCGTCGGCGGGACGCCGGGCGGGCTCTATAATCTGGTGAAGAAGGGCGCGTCGAAGGGCAGGGGCGTTGACTGGACGGGCGAGCACTTCGACCTCGTCGTCGTGGACGAGGCTTCGCAGATGGGCTTGGCCGAGGCGCTGACGGCCGCGGCCTTCCTGCGCGAGGACGGGCAGTTCGTCGCCGTCGGCGACCACCGGCAGATGCCCCCCATCCTCGCGCACGCATGGGACCGCGAGGCGCGGCGCGACCTCGGCCGCGCGCGCGTCCACCTTTCCGTCTTCGAGTACTTGCAGGCGCTCGGCTTCGCGCGCGTCGCGCTCGACCAGAGCTTCCGCATCCCCGAAGAGGTCGCGGACTTCCTCGGGCGTCACGTCTACGCCCGCGACCGGATAGCCTTCCGGTCTTCCAACCGGACGCGCCTCGCGCCGTGCGAAGGTTTGGATGAAGCGTGGCTGCGGGCGGCGCTCGCGCCCGAGCACGCGCTGGTCGTCGTCGTCCACGACGAGGACGGCTCGCAGCAGTCGAACGAGTTCGAGGCGGGGCTGGTGTCGGCCGTCGTCTCGGCCGCGGCCGAGCGGCTCGGGCTCGACGCGCGCGAAGGCGTCGGCATCGTCGTCCCGCACCGGGCGCAGAAGGCCCTGCTCGCGTCGAGGCTGGGCACTTTGGGCGGGTGCGTTGACACGGTCGAGCGTTTCCAGGGCGGCGAGCGCGACCTCGTCGTCGTCTCGGCCACGGCCTCGGACCGCGAGTTCGCCGAGAGCGAGAGCGAGTTTCTGCTTGAGCCGCGGCGGCTGACGGTGGCCGTCTCGCGGCCCCGGCGCAAGCTCGTCCTCATCGCCTCGCGCTCCGTCTTCGAGCTGACGCCGAACGACCTCGACGACTACGAGCGCGGCTCGCTCTGGAAGCGCCTGCACCACGAGGCGCGGCGCGTGCTCTGGGAGGGCGAAGTCGCGGGCCGCCGCGTCGCCGTCCGCACGACGTAAAAAAGGTGACGGGTGACGGGTGTCAGGTGTCGGGTTAAGACAAGTTGCTCTTAACCCGACCCCTGACACCCGTCGCCTTTTATCTTACGCGTTCGAGGGCGGCGCGGTCCCAGCGGGCGAGGTCGGCGGCGGCCTCGTAGGTGCTCTGGAGGAAGTCGAGGAGGGCGGCGTCGGGGTCGGGGGCGCGGCGCACGTCCTCGTAGCGGAGGACGAACTCGCGGAGGTCGGGGCTGTAGAAAGCCTCGGCGGGTCGGACGCGGTAATCGGCGAAGCCCTGGGGCTCGGGGTAGGCGTAGGAGTAGAAGACGGGCTCGGGGAAGGAGTCTCCGCCGGGCCAGAAGCCGGCGCTGGAGACCTCGTGCGAGTACGCCTCGCGCGTGACGGAGTCGGCGACGCCGGGGGCGCCGGGGTGCGCGGGCGCGGGCCGGCCCGAGAAGCGGGTCACGGCCAGGTCGAAGCTGCCCCAGAAGAAGTGGACGGGGCTGCACTTGCCCGTGAAGCCGGAGCGGAACTTCTGGAAGACGCGCTCCGAGTGCACGAGCGCCCGCCAGAGGCGGAGGGCGTGGACGGGGTCGTAAGACCTTTGCGCCCGGTCCTGCTCGAAGGGGACGGGGTCGGCGATCTCGACCGGCGTCGGCCAGATTTTCACCTCCAGCCCCAACTCGCGCAGGTGGAGCATGAGGTCGCGGTAGAAGTCCGCGACCGTGCGCGACATGAACCCGAACTCGCGCGCGCTGCCGTCGCTCGACGCGATGACGAGCTTGTGGTCGAGGAAGTCGAAGTCAATCTGGAACGTCCTCCGGCCGTGCGGCATAGGCGAGGTGGTGAGGCCGCGCGCGGTGACGTAGAGCGGCACCTGCCACCAGTGGTTGAGCATCGGCGCGAGCGCCAGGCGCACCTTGCCGACGACCTGCGTCCACATGTGCAGCGTCGCGCGGGTCTCGCGCCACGACTCGTAAGGCAGGGACGGCCACGCCTCGGCCGCCCCCGGTGCGAACTCTGTGGAAGGCAGCATCGGTCTCCTCAACTAAAAAAATCGGCGCGAGGCCGTCCGCTGCAAGCGCGTGTCAGGCGGCGCAGACCTTGCTGAGCACCCCGGCCCACTTCGCCGTCACGGGCTTGCCGTACATCAACTGCTCCTTCTGCCTGCGGATGGCGCACGCGCGCCGGAAGGCGGCCGCCTCGCCGTACTTTTTGATGGAGACGGAGGTGCGGCCTTTCTTCTCGCGGCCGGCGTTCCAGGAGACCTCGTAGACCTCGTTGAGATAGACCTTGCCGTCCTTGCCCTTGTGCCTCTTGACGGCGCGGCGGACGCCGACGACGCCCGTCGTGTTGCGCGGGTTCTTGCCGACCACGACCCAGTCCGTGCGCGGCTTGCCCATCTCCCTCTCCAACTGGTTGCGGCACTCGACCGCCTTCCCCAGCGCCTCGTCCTTCCCCCCGTGCAGCTTGTCGGAGAAGAACTTCGACCGCGTCTCGTTGTTGAGCCTGACGCGGACGTACCACCCGTGCATCTTCTTCTGCGGGCTATCAATGCGACTGATACCTTTATGACCACTCTTCGGCATTCGTACACTTACGCCGCCCGACCGGCGGCGGCCTTCCTCCAAAAGATTAGAATGAATGAGGATGAGCTATAGGTAATTACGGCGGCGCACTTTTGTCAAGCGGGCGCGCCCGCGAGGCGGGTTAAGAAGTTGTAAAAGAATCCGGGCGGCCCCTATTCGCCGGCCGGCGCGATGCGGTAGCCGAGCGCGTAGATGGCCTTCAGCGTCTCGACGGAGGAGACGCGGTCGTACTCCTTCTCCGACTCCGTCAGCTCCTCGTAAGGCACGAGCCCCGGGTGCTGCTTCAGCTCGTCGTTGCGCGCCGGCCCGTAAGTCCACCCCTCCTTCATCCGCCCCCGCGCCCAGTTGTCGTGGTTCGACGCCGCCAGCCTCTCCACCAACCCCAGCAGCCCCGGCGGCAACTCCACCCCCGAAGTGTCTATCGGCTTCGGCTCGTACATCTCCGCACCTCCTCACTCACCAGTTTGCACGCATCCTACGGCCGCACCCGCCGAACGTCAAACGGGCACCCCGACGATTGTCACGGGCGGCCGGGCGGTGTTATATCTCCATCACTCTCAGGGGAAGCCAAACAGTCAACCAGGTCGGAAGCGGAAAGGGACATCTGTCATCATGGCGAACACACCGATTACGGTGGCGCGCGGCGACGGCATCGGGCCGGAGATCATGGACGCCACGCTCCATATTCTGAAGGAGGCGGGCGCGCAACTCGACATCGAGGAGATCGAGATCGGCGAGAAGGTCTATCTGGCGGGGAACCCGGCCGGCGTCGCGCCCGAGGCGTTCGATTCCTTAAGGCGCACGAAGGTCTTTCTTAAAGCCCCCATCACGACGCCGCAGGGCGGGGGCTACAAGAGCCTGAACGTGACGGTGAGGAAGACCTTCGGCCTCTACGCCAACGTGCGGCCGTGCGTCTCCTACCACCCGTTCGTCTCGACGAAGCACCCGGTGATGGACGTGGTCATCGTGCGCGAGAACGAGGAGGATGTGTACGGCGGCATCGAGTACAGGCAGACGGGGCAGGTGACTCAATGCCTGAAGCTCATCTCGCGGCCCGGCACCGAGAAGATCGTGCGCTACGCCTTCGAGTACGCGCGCGCCAACGGCCGCCGCAAGGTCACGTGCTTCACGAAAGACAACATCATGAAGATCACGGACGGCCTCTTCCACAAGATCTTCGACGAGGTCGCCGCCGAGTACGCCGACATCGAGAACGAGCACTGGATCGTGGACATCGGGGCGGCGAAGCTCGCCGACACGCCCGAGAACTTCGACGTGGTCGTGCTGCCGAACCTCTACGGCGACGTGCTCTCGGACGTGGCCGCGCAGATAGCGGGCTCGGTGGGCCTCGCCGGCTCGGCCAACATCGGCGAGCACATCGCCATGTTCGAGGCCATCCACGGCTCGGCCCCGCGCCGCGCCGGCCAGAACCTCGCCAACCCCTCGGGCCTCTTCCTCGGGGCGGTGATGATGCTCGTCCACCTCGGCCACACCGAGGTCGCCGAGCGCGCGCACAACGCCTGGCTGCGCACGATGGAGGAGGGCGTCCACACCTACGACATCTACACGGAGGGCGTCAGCAAGGAGAAGGTCGGGACGCGCGAGTTCGCCGAGGCCGTCGTCGCGCGCCTCGGGCAGAAGCCCGAGCAGTTGAAGGCCGTGACGTACAAGGCGGGCGGCGTCGGGGCCGACTTCGCGAGCCGCATGGCGCGCTCGGCCGCGGCCACGAACAAGGAGGTCGCGGGCGTTGACGTTTACCTCGACTGGTCCGCGGGGTCGCCCGACGAGCTGGGCGCGGCCGTCTCGGAGGTCGGCGGCGAGGGGTTGAAGCTCGTCTCGATAGCCAACCGCGGCGTCAAGGTCTGGCCGGGCGGGAGCCCCGAGACGTTCTGCTCGGACCACTGGCGCTGCCGCTTCCTCCCCGACGGCGGCCGTGAGGTAGGGAACAAGGAGATAGCCGCCCTGCTCTCGCGCATCGCCTCGGCCGGCCTCGACTTCATCAAGACCGAGAACCTCTACAACTTCGACGGCAAGCCCGGCTACTCGCACGCGCAGGAGTAGCGGCGGAAGGAGAGAACATGTCGGCAGCGGCCCCCGCGGTGAAGCCCGGGTCGGGCGAATACGCCTCCTATTACGAGAAGTACGTCGCGCTCGTCCCCGAGGGCGACGTGGTCGAAACGCTCGGGCGGCAGATGGATGAGACGCTGGCGCTGCTCGCGGGCGTTGACGAGGGGCGGGCGGGCGGCTCCTACGAGCCCGGCAAGTGGAGCGTCAAGGAGCTGGTCGGCCACATCATCGACAGCGAGCGCGTCTTCGCCTACAGGGCGCTGCGCTTCGCCCGCGGCGACCAGACGCCGCTGCCCGGCTTCGACCAGGAGACGTTCTCCCGCCACGTGGACTTCGACTCGCGCCCGCTCCCGCACATCATCGAAGAGTTCGCCTCGGTGCGCCGCGCGACCCTGAGTCTCCTCGGCTCGTTCGACGAAGAGGCTTGGGGGCGGCGCGGCGTCGCCAGCGACAACGAGGTCTCGGTGCGCGCCCTGGCCTACATCATCGCCGGCCACGAGGCGCACCACGTCCGCATCCTCCGCGAGCGATACCTCAAGGAAGGCTGACCGCATGAAGACCCTCACCCGCGTCACGCTCTCTTTCCTCGCCGCGCTCTTCTGCGCGCGGGCGGCCCTCGCGCAGGACGCCCCCGCCCCCTTGAAGTTCGCGCCCGCGGGCGAAGGCTTCGCCGTCGAGATGCCGCGGCAGCCGTCGTCTTCGCCCGAGCGGGTCGCGGCCGAAGGGCTCGCCGTCGCAGGCCGGCGCTACGAGGCCGCGGACGAGAGCGGGCGGCGCTACGTCGTCTGGTCGCTCAATGACCCGTTCGTCTCGGGCCGGCAGTCGGCCGGCGTGAACAAGGAGGGCGGCGGCCGGGTCCTCGGCCTCGATATGCTCGCGGAGGTCGCGTGGCAACTCCTCGTCGCGCCCGAAATCGAGAGGGTCAAGGCAGAGAAGGTGGAAGACTCACCCCGACTGTCCTACGCGGGGGAGTTTAGCCTCGACGGCAAACGGGCTCGCGAGTACACGTTCACCTCGAAGAGGACGGACGGCCCCGTCTTCATCTGCGCCGACGGGCCGCGCGTCTACGTCGTCGCGGCGCTCGGCGAGGACTCACTCGACCCGCGGCTAAAGCAGTTCGTCCAGTCGTTCCGCCTGAGGGCCGACGCGCCCGACGCGCCGTCGGACCGGCGGCCCGCGGCCGGCATAGGTTCCGGCACGGGTTCCGGCATGGGGGTAGGCATTGGCGCCGGGTCGCCGAGCGGTGGAGGCGGCGCGGGGACGGAGGGCGGGCCAGTTGACTACGACAGAACGTTCAAGCAGTCGGAGGTCACGAAGAAGGCCGTCATCACCGGCAAGCCCGAGCCGGCCTTCACGGAGCAGGGGCGCAGGTTCAACGTGAACGGCGTCGTGCGCCTCAGGGTGGTGCTGAACAAGACGGGCGGGGTGACGAACATCTCCGTCGTCAAACCCTTGCCGCACGGCCTGACGGAGAAGGCCATCGCCGCCGCGAGGGGCATAACATTCGAGCCGGCGCAGAAGGACGGGCGCACCGTCTCTCAGTACGTCGTCCTCGAATACAACTTCAACATCTACTGACGCGTGCGACTCAGGGAAATGAACGGGGAAGAGAAGGCGGCCGAGGCGGGCGGGCGCGAAGGGGCGGAGGCGCCGCTCGTGGCCGTCGTCATGGGCAGCACTTCGGACTGGGAGACGATGCGCCACGCGGCCGACGTGCTGAAGGATTTCGGCGTCGCGCACGAGTGCCGCGTCGTCTCCGCCCACCGCACGCCCCAGTGGATGGCCGAGTTCGCGGCGGGCGCCGAGGCGCGCGGCCTCGAAGTCATCATCGCGGGCGCGGGCGGCGCCGCGCACCTGCCCGGCATGGTCGCCGCGCAGACGCTCCTGCCCGTCTTCGGCGTCCCCGTCAAGAGCAAGGCGCTCAAGGGGCTCGACTCGCTGCTCTCCATCGTGCAGATGCCCGCAGGGATACCCGTCGGCACGCTCGCCATCGGCCGGGCGGGCGCGACCAACGCGGCGCTGCTCGCCGTCGCCGTGCTCGCCAACACGCGGCCCCCCTTGCGCGAAAGGCTCCGCCGCTTCCGCGAGGAGCAGACCCGGCGCGTCCGCGAGGCCGAGCTGCCTTCATGAACGCCATCCTGCCGGGAGCGACCGTCGGCGTATTGGGCAGCGGCCAGCTCGGCCGCATGTTCGCCATCGCCGCCCGCCGCATGGGCTACCGCGTCCACACCTTCTCGCCCGAGGCCGACACGCCCGCCGGCCAGATTTCAGACAGGGAGTACCAGCGCCCTTACGAAGACCTCGACGCGGTGCGCGAGTTCGCGCGCGGCGTCCGCGTCGTCACCTTCGAGTTCGAGAACGTGCCGGCCGAATCCGTCGAGGCGGCGTCGCAACTGGCGCCCGTCCGCCCCTCCGGCTCCGTCCTCTACACGACGCAGAACCGCCTGCGCGAGAAGACCTTCCTCTCCCGCGCCGGCTTCCCCCTCGCGCCCTTCCGCCACGTCCGCGGCACGCAGGAGCTGCGGGCGGCGCTCGAAGAGATAGGGCGGCCGGCCGTCTTGAAGACCGCGGGGTTCGGCTACGACGGCAAGGGGCAGTCGAAGATCGAGACCGAGGGGGACGCCGAGCGCGCGGCCCTTGACCTGGGCGAGAGCGAGTGCGTGCTCGAAGCCTTCGTGGACTTCGAGCGCGAGGTGTCGGTCGTCGCGGCGCGCGGGGCGGGCGGCGAGTTCGCCCACTACGGCGTCGTCGAGAACACGCACCGCCGCCACATCCTCGACCTCTCCGTCGCGCCCGCCCCCGTCGCCGAAGGGGTCGCGCGCGAGGCCGTCGGGATAGCGCGCTCGGTCCTCGAAACGCTCGACGTGGTCGGCGTCACGTGCGTCGAGTTCTTCCTGACGCGCGAACACAATCTGCTCGTCAACGAGCTTGCGCCGCGCCCGCACAACTCGGGCCACTTCACCTTCGACGCCTGCGTGACGAGCCAGTTCGAGCAGCAGTTGCGCGCCGTCTGCGGGCTCCCGCTCGGCTCGACCGAGCTTTTGCGGCCGGCGGCGATGGCGAACCTGCTCGGCGACCTCTGGGAGCGCGGCGAGCCCGACTGGCGCGCGGCCGCAGCCCTCCCCAACGTCAAGCTTCACCTCTACGGCAAGACCGAGGCGCGGCCGGGCCGCAAGATGGGCCACCTCACCGCGCTCGCCCCGACGCCGGCCGAGGCCGCCCGCTCCGCGCTCGCCGCCCGCTCGGCGCTCGGCCCGCGACACGGCGGCTGACCTGCTATAATCACGCCGACTCCCCCTTCGGGCCTCTCAACTTTGACGGAGTGAATCATGAAGCGAAGAATCTTTCTGGCCTTTTTAGCCGCCGCCCTTTTGTGCGGGACCGCTCTGGCGCAGGAGGCGCCCTCGGACGGCGTCGGCCGCGTCACGGTCGAAGAGCTGAAGGCGCTGCTCGCGGGCGCGAACCCGCCCTTCGTCATAGACGTGCGGTCGGGACCGGGGCGCGTCGTGAAGGGCGCGGTCGTCATTCCCGTTGACCAGGTCGAGTCGCGGCTCTCGGAAGTGCCGCGCGACCGCGAGGTCATCACCTACTGCGCTTGACTGAGCGAACACTCCAGCGCCCGTGTGGCGCAGATACTACAGGGCAAAGGCTACACGCGGGTGCGCGCGCTCCTCGGCGGCTGGAACGCCTGGCTTGAGGCGCGCGGCGCGGTCGAAGAGGCGGGGATGAGCAAGGCCCCCGAAGCACAGGAGACGCCGCGGGCGGCCCCGCCCGACTCTTCCGGCGACCTCAAGGCCAACCCGCCGACGGACGGCACGGCCCCCAAAGCCACGGCCGCGCCCGCGAAGAAGACGACCAAGAGCAGGGCGAAAAGGCGACGCGCCAGAACGTGAAGCGCGCGTCGCGACGCCGCCCAGCCGCTTAGCCTATCGAACCCGCCCGAAATGAAACGTCTATTCATTCAAAGCTGGCTGGCGCTGCTGTGCGTCTCGTGCGTGGTCTTCGCCTACGACCCGCCCGCGAGCCGGCGGGCGGAGTACAACTTCAACTCGGGGTGGAAGCTCTTCGTCGGCGACGCGAAGGGCGCGGAGGAGCCCGGCTTCGACGACTCCGCGTGGAAGGACGTGACGCTGCCGCGCGCGTGGAACGAGGACGACGCCTTCAGGAAGGACATCAAAGACCTCTCGACCGGCGTCGTCTGGTATCGCAAACGCTTCCGGCTTCCCGACGCCGAAGGCCGGAAGGTCTTTCTCGAATTCGAGGGCATCAGGCAGGCCGGCGAGTTCTACCTCAACGGCAAACAGATCGGCCGCCACGAGAACGGCATCACGGCCTTCGGCTTCGACATTACCGACGCGCTCCGGCCCGCCCCGGAAGAGAACGTCCTGGCCGCGCGCATAGACAACGCCTGGGACTACAAGGAGAAGGCGACGGGCTCGGCCTTCCAGTGGAACGACCGAAACTTCTACGCCAACTACGGCGGCATCAACAAGAACGTCTCCCTCCACGTCACGGACAAGCTGCACCAGACGCTCCCGCTCTACACGAACCTCGGCACCACCGGCGTCTACGTCCACGCCCGCGACTTCGATATCCGCGGCCGGTCGGCGACCGTCACCGCCGAGTCGCAGGTCAGGAACGAAGGCGCCGCGGCGAGGACTCTCAGTTACGAGGTCGTCGTGGAAGACGCCGCGGGGCGCGTCGTCAAGAGGGTTGACGGGGGCCGGCACGCGCTCGCGCCCGGCGAGACGAAAGTCGTCACGGCGTCGGCGAAGCTCGACGGCCTCAACTTCTGGAGCTGGGGCTACGGCTACCTCTACGACGTACACACGATTCTGAAGGAGGGCGGCCGGGCGGTCGATGTCGTCACGACGCGCACCGGCTTCCGCAAGACCGAGTTCGGCTCGGGGCTCGTGAAGCTCAACGGCCGCGTCATCCAGATGAAGGGCTACGCGCAGCGCAGCACCAACGAGTGGCCCGCGCTCGGCTCGGCCGTGCCGGCGTGGCTGAGCGACTACAGCAACCGCATGATGGTCGAGTCGGGCGCGAACCTCGTCCGCTGGATGCACGTCGCGCCCTGGAAGCAGGACGTGGAGTCGTGCGACCGCGTCGGGCTCTTGCAGGCGCTGCCCGCAGGCGACTCCGAGAAGGACGTTGACGGCCGCCGCTGGGAGCACCGGCTGGAGGTGATGCGCGACGCGATAATTTATAACCGCAACAACCCCTCCGTCGTCTTCTACGAGGCGGGCAACAAGGGCGTCAGCGAAGAGCACATGCGCCAGATGAAAGAGTTGCGCGACCGCTTCGACCCGCACGGCGGCCGCGCCTCGGGCTCGCGCGAGATGCTCAACAGCCGGGTGGCCGAGTACGGCGGCGAGATGCTTTACATCAACAAGAGCGCGCGGCTCCCCTTCTGGGCGATGGAGTACTCGCGCGACGAGGCTTTAAGGAAATACTGGGACGAGTTCTCGCCGCCCTACCACAAGGACGGCGAAGGCCCCTTGCACCAGGGGCAGGACGCCTCCGCCTACAACCGCAATCAGGACTCGCACGCGATAGAGAACGTCGTCCGCTGGTACGACTACTGGCGCGAGCGGCCGGGCACGGGCGAGCGCGTCAGCTCGGGCGGCGTCAACATCGTCTTCAGCGACTCGAACACGCACCACCGCGGGGCCGAGAACTACCGCCGGAGCGGCGAGGTGGACGCCGTCAGGCTCCCCAAGGACGGCTTCTACGCGCATCAGGTGATGTGGGACGGCTGGGTTGACGTGGAGAAGGCGCGCGCTCACGTCGTCGGCCACTGGAACTACCGGCCGGGGACGAGGAAGAACGTCTACGTCATCTCAAGCGCCGACAAGGTCGAGCTGTTCGTCAACGACAAGTCGCTCGGCGCGGGCGAGCGGTCGAGCCGCTTCCTCCACACCTTTAAGAGCGTCGGGTGGCAGCCCGGCACGGTCAGGGCCGTCGGCTACGACTCCGCGGGCAGGAAGGTCGTGGAGGCGTCGAAGAAGACGGCAGGCCGGCCCGCCGCCGTGCGGCTGACGGCGCGCACCGGGCCGAAGGGCCTGCGCGCCGACGGGGCCGACGTGGCGCTCGTTGACGTGGAGGTCGTTGACGCCGAGGGCAACCGCTGCCCGACGGCGCTCGACATGATTAACTTCACGCTCGAAGGGCCGGCCGAGTGGCGCGGCGGCATCGCGCAGGGGCCGGACAACCACGTCCTCTCGAAGAGCCTGCCCGTAGAGAACGGCGTCAACCGCGTTATCCTCCGCTCGACGGCGAGGGCGGGTAAGGTCTTCGTGCGCGCGGCCGCCGAAGGGCTGAGGCCCGCGTCCGTCGAGATCGTCTCGCGCCCCGCGGCGGGGACCGACGGCCTTTCGCGGGAGATGCCCGGCGACGGGCTGCCCTCCTACCTCGGGCGCGGCCCGACGCCCGCGGGGCCGTCTTACGTCGTGACGCGCCTGCCCTTGAAGGTGGCGGCCGGGGCGGCGGGCGCGAACGCCGAGAAGGTCTCGGCCAGCTTCGACGACGACGAGACGACGGCGTGGGCGAGCGACGGGAGGCTCGCGAACGGCTGGGTCAGGTACGACTTCGGCCGGCAGGCGACGGTCGGCGAGGTGGCGCTCAAGCTCACGGGCTGGCGCACGCAGTCGTACCCGGTCCGCATCCTCGTTGACGACCGCGTGGTCTTCGAGGGGAGCACGCCGCGCAGCCTCGGCTACGTGACCTTCGTCTTCCCGCCCGTCGCGGGCCGCAGCCTCAGGGTGGAGCTGACGGGCAGCGCCAGCAACCGCGACGCCTTCGGCAACATCATCGAGATACCGGGCACGCCCGACCCGCAGTCGGCCGCCGGCAAGGGCGGGGCGAAAGGCACCCTCAGCATTATCGAGGTGGAGGTTTACGAGCCGGCGGCCGGCGGCGGCGGGACGCGGTGAGTGCCGAGCAGGCGAAAGCGGGGGCGCGAAGTTGATTCGCGCCCCCGCTTCGGTTTTTAAGCTCCGACTTGTTACAGCCTTGCCGAGTCGAGGATGAGCTGAGCGGCCTGCTCGACGACGGGCGTGATGATGTCTTCGCCGGCCGACCTGGCCTTGCCCTTGAACTGCTTCGAGGCGGCGGCGGCCGCGCCGCCCGGCGCCTGCACGCGCACGTCGAGCGTCAGCTCGTCCTTCTGCTTGACGTTGGCCGAGACTTCGCCCGCGGTGACGACGGCGTTGGTGGCCGCGTGCCCCGCGATGTTGCCGGCCGTGCTGCCGGTGTGGCCGATGCCGACCTGCCCGACGGCCGGCGCCACCACCTTGCCGAACATCCCGCCGAAGCCGCCGCCGCCCTTCTTGTGCGAGACGCTGGCGTAGACGACGAAGTCGCACTCCTTCTGTCTGGCCTCCGTCTCGACCTGCGAGGGCAGCATGGCTTCGAGCTGCACCAGCTCGACGGCCGCCCCCTTCAGGTACCCGGCCAGCGTGTTCCTCACGGCCGCCGCGAGGTCCGCGCCGTTCATCCCCTCGCCGACGCCCCCGGTCTTCACGGACGCTAGCCCGAGCCGCACCACGCCCGGCTTCTTAGCGCCGAGTTCGCTCGCGGCTTGCGCGGCCGGCTGGGCGGCCATGCTCGGGACGTTCGCCGCCATGCCGGGGCCGGCGGAAGGCCGCGCGGCCGCACCGGCGTTGTCGTCGTCGTCCGAGTCGGCGGCGCCCCCCGACATCGCGCCCGCCAGCGAGGCGCCGGAGAAGTCTTTGACCTCGCGGTAGTCGGCCGGGGCCTCGAAGAGCGCGGCGTCGAGCGTCGCCTGCGAAAGCTCCACGACCTCGTTGACGGTCGAGAAGCTCTCGCGGCCGTCCTCGCCGTACATGGTCATCTTCTCCCAGACGGGGTAGCCGCGCCTGGCCGTGCCGACCTGCTTCGTCTCGTAGCGGTCCTGGCAGCCGGCGCGCTGCTGGTAGTTGCGGTAGGCGCCCGCGCGCTCCGTGTCGCACTGCAAGGCGAAGGCGGCGTCTATGTACCAGCCGTCGGTCTCCATCTTGCTGTTGACGGGCGAGCACGAGTCGGGCGAGGACTTCGTCTCGATGGTGGTGATGATGCGGCGGGCGGTGTGGCCGAACATCTGCTTGCGCTCGCCGGTGTCGCGGGTCGTGACGGTCATGGTGACGAGGCCGCCGCGCGTCCGCTCGGTCGTCGTCCGCGTGTCCGAGGCGTTCGACGCGCCCGCGCCCGCGTCGGCCGCGGCACCCGTCTCGTAGGGGCGGACGGTGTAAGTCTTCATCTGCGGCATGAGCTGGAGGTCGCGCCGCAGGTCGCACTGCTGGATCATGACCATCTGCCCGCCTATCTGCTCGGTGCGCTGGCGCTTGCCCTTGATGTAGGTCGTGTTCTCGTAGGTCTGCCCCTGCGTCGTCTGCTTCGACTTGATCTTCACGTCGGCGCGCGCCTCGGCGGCCGCCG
>DATHBF010000257.1:0-5239 GCA_035296285.1 Pyrinomonadaceae bacterium | reverse complement strand
CGAGCAGGGCCGACGACAGAAGCTCGCCCCGCGAGACGACCGCGTCTTGCAGCAGCGCCGCCGGGCGCTCGCCCGCGGCGGCCTGCGCGAACGCCCCTCCTATCTGCCGGCGCGCGTCCAGCAGAAGCTCTTCGAACTCCCCGGCGCCCGAGCCCCCGGCGGCAAGCTCGCGCAGGACTTCCAGGTGGCGCGTGAAATGTTCTTCGAGCCGCGCGAGCGCCGAAGCGCCCTCGCCCGAGGCCGCGGCGTCGAAGGCTGCGAGCAGCGCGTCCGTGAAGCGGCTCATCGCCGAGACGACGACGACCGGCTTCTGTCCGCGCTCGCGCCCGACGAGTTCGGCCACGCGCCGGAACGCGCGCGCGTCCTCGACGGAGGTGCCGCCGAACTTCATCACCGTCGCCTGCGTGTTCGTCGTCAAGGTGTAAATGAACAGCCGCGTCCGCCTCTCGGCGTCCGCTTCGCCCTCGCCTTTCGGGGTTGATTGAACAGGCCGAAGAATACAAAGGCGGGGGGTAAAAGGCAAAGGGCGGCGGCCCGCTAACGATACGCGGAGGGCACGGAGAAAAACTCATGTCTTTCTCCGTGCCCCCTGGGTGCTCTGTGTCGAGAACGCCTTTAAAGCCGGACGTACTCGAACTCGAAGGGCTTGCCTTTGATGCCCTGCGCGGGGGGGGCGATCCAGTTGGCGATCTTGCCGGGTTCGGTGACGGGGTGCATGAGGGATTGGACGTAGGCGCGGTCGTCGTCCGCGGGGAGCCAGTCGGCGCGGCGGCGCTCGAACTCTTCTTCGGTAATCAGTCGGCCGTCGAGGTCGAAGAAGTGGCCGGCGTACTCGCCGACGTGGCGGTGGAAGCGGGTGGAGGGCAGGCGCAGCTGGTGCGAGACGCCCTCTTCGGCGATGAACTTGTTCCAGCGTTCCAACGCCCGCTCGCAGTCGCGGACGTACTCGCCGCGCAGCACCTCGTTGAGGGCGTTGCGCATCGGCACCTCGCGCTCGGCGAGGCGGCCGTCCTCGACGACGGAGAGGCGGAAGCTGTCTTCACGGATGAGGTGCTCGGCGTACTTCTTCTGCTCCTGGTAGCGGCCCTTGAGGCCGGCGGCGAAGAAGTCGGCGGCGTTCGAGCTGATCTCGCCGCCGAAGAGGTCGAGCGAGTAGGAGAACCAGTAGTTGATGTAACGCTGGATGATCTCGAAGGGGATGCCGCCCAAGGTGCGCACGTCCTCGTCCGGGTTCTCCTTCATCAACTGCGCGGTGCGCCTGACGACGCGCCCCACCCCCGTCTCGCCGACGAAGAGGTGGTGCGCCTCCTCGGTGAGCATGAACTGGCAGGTGCGCGCCAGCGGCTCGAAGCCCGACTCGGCGAGGGCCGAGAGCTGGTACTTGCCGTCGCGGTCGGTGAACATCGTGAAGCAGAAGAAGTTGAGCCAGTCGTCGCAGGGCTGGTTGAAGGCTTCGAGGATGCGCGGCTTGTCGGGGTTCCCGGAGCGGCGTTCGAGCAGCGCGTCGGCCTCGTCGCGCCCGTCGCGGCCGAAGTAGCCGTGGAGCAGGTAGACCATCGCCCAGAGGTGGCGGCCCTCCTCGACGTTGACCTGGAAGAGATTCCGAAGGTCGTACAGGGACGGGCAGGTCTGACCGAGAAGCCTCTGCTGCTCGACGGAGGCGGGCTCCGTGTCGGCCTGCGTGACGACGATGCGGCGCAGGGCGTTGCGGAACTCGCCGGGCACCTCCTGGTAGGCGGGCTGCCCCATGTTCTCGCCGAAGCCGACGCGCGCGTCCGGCTCGGCGGGCTTCAAGAAGATGCCCCAGCGGTAGTCGGGCATCCGCACGTAGTCGAAGTGGGCCCAGCCGTCGGCCTCGACCGAGACGGCCGTGCGCAGCCACACGTCCTTCTCCTGGAAGCCCTCGGGTCCCATCTCGCGCCACCATTCGAGGTAGTTCGGCAGCCACTTCTCAAGCGCCCGCTGGAGCCGCTTGTCCTGCGACAGGTTGACGTTGTTAGGAATCCGCTCGTGTAACTCCATAAAAAGCCTTTCGGTCCCCTTCAGGTTCTCTTGTAGTCGAACTGCGGCTGCGTGGGCTTGCCGTAGTTGGTCAAAGCGCCCTGCGGGCCGACGGCGTTGGGGCGCTGGAAAATCCAGTTCTGCCAGGCCGTCAGGCGGCCGTAGATTTTGGTGTCGAGCGTCTCGGGGCCGGCGAAGCGCAAAGACGCTTCCATGCCCGTCAGCGCGTCCGGGCTGAGCGACGTGCGCTCTTCGATGGCGACGCGGACTTCGTCCTCCCAGTCGAGGTCGTCGGGGGCGAAGGTGACGAGGCCGGCCTCTTCGGCCCCCTCGGCGTCGAAGGGGCCTTCGTGCGTGAGCACTTCCCTGGCGCGGCCGGCTTCGGCGAGGAAGCGAGAGGCGAGGCGAGAGAGGCCGTTCGACATCGGCAGCGCGCCCGAGTTCAGCTCGCTCGTCGCAAGCCCGACGGGCCGGTCCGGGTCGTTGAGCATGTAGCCGCGGTCGGAGGCGAGCAGGAGTTCGAGCAGGTTGCCGGCGAAGCAGGAGCCGGGCTCGGCGAGGGCGAAGAAGCTCTTGGCCGTCAGGTCGAGCCGGCGCAGCACGCGCGCCATGTGGAGGACGGTCTCGCGGACGAGCCAGTGGTCGCGGTTGGCGGCGAGCGTTTCGTCAACCGCCAGAACGTTCTTCGCGTCGCCTTCGGTGCGCAGGCAGACCAAGCCGATCTCGGGCTCGTTGACGCGCAGGTGAAGCAGGGCGTCGTCCAGCTCCCGGTAGGCGCGCAGCGGCCAGTAAGAGTCGCCGAGCCTGTGAATCTCTTCGGGCGAGGTCGGCAGGCCGGCTTCGGGGCCGCGCACGGTGAGGTCGGCGTAGCGGCCTTCGCGGTGGCAGCGCACGGTGACGTACCTGTATTCGCGGCCCGCGTCCGTGGCCTCGACTTCGAGGGGCCGGAGCTTGATGCCGGGGCCGCCGCCGGGCGTCCCGTCCGTCTCGGCGAGAATCTGCTCGACGCGCTCGCGCATGCCGTCCTGGAACTTGCTGGTGGGGAAGTAGCCGTCGATCAGGCCCCACTCCTGCGCGCGCTTGGACTTCAAGCCTTCGGCGAGGGTCGAGAACACGTCGGCGCGGTCGCGGCGCACCTTGCGCTTGTCCACGAGGCGGGTGAGCCCGCCCGTGCCGGGCAGCACGCCGAGCAGAGGGACTTCGGGGAGCGAGACGGCGGAGTTGCCGTCGTCAACGAGATAAATCTCGTCGCAGGCGATGGCGAGCTCGTAGCCGCCGCCGGAGGCCGTGCCGTTGAGGGCCGCGACGTAACGCTGGCCGGAGTGGAAGGAGGCGTCCTCGATGGAGCAGCGCGTCTCGTTGGTGAACTTGCAGAAGTTGACCTTGAAGGCGTGCGAGGAGGAGCCGAGCATGTAAATGTTGGCGCCCGCGCAGAAGATGCGGGGCTTGAGGCTGGTGACGACGACGGCGCGCACCTCCGGGTGCTCGAAGCGGAGGCGCTGGACGGCGTCCGCCAGCTCGATGTCAACGCCGAGGTCGTAGGAGTTGAGCTTGAGCTTGTAGCCCTCGAAGAGCGTGGCGTCCTCCTGCACGTCCATCGAGAGCGTCGCGACCGCGCCCTCGACCGAGAGCCTCCAGTGCCGGTAGTGCTCCGGCGAAGTCTCGAAGTTAATCATCCGCTGCAATAGACTCCCACAGGCAAGAATGCGTGCTCGGCACGAAACGTGGATTATACAGCGCGCGGCGCCGGAATGCATTTACGCGGGGAGGGGGAACAAATTATCATGCACGGCGGAGGTGGAGGCATGACAAAGCCGGGACAGGGGTCGGCGACGACGATGCGGCAGCAGAGGCTCCTGGACGCCTTGCAGGGCGGGGCGCGCACCTGGGACGAGCTGCGCGCGGCCTTGAAGATCAACGACGACAACCTCGGCTTCACCATCAGCGAGCTGCTGGACCTGCGGAAGATTTGGACGGAGGAGCGCGAGGGCGTGCGCATCTACGCCATCGAGCGGCGGGCGGGGCTGGTGCCGCGCTTCCAACACCCTTTCAGGAGGGCGGAGGACCGGCGGGGCTAAAATGGATGGCACGCGGGGTGCTTTCAGGAACAGCGGCAAGCACGGACGAAGTTAAACCGTGACCCCGCCGCCACCACACCCCTGAGCGTGGCCTGCCGCTACGCCAGCCCCCCGCCGAGCATTCCCATCAAAAATCAAATCTATTCGAGGCCCGCGCCACATGCGGGCCTCTCGCCTTTTAGACGGCACAAGTCAAAAGTCAAAAGTGAAGAGGCGCACCCCTCGTCTTCACTTTTGACTTTTCCTGTCACCCGGCGGGTGACAATTTTCCGCACTCTGTCACGAAGTGAGGTCCGCGTCGGGGAGGAAGCGCGGCGGGCGGCGGTGCCTGGTCGCCTGCTCGTAGGCGTGGGCGATGCGGATGAGGTGGGGCTCGCTGTAGGCGCGGCCGAAGAAGGAGATGCCGACGGGGAGGCCGTAGACGAAGCCGGCCGGGACCTGCACGTTCGGGTAGCCGGCGACGGCCGCCGGGGTGGAGCTGCCGCCCGTGAAGTGGTCGCCGTTGACGAGGTCGGTCGTCCAGGCGGGGCCGCCCGTCGGGGCGACGAGGGCGTGCAGGTTGTTCCTGCGCATGACGGCGTCGATGCCCTGCGCCTGCGAGAGCAGCTTGCTATCGCGGAGGGCCTTTTTGTAGGCCGGCTCGGTGAGCGGACCCTTGGCCTCGGAGCGGATGAAAAGCTCCTGGCCGAAGTAGGGCATCTCGCGGTCGCGGTGGCGCTCGTTGAACTCGATGAGGGCCTTGAGCGTGCGGGGGTGGTCGCCGGGCGGGAGGCCGGCGAGGTGCTTGTTGAGGTCGGCCTTGAACTCGTAGAGCAGCACCTCGAACTCGGGCGCGTCCATCTTGCCGTGCGTCGGCAGGTCGGCCGGGTCAACGACGGTCGCGCCCAGACTCTTCAGGGCCGAGACGGCCTCCTCCATCAGCTTGTCCACGCGGTCGTTGAAGCCGAAGAACTTGCGCGCGACGCCGATGCGCGTGCCCTTCAGGCCGCCGTCGCCGAGGTAGTTGGTGAAGTCGAGCAGGGCGAGCGCGCGGTCGCCGTGCGTGCGCGTGTCCTTCGAGGCCGGGTCGCGCGGGTCGTGGCCGGCGATGGCGCCGAGGAGGGCGGCGGCGTCGGCGACCGTGCGGGCCATCGGGCCGGCCGTGTCCTGGCTGTGCGAGA
>DATHBF010000256.1:0-4367 GCA_035296285.1 Pyrinomonadaceae bacterium | reverse complement strand
TTCGAGGTCGAGGGCACGGGCCGCGAGATCGCCGAGCTTGAGCGCCGCATGCGCGTCAGCGACCAGGTCATCCGCTACCTGACCGTGCGCGTGGACGAGGAGCGCCGCCGCGCCGAGAAGCTCAGGGAGCGCCGCACGCGCAAGGCCAGCAAGGGTCCGCACGCGGCGGCTGCCGCGGCGGCGGGCGGCGGGCGCGGCCCGGCCCCGGCCGACGACGAGGCGTAAGGCGGCCCGCGGGGCGTCTTCCTTTTTAAAAGTTTTCAGGAAGGTTGAAGAGGAATCATGTCGAGAAACATTTCGAGGGAACGCGACTTCGACGCGGACGACGACTCGCCGGCAGGAAGGCCGGGGGGCGGTGGCGGGGGGCGGCCCGGCGGCCGCGGCCGCATGCGGCGGCGCAAGGTCTGCCGCTTCTGCGTGGACAAGGTTGACATCATTGACTACAAGGACGTGAGGCTCCTCCAGGGCTTCATCCCGGAGCGCGGCAAAATCCTGCCGCGGCGCATCTCGGGCGTCTGCACGCCGCACCAGCGCATGCTGGCCGAGGCCATCAAGCGCGCGCGCAACATCGCGCTGCTGCCGTACACGGCGGACTAAGAGGAGGTACACGAGAGATGGCAACGACTAACGTACTGCTGCGCGAGGACGTGGACAACCTCGGCGCCCGCGGCGAGATCGTGCGCGTGCGCGCCGGCTACGCGCGCAACTTCCTGCTGCCGCGCAAGCTCGCCGTCGAGGCGACCGCCGGCAACGTCAAGCAGATCGAGGCCGAGCGCGCCGCCCTCCTGAAGAAGGAGGCGCGCGAGCGCTCCTCGGCCGAGGGCCAGGCCGCGCTGCTCCAGAACCTCCGGCTCACCTTCGAGCGCAAGGTCGGCGAGCACGGCCTGCTCTACGGCTCGGTGACGGCGATGCACATCGCCGACGCGCTCAAGGAGAAGGGCTACGAGATGGACCGCCGCCGCATCCTCCTGCCCGAGCCCATCAAGGAGACCGGCGACCACACCGTCTCGGTCCGCCTCCACCGCGAGGTCGTGGTCGAGATACCCGTTGCCGTCCGCGGCGAGGGCGGGGCCGAGACGGCCGCCGCCGCAGCAGCAGCACCCGCGGAGGCGCCCGCGGCCGAAGCAGCCGCGGCGACCGACGGACCGGCCGCGGCCGAAGAATAGACGACAGGCGGTTTTCAACACAGAGGGCACGGAGGACTCACAGGGCACGCAGAGGAAGACAAATTAGAGGTTTCAAATCTCAAATCTCTAATCCGTCTTTCCTCAGTGCCCTCTGTGAGCCCCCCGTGCCCTCTGTGTTAATTCTCCGGTCTGCCAACATGACCATTGCCGCGGCCCGGGCCTTGTAGTATAAAGGCGGCGGCGCGCACCCCTCGCGCGCTCCTCGGCCCCAAAGGGGTTTCGAGGCGACACGCGGGTGCGCGCATTCTTGTGCCCGCGCGACCACAGTTTTCCACAGCAAGAACTCCCGATGGCATCATTCACATTCGACGGCACGCGCGAACAGATGTTGGAGCGCCCGCTCCCGCACAGCGCGGAGGCCGAGCGCGCCGTCCTCGGCTCCATCCTCCTCGACAACTCCTTAGTCAACCAGGCCATCGAACTCCTCCGGCCCGACGACTTCTACGTCCGCGCCCACCAGTTCGTCTTCCGCTCCATGATCTCCCTCTCGGAGCGCACGGCCGGCGAGATCAACCCCATCCTCCTGGGCGAGGAGATGCGCCGCGACGGGACGCTCGAACAGGTCGGCGGCGTCGCCTTCATCAGCGAGCTCTCCTACGGCCTGCCGCACTTCGCCAACCTCGCCGGCTACGCCAAGGTCGTCAAGGACCACTCGCTGATGCGGCAGCTCGTGAAGGTCGCCAACAAGATTACGAGCGAGGCGCTGGAGGGCGAGGACGAGGCCCACATCATCCTCGACCACGCCGAGCAGATGATCTTCGCCCTCGCCGACGAGCGCACCCGCCAGGGCTTCTCCCACGTCAAGCCCGTCGCCGACGCACTCCTCGACAAGGTGCAGGAGATGGCCGGCCGCACCGTCATGCTCACCGGCCTCACCACCGGCTTCCACGACCTCGACCAGAAGACCTCCGGCCTCCAGCAGTCCGACCTCGTCATCATCGCCGCCCGGCCGAGCATGGGCAAAACTGCGTTCTGTCTGAACATCGCGCAGAACGCGGCCATCAAGGCGGGGGCGGTCGTCGGCATCTTCTCGCTGGAGATGTCGAAGGAGTCTCTGGTGATGCGCATGCTCTCGTCTGAGGCGAGGGTGGACGCGCACCGCTTCCGCAGCGGGTATCTGTCGCGCGACGAGTGGGCGCGACTGGCGGGCGCGCTCGGGACGTTGTCGGAGGCGAAAATCTTCGTGGACGACACGCCGGGCATCTCTGTGCTGGAGATGCGCGCGAAGGCCCGCCGCCTCGCCGCCGAGCAGAGGCGACTCGACCTCATCATCGTCGACTACCTGCAACTGATGTCGGGCGGCGGCCGCCGCATCGAGTCGAGGCAGCAGGAGGTGTCCCAGATTTCCCGCGACCTGAAGGGCCTCGCCAAAGAGTTGCAGGTGCCCGTCATCGCCCTCTCGCAGCTCTCGCGCGCCGCCGAGTCGCGCACCGACCACCGGCCGCAGCTCTCCGACCTGCGCGAGAGCGGCGCCATCGAGCAGGACGCCGACGTGGTCGGGTTCATCTACCGCGAGGAGTATTACAACGCGACCGAGGAGAACTCGAACAAGGCCGACATCATCATCGCCAAGCAGCGCAACGGGCCGACGGGCACCATCAGCCTCGCCTTCATCAAGGAGTTCACGCGCTTCGAGGACTTGTGGCGCGAGTAGGCGTGGGCCGGGTCGTCGGGAAGGTGGAAGTTCTGTCGCGCGGCCGCCGGGCCTTCCGGCGGCCGCGCTTTTGTGTGAGACTCCGTAGCCGTGTCTGAAACAGAGAAAGTCTTGGGGGGCCGGCGCCCGACGTGGGCGGCGGTGGACCTGGAGGCGCTGGCGTCGAACTACCGCGCGGTGCGCGGGCGCGTGGGCGCGGGCGTGCGCGTGATGGGCGTCGTCAAGGCGGACGCCTACGGGCACGGCGCGGCCGCGTGCGCGCGGAGGCTTGAGGCGGAGGGCGCGGAGTGGTTCGGCGTGGCGTCGCCTGAGGAGGGGTTCACGCTGCGGCGCGGGGGAGTCGGCGGGCGCGTTTTGAGCTTCGGCGGCTTCTGGGAAGGGCAGGCGGCGGCGTGCCTGAGCGAGAACGTGACGCCCGTCGTCTACCGGCTCGACATGGCCGAGGCGTTCGACCGCGCGGCGCGCGACGCGGGCGTCGTGGCGAACGTCCACGTCAAGATCGACACGGGGATGGGGCGGCTCGGCGTGCGCTTCGCGGAGGCGGGCGAGTTCGCGGAGAGGCTGTCGGCCTTAAGGAACGTGCGCGTCGAAGGTCTGATGACGCACTTCGCGGCGGCCGACGAGCCGGGCCGCGACTGCTTCACGCAGGAGCAGTTGGGGCGCTTTCGGAGTGCGGTCGCCTTGTTCCGCGAGCGCGGTCACAGGCCGGAGTTGGAGCACGCGGCGAACTCGGCGGCGGCGCTCGCGCACCCGGAGGCGCGTTGCCAGATGGTGCGGCCCGGCGGCGTGCTCTACGGGCTCTGGCGCGACGTGCTGCCGCCGCTCGCTGAGCCGCCCGCGCTGCGGCCAGTCATGTCTTTGCGGACGCGCGTCACGCTCCTGAAGCGCGTGCTGCCGGGCGAGACGCTCGGTTACGGCTGCGCGTTCGAGGTCGAGCGCGAGACGCTGGTGGCGACGCTGCCCGCGGGCTACCACGACGGCTACGCGCGCGCTCTCTCGAACCGCGGGCGCGTCATCGTGCGCGGCCGCTTCGCGCCGGTCGTCGGCCGCGTCTCGATGGACCTGACGCTGGTTGACGTGACCGACGTGCCCGGCGTCGAGCTGGGAGACGTTGTAACGCTCTTCGGCTCCGACGGCGAACTCTCGCTCCCGGCGGAGGAGTTGGCGCGGACGGCGGGCACCATCTCGTACGAGATGACCTGCGGCGTCAGCGCGCGCGTGCCGCGAGTCTACGAAGGTTAGAGGGGCGGCCCCGCCGAAAAGACCGGATGGCAGAAAGGGTGACGGGTGTCGGGTGACGGGCGCCGGTAAAGACAAGTCGCTTTAACCCGGCAGCCGGCACCTGACACCCGACACCTTCTGTTTAGTGGAGGAGGAAGTTGTAGGTGATGACGCCGGAGACCTTGACGGGCTGGCCGCTGAGCGTCGTCGGCGTGAAGCGCGCCTGATAGGCGGCCCGGACGGCGGCGGCATACAGCATCGCGTTGCCGTTCGTCGCCTTGGCCGAGATGACGCGGCCCTGCTCG
>DATHBF010000255.1:0-4476 GCA_035296285.1 Pyrinomonadaceae bacterium | reverse complement strand
AGAGCAGGGCGGGCGCCGACGGCGTAATTGCGTCGGCGCCCGCCCGAAGACTTTTTCAAAAAAATCTCCGCCGCGGAAAAATTTTGATCCCTCCCGCCGCAGAAGCTCGCGTTACGTATCGAGGCGTCTGAAATTCCGGCCGGCGCCCCCGACGACGGCACCACCGCCGTCTGAACGCCCACCGACAAGGGGAAACCACTTCCCGCGAAAAGGAGAAAGCTCATGCGCCAACTGAAAATCAAGCGAGTCGCCGCGCTGGTCGTCCTCATCGCCGTCGCCAGCCTCGTCGTCTTCGGCCGCGTCAACAACGACCCCCCCACCGACCAGCAGAAGGAGTTCGCCGTGCAGACCGCCGACCTCCTCCAGGCCGAGGTCTTCGCCGCGCTGCTCCAGGAGTTCGGCGAGACGACGCCGGAGAACGTCGAGCATGGCAAGCTGGCCGTCTCGCTCCTCTTCCACGACGCGAACCGTGACATCCGTCTCATCGGCAACGCCGACCCGCTCCTCGGCGGCAACAACAACGTCCCGAGCGACCAGTTCGAGCAGGAGTCGCTGGCGCTCGCGCTCCAGGGCAAGCCGAACACGACCGTCGAGCGCCACGGCAACCAGTGGTACTACCGCCGCTCCGTCGCCCTCAGCAACAGCTTCCACACGAGCTGCGCGCTCTGCCACACGAACTTCACCCCGCAGTTCTTCGCGGACACCAACAACCCCGGCCAGTGGGTCGGCGCGCTCACGCTCCGCGTGCCGATTAAGACGAAGTAACGGCCGCCGCCTTCCCCCGCCTCGGCGCGATGACGTGACAGGAGCGGCGGGGATAAGCTATGCTTTGACTGCCGCGGCTTGTTTGAATTCCTGGCAATTCCCGCGTTTTCGCTCTACCTTTTGCCCTTTCGGAGAGGTGCAGGAGTGGTTGAACTGGCAGCACTGGAAATGCTGTGTACGGGGAACCGTACCGTGGGTTCGAATCCCACCCTCTCCGCCAGATAACTGACGCGGCGGCCCCGGCGGCCGGTGAGTGGAAAGCTCACCGGCCGCCGGGCGCTTTTAAGGGACCGTAAAACCTGATGAGTAAAACACGACTCCTCTGCGCCCTCGCGCTGGCGATTACGGCCGGGCTGGCGCCGGCCGCGGCCCAGAGGCGGGGGCGCGGCGCTGGCTGGACCCTCTGCCCCGACCCGACGGTGCGCTGCCGGACGCTCAACAATTTCGAGCCCCATGAGCTCCAGTTCCGCGTGCCGACGGCGACCTGGGTCATCGCCGAGACCGAGCCGTTCTACGCCGTCATCCTCCGCAGTGTGAAAGACCCCAGCCAGGGCGCCGACTGCAACGTCTTCGTCCCCGAGGCGGAGCGGCTCGAAGCGCAGGAGCTCTTCCCGCGCCACAAGGTCTTCTCGACGCGCTGCTACGACCCCGGCGCGGTCTACTACTCGGGCGTCGCCGAGGGCCGGCAGTTCATGGCCGTCTACGCGGGCCGCACGCGCGCCGAGGCCGCCGCCATGCTGGCGAAGGTCAAGGCGACCGGCAGGTACCCGGGCGCGAACCTCCGCCGCATGCGCGCTGGCTTCAACGGCACCTGACGCGGTATGATGTCTGCGGGCCGAGATTCGAGCCCGCACCGGTTTTGACAACTTATCAGGCTTCGGGCTCCGCACAACGCTTGCCCCACGAACCCCGCCAGGCCGGGAACGGAGCAACGGTAGTGGCGGCGGCGTGTGTTGCGGGTCGGTCCGGAGCCTGGCCCAATCAAAGAGAGTTGCCGCGAGGTAGGGCTTGCCGAACCGCGCCGCGTTGGAGCACAATCCAGCGTCGCCGCCGCAGGTTCAAAAGGTAAGCCGCCCGCGGCAACTCTTTTTTGCTTCGCCATGAAAATCCACTTCGGCCGCATCGACCACGTCCAGGTCTGCATCCCGCCCGGCGCCGAGCAGAGCGCGCGCGAGTTCTACGGCGGGCTCCTCGGCCTCGAAGAGATAGAGAAGCCGGAAGTGCTAAGGCGCAACGGCGGCATGTGGTACGCGGTCGCCGACGCGCAGCTCCACGTCGGCGTCGAGCCGGTGGTCGCGCCGTCGAAGCGCCACCCCGCCTTCGAGGTCGAGCGGGCGCGCGACGTGCGGGCGTTCCTCGAAGGGCGCGGCGTCCGCACGAAGGACGAGGCCGCGGTCCCCGGCGTCGTCTACCGGTTCTCTTTCCTCGACCCCTTCGGCAACCGCATCGAACTTCTGGAGAAAGGACCACCCACCTCCGCCAGAGATCAGGAGACTCCTTCATGAGTAGCCCTGACCCGGCTTTCCGTGTCTTCATCTCACACTCTTCCGTTGATACCTGGGTGGCGCTGCAAATCGCACGCGCCGTCGAGGCGTGCGGTGCCGCTTACTTTTTAGACGAGGCCGATATGGAATACGGCGACGACTTTGAGGATAAAATCCTCGCCGCCGTGCGCGCCTCGCAAGAGTTGCTCGTCCTGCTCACCCCCTGGGCGATAAAGCGTCCGTACATCTGGCTTGAGATGGGAGCCGTCTGGGGGCAGGGCCAGCGCATAGTTGGAGTATTATATGGACTCGGCGTCAAAGAGCTGATGACCGACGAGGGGACGCCCGCGCTCCTAAAGCGTATCACCCTCGTGGAAATCAACAAACTCGATGAATACTTCGACCAACTGGCCGCCCGCGTCGAGAAGGCTAGGCAAGACAATGGCTGAATACGATGTGTTCGTGTCTTATAGTCACAAGGATGTCCCCTTCGTGCGGCGTTTGGTTAATGCTCTGGAAGCGCGCGGCATAAAGGCTTGGTACGACAGCGAAGTCCTTCGCGTCGGCGAGAGTTTCATGCGGCAGATAGGGGACGCCTTGGAGCAAAGTCGATATTTCCTGCTGGTGATCTCCCCCGATTACCTGGCAGGTCAGTGGACTTCTTTCGAATTGGGGGTGGCGCTCGGGGCCGCATCGACAAGGGGGGAGCGTATCATTCCTATTCTGGTAAGAAAGTCCGATTTATCAGCTTTGCCTAATTCGGTGAGAAAGCACCGATTCTTGGACGCGACACTGGCGTCTGCCGAGCAGATCGCAGCCGAGGTCGCAGAGGTCGTCAAACAGGACGAGCAGGTCGGGCTTGCTGAAAACCCGGATCATGCTTGAAATCGCCGGTCCCCTTCAGATTCAAAACAGTGGCCTACCAAGTCATCGCGCGCAAGTGGCGCCCGCAGACCTTCGAGGAGGTGACGGGCCAGGAGCACATCACGCGGACGCTGCGCAACGCCGTCGAGAACGAGCGCCTGCACCACGCCTACCTCTTCTCGGGCGCCCGCGGCGTCGGCAAGACGACGACGGCCCGCCTGCTCGCCAAGGCCGTCAACTGCCACAAGTCTGACGGCCCGACGGTCACGCCCTGCAAGACGACCGACGAGGACGCCTGCGCGTCGTGCCGCGAGATAGCCGAGGGGCGCTCGATAGACGTGCTCGAAATCGACGCCGCCTCGAACACGGGCGTTGACAACGTCCGCGACGCCATCATCAACACCGTCGGCGTCCGCCCCGCGCGCGACCGCTACAAGGTCTTCATCATAGACGAGGTCCACATGCTCTCGGGCGCGGCCTTCAACGCGCTCCTGAAGACACTCGAAGAGCCGCCCTCCCGCGTCCTCTTCATCATGGCGACGACCGAGTCGCACAAGGTCCCGGACACCATCCTCTCGCGCTGCCAGCAGTTCGAGTTCCGCACCATCGCCGCGCAGAAGATAGCCGAGCGCCTTCGGCTCATCGCCGACGCCGAGAAGATAAAAGTCTCCGACGACGCGCTGCGCGAGGTGGCGCGGGCCGGCGAGGGCTCGATGCGCGACGCGCAGTCGGCCTTCGACCAGGTCATATCTTTCAGCGAGGGGAAGATCGAGACGGCCGACGTGGAGGCCGCGCTCGGCATCGCGGGCTCGGAGATGCTGTCGCGCGTGATGCGCTCGGTCGCGGGGCAGAAGCCGGCCGAGGCGCTGGCCGTCGTTGACGACCTCGCCATGCGCGGCCACGAGCTTCGCAACTTCTGCCGCGACCTGCTCGCCCACCTGCGCGACCTGCTCGTCGTCAAGGTCGCGGGCGAGGGGCCGGCGCTCGCGGACGCGACCGAGGCCGAGCGGCGAGAGCTATCCGCGCAGGCCCGCGACTTCTCCGAGTCGGACCTCGTGCGCTTCTTCCACAGCCTGACCGAGACGGAGAAGTCCCTGCGCGAGAGCGCGCACCCGCGCTACCAGTTGGAGATAGGTTTGGTGAAACTGGTCGAGATGCGCAGGCTCGCGCCGCTCGGGCAGATCGTCGAGCGGCTGAACGCGCTCGAAGAGGCGGTCAGGACGGGTCGCCCGCCCGCCGCGCCCGAGCCCGGCGCGCAGACGCCTCCCGCCGCCCCCGCCTCAGGCACCCAGACGCGCCGCGGGGGAGCGGCCGGCGGCGGCCCTTCCTCTTTTTCACCCGCGCCGCCGCCCGCAGAGTTTGC
>DATHBF010000254.1:0-15360 GCA_035296285.1 Pyrinomonadaceae bacterium | reverse complement strand
CGGCGAAGAGGTGTGGGAGGCGTTCGAATTCGAGCACGTCGAGGCTGCGCATGATCTCTGCGAGGGCCAGCTCGTTCTTGAGGTTGACCTGATAGTCGAGGTCGGCGCGGAGGCGGTCCTTGTCGGCCTCGCGGTTCTGCGAGATGAGGATGATGGGCGTGAGGATGGCGGCCACCGAGCCGTTGACCACGTCCATGAAGGAGTAGGGGTAGGGGTCGAAGCCGTCGCCCTGCCTGAAGAGGGAGTTGTAGCCGACCCAGAGGGTGATGAAGGCGAAGGTGGCGAGCAGGAACTTCCAGCTCCCGCTCAGCTCGGAGAGTGAGTCGGCCATGCGGTCGGCCCAGGTCATCCGCTCACTATCAACTTCGTTCAGGTTGCGCGAGACGCGCATCCGCAGCAGCTCGTCCGTGTGGCGCAGCCGCTCGGTGAGGGCCGACAGCATCCGGAGCGCGACCTCGGGCGTGCGGCGGACGAAGTCGAGGAAGTTTTCGTGCGAGAGGACGGCGAGGCGCGCGTCTTCGACGACGGTGGCCTGGGCCGAGCGGGGCTTGCCGTCGAGGATGGACATCTCGCCGAAGAAGTCGCCGCCGCCCAGCTCGGCGAGCGTCAGGTCGTCGCCGCTGGCGTCGCGGATGTGGATGCGGACGCGGCCGGCTTCGATGAGGTAGAGGCGGTCGCCGCGGTCGCCGGCCCGGAAGAGGACGGCGCCGGCGGGCCTGTGCTCGACGCCGAGCAGGCGGCGCAAGCTCGTCGCCGCCTCGTCGTCCAGCGAGGCGAAGAGGGGGACGGAGCGCAGGGCTTCGAGCGTCATCTCGGAAGGCGGGACTGTCGCGGCGTTCATTCTCTCGGTCACCTCCTCGGGCGCGTGTCCGTAAGGCGGCGAGATTTTATAACAGACGCGGGAAAAGAGAAGCGCCGGAGGCGTAGACCTCCGGCGCCGCCCGCCAAACTTTATACTTTACCCGGCGTCAGGCGACGGCCGGCTGCGCGTACTTGTCGAAGACGCGCGCGAGGGCGTCGCGGCTCGCGGCGCCGACGACGCGCTCGGCCTCGCGCCCGCCCTGGAAGAGGACGAGCGTCGGGATGCTGCGGATGCCGTAACGCTGCGGGACAGACTGGCTCTCGTCAATGTTGAGCTTGACGAATTTGACGGCGCCGCCGTAAGACTCGGCCAGCGCCTCGAAGGTCGGCGCAAGGGCCCTGCACGGCGGGCACCACTCCGCCCAGAAATCAACCACCACCGGCACGCCCGAGGCCAAAACCTCCTGCTCGAACGTCCCGTCCGTCACCTCCGACACAAACTTGCTCATTGTCGCCACCGCCTCTCGTATAATTCGCGCCGCGCCCGTTGGGGGGCCGGACCGCGTCGAGCGTAGTTTGACAGAGCCGCCCGGCCCCGTCAGTAATGGCGATTACAAACGGGGAAGGCCGGGGGCGCATCAGACTCGCCGGGAGGTGGGAGAATGTCGAACCAGATTGCGAACGGGGTCGCGGCCGCCGACCTGTTCCAGGGCTTCACGGCCGAGGAGCTGGGCGAGGTCGAGCGCGTGACGACGACGCGAGCCTTCAGGAAGGGCCAGGTCATCTACACGCCGGGCGAGACGGGCGAGGCGCTGTTCCTCCTGCGCGAAGGCGCGGTCCAGATTTACCGCATGTCGCCCGAGGGGCGGAAGCTCGTCATCGCTCACCTGCTGCCGTTCTCCTTCTTCGGCGAGATGAGCTGCATCGGGCAGGGCATGTACGACACCTATGCCGAGGTGACGGAGGACTCGCAGGTCGTCTTGATGAACTGCGCCGTGCTCGAACGCCTGCTGGCGACCAAGCCGGCGGTCGCGCGCCGCATCCTCGAAGCCTTCGGCCGGCGCGTCGTCGAGGCCGAGCGGCAGCTCGAAGACATCGCGTTCAAGGGGATGACGGCGCGCGTCGCCGCGCTCATCCTGCGCGAAGCCGGCGACGGCGGAGAGTTGAGCGGCCTTTCGCACCAGGACATCGCCGAGCGCCTCGGCGTCTACCGCGAGACGGCCACCAACGCCCTGAACGAGCTGAAGGCGGCCGGGCTCATCTCCATCGGGAGGAAGCGAGTCTCCATCCTCGACCGCGGGCGGCTGGAGCGGGCGGCGGGCGAGTGAAGCCGGGAGTCTATTTTTCGGGGTTGCCCTTGCAGGTCGGGCCGAAGAGGGCCGGAATCTTGCCGCTGATGACGGGGTAGTTCTCGGCTTCGGCATTCAGCGGGAGCCAGTCGGCGAATCGCTCGGGCAGGGATGCCTCGGCGAAGATGGCCTCGACGGGGCACTCGGGCACGCAGGCGTCGCAGTCGATGCAGGTCTCGGGGTTGATGTAGAGGCGGTCGGGCAACTCGTGGAAAGCCTCGACGGGGCAGACCGCCGCGCAGTCGGTGTACTTGCAGTCCACGCAGTCCTCAGTCACAACGTAGGTCATCGGTCGTCACGTTCCTCCTTAATTAGCTGCCAAAATTTTTAACACGGAGGGCACAGAGAAAGAACCGTTGTCTTCTCTCTGCGCCCTCTGTGTCGAAAACTCCCGTCCCGCCAATCAGCCGCAGCCGGGGTGGCCGCAGGTGCATTCGGAGGTAGGGTCGGAGTCGTTGGCGTCCTCGCAGTAGTTGCTGCAAAAACGCTTCTCGCCCGTCACCATGCAGACGCACTTCTGGTGCGCGCACTTCTTTCTGTCAGTATCAACCGGGTCTGCCATCTCGCCTCCTTACCTCCTCTTTAGCGGCCCTCGTTGCCGCCCTCGCGCGTGTCGGCCGGCCCGGGCTGCGCGTCCGTGAGGTTCGACTGGTCGCGGACCTGCAAGGGCGAGTTGGCCTCCTGCACCACGTCGTTCTCGCTCGCCCGGCGGGCCTGGTTCTTCTTGTCCTTGCGCTCTCCGTCCTTCTTCTTTCTTGTTTTCTCCGACATGATTCCTCCCTGTGGTTTGAGAAAGATTATCCGGCCGTCGTCTCGCCGCCGAGGAGCGTCAGCACCTCGCCCGTGATGTAGCTCGAATCCGCCTCCGACGCGAAGAAGACGAAGGCGGGCGCTATCTCCTCGGGCTGCGCGGGGCGTTTGTAGGGCGTGTCGGCGCCGAACTCGGCGACCTCTTTGGCCGGCTTGTCGGCCGGGTTCAGAGGTGTCCAGACGGGGCCGGGCGCGACGCAGTTGACGCGGATTTTGCGCTCGACGAGGTTCTGCGCGAGCGACTTGGTGAAGGCGTGGATGGCGCCCTTCGTCGCCGAGTAGTCGAGAAGCTCCTTGCTGCCTTCGAGGCCCGTGATGGAGCCGCAGTTGACGATGGCCGAGCCCTCTTTGAGATGCGGGAGCGCCGCCTTCGCCATGTAGAAGTAGCCGTAGATGTTCGTCTTGAAGGTGCGGTCGAACTGCTCCTCGGTCACGTCTTCGAGCGTCTTCTGGTGCTGCTGGAAGGCGGCGTTGTTGACGAGCACGTCGAGCCGGCCGTACTCCCCGACCGTGCGCTCGACGGCCTCGCGGCAGAAGTCTGAATCGCGCACGTCGCCCGGCACGAGCAGCGCCCTTCGGCCTTCGCCCTCGACGGCGCGGCGCGTCTCCTCGGCGTCCGACTGCTCCTCGGGCAGGTAGACTATCGACACGTCCGCGCCCTCGCGCGCGAACAGAACGGCCACGGCGCGGCCGATGCCGCTGTCGCCGCCCGTGATGAGCGCCACCTTGCCCTCCAGCTTGCCCGAGCCGCGGTAGAGCGGCGCCTCGTACTCCGGCCGCAGCTTCAGCTCAGACTCAAGCCCCGGCTTCTCCAAATGCTGCGCCGGCATCGGCGACTCCGGCTGTTCCTGCACGCCGATGGGCGCAGACCGCTTCGTCGCCTTCTTCGCCGCCTTCTTTGCCGCTTTCTTCGCGGCATTCTTAGCAGACTTCTTGCTCGATTTTGTAGCCATCAAATCTCCCGCTTGTTCTTCGCACACGTCGGCGCGAAAGTTTTTCGGGGGGACGTGTTCAGGGGTTTTTAGTGCGGAGGGATTATAGGCGTGCGGAGGCACGGATTGCTAGTTTAACTATCAAGATTTTCTTGAGATGGAAAACGGCGGGCGGCGGAGGCTAGACCTCCACCGCCCGCCGCCCTCTTGGGGGGCTTTGGGGGGCTCTTTCAGGCGCGCTTGAGGTTGCGCGCGGCCTGGGCGCGGGCGGCCGGCTGCTTGTCCTCTTCCGCGGGCGGCTCGGCCATCTTCACGCGCTCGGCGCGGGCCGTCATGCGGCGGTCGAGGTCCGCGACCTGCTCGGGGTTGAGGCGATAGATGTTCGGCTGGTTGTGGTAGACGCGAGCGCCCGTCACCACGTCGGCCTGCTTGAAGCCGAGGCGCTCGGCCTTGGCGACCAACTCCTGCACGGTCATCTGCGGCTGGACGAGCGTCAAAGGCTGCTTGTCTTCAATCGTCTCGGGCACGGCCGCCGGCTTCGGCGCCTCTACGGGCAGCTCCGTGCCGTGCTCACGCTTCATCACGTCAATGAAGTCCTTGAAGGTGACGTTGCCCGTCAGCTCGAAGCCGACCTCGAAGGCCGGGCTGTTCGACTTCACCACCTGGAAGACGCGCACGATCTCGCCGTCGCGCTCCTGCAAGGAGACTTCGACCATCACGTCCACGAAGTACTCAAGGCCCGACGCCGTCATCGGCAGCACGCGCCCGACCTCGTTGTCCTCCTTCGCCTCTTTACCCTTCGCCGGAATCTGGTCAACGATGACGACGGACTTGCCCGACTCCATGCAGAGGCGGCGCAGGACGCCCTGGAGGACCATCTGGTCGGCGGCCAACTCCTCGGCCGAGGGCTGTGCGAGCGGGTCGCCGGTGCGGTCGCGGACGGCGCGGATGGTCTCGGCGTGCTTGGCGCTGAAGTAGGCGGCCCAGGAGTCGAGGCCGAAGCAGCCGTAATTCTGCTCCTGTCCCTCGCCGGAGAGCGCCCAGTCAATGAAATCGGGGAGCTCGTCCGAATGCTCGACTTCGATGCCGTCGAAGTGGTTGCCGACGCCGGGCAGCAATCGCGTCTTGCGCTCCACGTCGAAGATGCAGAGGCGGCCCAGGCCGGCCTCGGCCATCGAGCGCAGGAACCAGCTCTTGCCCGCTCCGGCGCCGCCGCGGACGGCCATCACCAGACGTTGCTGACGCGGCCTGCGGCTCAAGGGGTTAATTCTCGGTTTGGTCGTGTTGCTCATCGTCTCACCTCAATTGTGCCGCTCGCGGCGAAAATGTCTCGGAAGACGGCCCTGTGGGCCGACATTAACTCTGCGTCCCCAACTGCTTCTACGAGCAGCCCTTGTCTGACGGCGGGCACTATAGCACGTTCCGCGCGAGAATGGAACACCGTTTCAGCGGTGAAACGAAAAATTTTTCGGGTGGCCGGAAAGGGAAAAGGAGCGGGGACTTTGAAATCCCCGCTCCTTCGTTGTGTCTAAAGGCTTTAGGCCCGCTTTTAGTAGCCGTTGTAGCCGTCGCGGTAGCCGTTCTCGAAGCCCTGGCGGAAGTAACGCTGGTAGAGAGCGCGGTTGCCGAAGCGCGAGTTGTAATCCCTGGTGGCGTTGCGGTAATCACTCTCGTCAGTGAAGTTAAACCGCTCGCCGCGGCGCTGATCGTTGCGACCTTCCTTGATGCCCTCGTTGTAGCCGGCGTTCAGGGCCGTCTGGCGCATCTGAGCCGAGCCGCCCCAGTTGCCGTAGTTGCCCCAGCCGTAGCCGCGGCGCGCTTCGCGGCGCTCCTCGCGCTCCTCGCGCCTCTCTTCACGGCGCTCCCGGCGGTCTTCGCGGCGCTCCTCGCGGCGCTCACGGCGGGTATCCTGACCCCAGTAGCCGGTCTGCGCGAAAGTCGCCGACGGCAGAGCCAGGAAAAGGCCGAAGGCCAGCGCCGTCATGCTCGTAGCGATTCGTCGGTTGCTTTTCATCTTCATCTCCCCTTATCAACAATCATTTCAGGTTCGCGAGATTGCGAAACACGCTGAGACTGGTAACAACCGGCGTGCCATGCCCGTAAATGCGGGAAACCCGGCGCAAACTGGGGCTCAAGCGCCGGGCGGGCGGGCGTTAGTACACGAAGAGGTATGTTCGGAGCGCCCGTCCGGTATGAGGAATCGGTGCGGGTCAGGGGAGGAGGTTTGTGAGCAGGTCGTTGAGGAAGTCGAAATCTATGGGCTTGGAAACGAAGGCGTTGCAGCCGGCGGCGAGGGCGCGCGAGCGGTAGTCCTGGTCCTGGTGGGCCGTGACGGCGACGATGACGGTGTCGCGCAGCCCCGGGTGCTGGCGGATGCGGCGCGTAGCTTCGAGGCCGTCGAGGCCGGGCAGGTTGAGGTCCATGAGGATGATGTCGGGCCGGATTGTCTCGGCCATCTCGACGGCCCGCGCGCCGTCGGCCGCCTCGACGATGCGGTAGCCCTGGTCTTCGAGCGCGAGCCGCATGGCGAGGCTCGTGTCTTCGTAGTCTTCGACGATGAGGATGGTCAGGTCTTCCGGGCGCTTCGGCGTCATGGGCGGACAAATCTAATCGGTTCGCGGGCGCAATGCAACGGGCGGCGGCCGGCCGAAGAGTGAAGACTAAGTTGTTGATGGGAAATCCGCCGATTTAGCCGTTGAGGGGCTTGCCGCAGCGGTTGCAGAAGCGGGCGGCGGAGTCTTTCTGCTCGGCGCCGCACGAGTTGCAGGTGCGGGTGACGCGCATGTTGGCGCCGCAGCCGGAGCAGAAGTCCGAGGCGGAGGTGACGGCCGAGCCGCAGGTGCCGCAGTGGCCGGGCATCGGCGGGACGTAGCCGCCGGCCTTGCGCGTGATGTGGTCCTCGATCTTCTTCCAGGCGTTCTCGGTGAGTTTGTGCTGCCAGTAGAGGCCGAGCGCGGGCAGGGCGATGAGCATGTTGAAGCCGGGGATGAGCAGGAGCGCGCCCGCGACCGCCGCCTTGTCGAACCACTTCTGCATCCCGAGCTCGACGCGCGTGCCGCCGTGCTCGGGCGTGACCTTGATGGTGAGGGCGGCCGAGAGGCCCGCCAGGTCGCGCAGCGTGCTCGACTTGCGGGCCTGTAGGACGGCCGTCGAGGAGACCTGCATGGTCTGGACCTCGAAGCCAGGGTCCGTGTCGAAGAGCGAGCGCAGCTCCTTCATGAGCTGCTGCGTGTCGGCCTCGACGCCCGGGTAATATCTGCTGTCCATAACTTTCTATTAAATCCTTTCTCGACGGCCAGCTATTTTACGACGGAACCCGCCCGGCAGTTCGACAGACCTTGGCGCCTCCGGCGTGAGCTTGCCGAAAGCGTCACGCCGGAGGCGCGAAGGTCTGTTTTGAAGCTTAGTTGCCCTTCTTGCCGGCGGGCTTGGTCTTGAGGTCTTCGGTGTTGACGGCGTGGGTCTTGGCGGCCTCGACAATCTCCTCGGCCGTCTCGATGGCGCGCTCAAGGTAGTCGCGCTCCTTCTCCTCCTGTGCGGAGTCGCGCAGGGGGAGGAGCTGTGGCAGGAACTTGCCGGCGGCCTGCGAGAGTGTGAAGAGCGACTTTCTCAGGAGCGGGCTCTCGGGCGTGCGCGCCGCCACGTCGTCCACGTTCGTGACCGCCTCTTCGAGAATCCTCGACAGGTCGTAGAGCAGGTCCCCGCGCGAGCCCTTGAGCTCGCCCCATTTGGCCCCGTCCTTCTCGGCCTGCCTGGCGGCGGCGGCCGGGTCGGTGGCGGCGAGCAGGCGCCGCTCGGCGGCCCTGACGAAGACGGCCGTGCGCTTGTCAAGCTCCTGGTTGTCGCGGATGTGCTCGACCTCTTCGGGCGTCAGGTGGTCGCGCTTCTGCGCGGCGGCCGGCGCGGCGAAGGGCAGCGCGGCGAGCGCGGCGAGGAGGGCCGCGAGGAGTAGCCGCGAGGGGGTCCGGTGGGGGCTTCGCCGTTTCGTGGACGCTCTACTGCTGAGGCTTCTTGTCGGGCTGCGCGGCCGCGGCGCTGCCGGCGCGCTCGCCCTCGGCGGAGTGCGTGCCGCGGTCCAGCTCGTCGGGCATGACGGTGTCGGAGTAGAAGGCGTTGAGGGCTTCGGAGCGCGCGGTGCGGACGAAGTCGAGGGTGTTGAGGAAGTTGCCGACGTAGTGGGCCGGGAGCGTCCGCCGGATGGTCTCGATGCGCGTGAGGTGCGTGCGGAAGGACAGCTCAAGGCGCTTGAAGAGGTCGCGCTTCTTGTTTTTGACGCGGCTCGTGATGCCCTGCTGGAGGTGCGAGATGGAGTCCTTGACGATGGCCTCGTAGATGCCCAGCTCGGCCGTCGCCGCCTCGAAGCGTCCGGCGTCGGCGTAAGACGCCGCATTCTCCAGCCTTTGCTCGGCCTGCTCGATGCTGAGGCGCGTGCGCTCCTTGTCGTCGCGCGCCGCCGAGAGCTTCGCGCGGACATCTTGAGGGATGTAGCGCATCGGCGGGGGCTCGGCGTCTTCGGGGTTCTGCCGTCTGGCAGTGGCCCCGTCCTGCGCCTGTGCGGCGGCGCAGGCCAGGGCGATGAGCGCGAGCGCGCAGAGGGTGCGCGCGGAGGATGCTCGCAGGCGTGCGGGCGTGTGCGACGTGCTGCACTTCGGATTCTTCACTGCGCCCTCTTATCTTTCTTGTCTTTCTTGACGCCCTCGCCCCGCCTGATCTGGTTACGCAGGGTCGGGAGGCGCAAATTGACCTTCTCGATTTCGAGCCCGTTGGTTTGTGCGTCCGCGCGGGAGAGGAAAGTCTCGTACGCGGCGAGAGCTTCCTCGAACTCGCCCAGGCGGTCGTGCGCGCTTCCGATGAAGTAGTGGACGACCGCCAGTTCGGGCCGCGCGTTCGCGACCCATTTGTATTCCACGACGGCCTGTTTGTAAAGCTTTAGTTCATAGAGCGCGGCGGCGAAGTTGGCGTGGGCCGCGTAGTTGTCCGGCTCGGCGCGCACGACGCGCTGGAGGATCGTGGCCGCCTCGTCGAAGCGCCGCAGTTGAAGTAGGGCCGAGGCGTAGCCGGTCGCGTAGTCGGCGTTCGTCGGCTTCAGGCGGACGGCGCGCTCGAAGTAGCCGAGCGCGCGTTGCGGGTCTTCGGTGCGGAAGATGATGCCGAGGCAGGCGAGGGCGGGGGCGTTCTCGGGGTCGCGGCCGGCGAGTTGTTCGAGCCGCTCGCGCGTCTCGGGCGTGTTCTCGCAGCTCGGCGTGAAGGCCGCCAGCAGCGCGCGACCTTCGGAAGAGTTTTTAGCCTCGTCGGGAAGTGAGTCGTAGACGCGCCGTGCGTCTTCGGCGCGGCCGCGCGCGAGGTGGCGGCTGGCGACGGCGAGGGCGAGCTTCGCGTCGGCCTTCGCGGCCGGCTCAAGGGCGCGCAAGTCTTCGTCAGAACGCGCGGCCTGCCCCGACTCGAAGAGGAGGTCGGAGCGGCCGAGCCGCGCCTCCGCGTTGCCGGGCTCAAGCGCGAGCACGCGCTCGTAACTCTTCAAAGCCGACGCCGCGTCTTTCGTCTCGCGCTCGGCCCGCGCGCGCGCGAGCCACAGTGAGGCGTCCGAATCCTTGATCGTCGTCGCGCGGCGGCGGAACTCAAGCGAGCCCGGCCAGTCTCCCGCGCGCTCGCGCAAGTCGGCGAGGGCGGCGGCGGCGCGCAGGTTCTTCGGGTCGAGTTCGAGGGCGCGTTTGAGAAGCGGCTCGGCCTCGCGCTCGCGCCCCTGCGAGAGCAGGAGCAGTTGGCCGAGCGCGGCAGGCGGCAGCGCCCACTCGGGCCGGAGTTGCTGCGCGCGCCTGTAAGACTTCTCGGCCTCGTCCAGACGCTTGAGGGCGACGAGCGCGCTCGCCTTTTGAAACTCCGCCTCGGGGAACTCGGGGCGAAGCTTCAAAGCCTCTTCGTAAAGTTCGAGCGCGCGGCCGTATTCCTTCTTCGCCTGCGCGTCCTGGGCCTGGTTGAAGAGCTTGACGGGGTCGGCCGCGGCCTCGCCGAACTCGTCAACGTCCTGCGCGGCGGCGGGGCGCGCGCAGAGGAACGCGAGGGCGAGCGTGAGCGCCGATGCGAAGACCAAAGCCTGTTGGCTTGTACGCGAAAGCATGAAGGCGCGTGCCGGTTTTATCAGGGAGACAAAAGTTAAAAGGGACGCGTACGCGGCGGGGAACTGACGCGCGTCGCGCGAGCGAAATATAGCACGCGGGCTGCGGGGCGTCCACGGGTGCGGGTTGCGCGCCGGAGAACGCATGGGATAACATGCGCGCCCGGAAGATTCATCTCATCAACTTCATGCAAGAGGGTTGCGCCAGACGCCGCAGGGGTCCACCCGCATGCGGCGCGGCGAAAGGGAGAGAGTGGACAGTCTGGCCGTCGAAGAAGGTTGTGCGGAAGCCACGGGGGCCGCGGCCGCGGCTTTAGAGAGGGAGGAGGCGCTGCGCGCGCTCCTCCGCGGCATGGGCTCGGCACTCGTCGCCTTCTCAGGCGGAGTGGACAGCACCTACGTCGCCCACGTCGCCACGGAAGAACTCGGCGCGCGCGCCCTCTGCGTGACCGGAATCTCGGCGAGCCTCGCCGCCTCGCAACACGCCGAGATACAGTCACTCGTCGAACGTTTCCAACTCAATCACGAAGCCGTCGAGACGGAAGAGCTGGCCGACCCGAGGTACTTAAGGAACGCGGGCGACCGCTGCTACTTCTGCAAGACGGAGCTCTACTCGAAGCTCGCGCCGCTGGCGCGCGAGCGCGGCTTCGCCTTCGTCCTCGACGGCTCGACGACCGACGACCTCGGCGACTACCGGCCGGGCCGCGCCGCGGCGGGCGAGCGCGGCGTCCGCAGCCCGCTCGTCGAAGTCGGGATGAGTAAAGAAGAGGTGCGACTGCTCAGTCGCCGCAGGGGGTTGCCGACCTGGGACAAGCCCGCGAGTCCCTGCCTCTCTTCGCGCATCGCCTACGGCACGCCCGTCACCATCGAGCGGTTGCGGACCGTGGACACGGGCGAAGAGATTATGCGGGGCCTGGGCTTCCGCGAGTTCCGCGTGCGCCACCACGACGAGCTGGTGCGCCTCGAAATCGCGCCGGCGGAGTTCGACCGCGCGCTCCGGCGCGAGGTGGCCGACGAGCTTGCCCGGCGCTTCCGCGCCCTCGGCTTCCGCTACGTGACGCTCGACCTGCACGGCTACCGCACGGGCTCGATGAACGAAGTGCTCAAGGAGAAGTAGACACTCTTTCGGAGAAGATTATGACGAAGGCGATGATGGACGACCCGCGGCGCATCCGGGAGGAGAACCCGTTCGAGTCGATGATGGAGCGCTTCGACCGCGCGGCCAGACTTCTGAATCTGAATCAAGACCTTTACAACGTGATGCGCGTCCCGAACCGCGAGCTGAAGGTCTACATTCCCGTCCGGCTCGACTCCGGCCGCCTCGAAGTCTTCGAGGGCTACCGCGTCCAGCACAACTTCGCGCGCGGCCCAGCCAAGGGCGGCATCCGCTACGCGCCCGACGTGACGCTCGACGAGGTGCGGGCGCTGGCGGCGTGGATGACGTGGAAGTGCGCCGTCGTCAACGTCCCGTTCGGCGGGGCCAAGGGCGGCGTGATCTGCGACCCCCGGCAGATGTCCTTCGGCGAGCTGGAACGCATGACGCGCCGCTACGCGGCCGAGCTGATTGACTTCATCGGCCCCGAGAAAGACGTGCCGGCCCCGGACATGAATACCAACGAGCAGACGATGGCATGGATCATGGACACCTACTCCATGCACGCCCGCCACACCGTCAACGCCGTCGTCACCGGCAAGCCGGTCGAGCTCGGCGGCTCGCGCGGCCGGCGCGAGGCCACGGGCCGCGGCCTGCTCTTCGTCATCAACGAGGCCCTCAAGAAGTTCAAGCTCTCGCCACCCACGACGCGCGTCGTCGTCCAGGGCTCCGGCAACGTCGGCGGCATCGGCGCCAAGCTTCTGCACGAGGCCGGCTACAAGGTCGTCGCCATCTCCGATGTCTTCGGCGGGATTTACAACCCCGAGGGCATAGACATCCCGGCCGCGCTCCAGCACCTCCAGCAGACCAAGTCGCTTCAGGAGTTCCCCGGCGCCGAGCAGGTCAGCAACCAGGATTTGCTGGAGTTGGACTGCGACGTGCTGGCCCCCTGCGCCACCGAGAACCAGATCACCTCGGAGAACGCCGACCGCATCAAGTGCCGCATCCTGGCCGAGGGGGCCAACGGCCCGACGACGGCCGCCGCCGACCAAGTCCTCCACAACAAGGGGATTTACGTCATCCCCGACATCCTCGCCAACGCCGGCGGCGTCACCGTCAGCTATTTCGAGTGGGTGCAGGATCGGATGGGCTACTTTTGGCAGGAAGATGTCGTCAACGAGCGCCTGTCGTACATGATGGTCGCCGCCTTCCAGGACGTGGACAAGTACGCCGACACGCACAACGTGGATACGCGCACCGCCGCCTACATGCTGGCAATTGACCGCGTGGCCTACGACACGCGGATGCGCGGCATCTACGCGTGACAAAAATGTGTAGACTTTTTCCGGCTAAGTAGCGAAAAAGTCTTGATTTCCGCGCGCTACTGGAGTATGGTCTGGCGGAAATTGGTACGCTGGGGCAGCCGTCCGTTTGCTATCTACACAGGGGCGGGGCCAGGGCGCACCGACGCAGTGTTGACAGTGGCGCACCTGTTTTCGTATAAGCAGGGGCGCTTGAAACCAAAGCTTCAGTTCACCAGTTGAGAGGCGCTGTAGAGGCAATGCAAGAGCGCCCGCGAACGTCCTGAACAAGGCGTTCAGGCACCTCTCGCTGCTCCGCTCCATCTACAAGACGTTAACGTTCGAGGGCGGTAGCAGTTTCTTTGACTTACGGGTTTACGCTTGTAGTTGGAGCGACGCGCGCCCCTGTCGAAAGGAGCACGCCGCCCCCCATTGCAATCCCCCAAAAGCCGGCCCCTCACAAGGGCCGCGCCCGAATAAAGGGGGCGCGCGAGGCCGGGCGGGGACTTCGGGGAGCACGGGTCGCCCCCTTCCGCAAAAATTTAAACTCATTTCGCAGGAGGAATGCGATGAGATTCGCGAGAAGAGCGCTATTCGCCGCGCTCGCCACCTTGATCCTAGTGTCGGCCGTGTCAGCCCAGACCCTGAGGCCGGGCAACGATCCCCGCAATCAGGCCCCGACCGTCGGCACGGGCGGCACGCCGGGCGGGCTGACGGGACTCTTCACCATTTACGACGGCGACACGCTGCGTAAGGGGGAGTTCACCTTCAGCATCGCCTACAGCAATTACGACCGCGACCCGGGCGACGTTGACATCACCGCCATCCCCTTGAGCTTCAACCTCGGCCTCAGCGATCATCTCGAGCTGTTCTTCAGCACCGAGGGCTACCGAGGCGTCAACGTCAACAACCCGGTCAACCTGTCGGGCTTCTACCTGCCGAACTCGCAGCTCTACTTCGGCGCGGGCACGGCCAACCTGCGCGTCCCCGGGGCCATCATCATCGCCCCGATACGCGTGAGCGGCACGACGTTCCCCTCGGGCGCTCTCTTCCGCCCCGTCGGCAACCAGCCGCTCGTGCCGTTCCCGTTCGTCGGAGCGACGGGTCCGAACTTCGGGGTCACCGGCCCGCCCACGAGCCCCGTGCCGCTCGTCACCCGCATCGGCACGCCGGTCGGGGGCGACTCGGGTAACTTCGGCGGCGCCTCGGCCTTCCCCGGCATGGGCTCGCCCTGCGGCTCCATACTGCCGGGCGTCGTGCTGACGACCCGCGTCATCCCGGCCAACCTGACGTTCCAGCAGTTGACGGTGCCGCAACTGTTCACGACCTGCCCGACCTACATCGCCGACGCGCCCTTCATTAACAGGCTCTACGGCGAGTCCTCGTTCGGCACGATGCAGGCCGGCGCCAAGATTCGCTTCACCGGCCCGAACAACCCGCTCGGCGTCGGCATGCTGGCCTTCTACCGCTGGTACATGGACAAGGCCGACGACGCGCAGGGCTTCAACCAGCTCCAGCGCGGCGCCAGCCCCGGCGGCAGCTTCGGGGACATCGGCATTGGCGGCTTCGTCTCGGGCCGCCTCTCGCGCTCGGTGAACCTGTCGGTCAACGCCACCTACATCCTGAATTCGAGCCCGAAGTCGGAAGCCTTCGGCGCGGGCGACGCGACGCTGCTCGACCGTCCCGACGAGTTCATCACGGGCATCGGCTTCGACTTCCCCGTCAACAGGCACTTCCAGCCCATCGCCGAGTTGAAGTCGGTCCACTACGTGGGCGGCCGGACGCCGAACGCGTTCGAGAACCACCCCGTAGACTTCCTGGGCGGCGTCCGCATCTTCCCGGCCCGCTGGTGGGGCATCAGCGCCTGGTACCGCGCGCACCTGAACCAGCAGGGCGAGCGCCTGTTCAACTCGGACCCGGGCTTCCCCGCGGGCTTCACGCGCTCGGACGACCCGCACGGCTTCGGCTTCCAGATCTTCGCCGGCCGCCGCAACGAGCGCCTGCCCACGGTCTTCCCGAACCAGCCGCCGACCGTGACGCTCTCGGCCTCTTCGAGCCGCGTCGTCTTGGCCGCCGAGTGCGGCCCCGGCCAGCGCCCGGTGGCATCCTGCACGCCGACCGACAACACGGTCCAGCTCTCGGCCACCGCGACCGACCCGGACGGCGACACGCTGCTCTACACCTACTCGACGACCGGCGGCCGCGTCACCGGCGATGGCCCGAACGCCACGCTCGATCTGACGGGCGTCGCGCCGGGCACCTACACGGTGACGGTCGAAGTTGACGACGGCTGCGGCTGTATCGCCTTCACCTCGACGACCGTGACGGTCGAGCGCTGCGAGTGCGAGGCCATCCCGGAGGAGAGGATTCCGTGCCCGACCGTGACGGTGAGCTGCCCCGACACGGGCACCATCGGCGAGCCCGTCACCTTCACCGCCAACGTCTCGGGCGGCGACGCGGGCGTGACGCCGACCTTCAACTGGACCGTCTCGGCCGGCACCATCTCCAGCGGCCAGGGCACCAGCTCGATCACGGTTGACACGACGGGCGTCGCCGGCGGGTCCACCATCACGGCCACCGTTGACGTGGGCGGCTACGACCGGAGCTGCTCGAGTTCCAACAGCTGCACGGTCAACTTCCCGCGGGCTCAAGAAGCCCGGAAGGTTGACGAGTACGGCAACATCCGGTTCAACGACGAGAAGGCCCGCCTCGACAACTACGCCATCGAGTTGCAGAACGACCCGACGGCGCAGGGCTACCTGGTATGCTACGGCGGCCGCACGGGTCGCACGGGCGAGGCGCAGCGTCGTTGCGACCGCGCCAAGAACTACCTCGTCAACCAGCGCGGCGTCTCGGCCGACCGCATCCAGACCATCGACGGCGGCTACCGCGAGGAGCTGACGGTCGAACTCTGGGTCGCCCCGGCCGGCGCCACGGCTCCGGCGGCCAACCCGACGGT
>DATHBF010000253.1:0-1583 GCA_035296285.1 Pyrinomonadaceae bacterium | reverse complement strand
CGATGTGGTGCAAGCCGAAACACGCGCCGGCACGGGCCGCGCGACAACCCACGCGAAATCGTTTTGTAATCGAGTTGCAACGCGGCCGTTCATGAAAGGCATGAAGGTTGCTAATTGCAACACCGCTGCAAGAATTCCGATGACGGAGACGCCGAAGCCGGGCGCTCTTCACCCTCCCGTGGCCCAGCACGCATTTGAACAGGAATAGAAGGAACGACATGAAGACACCAACTTATGGACGAGTGAGCGCGAAGAGCTTCGCGCGCGCCGCGGCCTTCTGCCTGCTGGCGCTGGCCGCCTCCCTGCTCCGGCCGGGCGAGGCGCGCGCCCAGTTCATTACGAACGGCACCAACACCACCACCACGAACAGCGTCGGCGTCGGCACGCCCGACCCTACGGAGGGCGGCGCCGTCGGGTCGAAGTTCACCGTCGCGACCTCCGACGACAACTCCACCGCGTTCGCCACCAGCAATGGCAAGCTCCCGCGCTTCGCCCTCAACAATCACAGTGACGGGTCGTGGACGATGCACGACTACGTGGGTAACGTCTGGCACACCGGCATCACGCAGTGGTCCGGCCGCGTCGGCGTCGGCACGCGGGCGCCGAGCTTCAGGCTCGACGTGCAGGGGGGCGCCGTCAACGCCTCCGGCGGCCTCTGCATCGCGGGCGACTGTAAGACCGCGTGGTCGCAGGTCGGCGGGTCGCAGTGGATGACGAGCGGTTCGAGCCTGCTCTACAACTCCGGCAACGTCGGCATCGCGACGCAGGCCACCGCTTCGGCCAAGCTCGTCATCGGCGGCGTGGCCGGCTCCGAGGGCCTGGACCTCGCCACGGCCGACCAGTACGCCAACCTGCGCGTCATCCGCAACTCGAAGAGCGTCCACGACAAGGACCTCTACCTCCAGTACGGCGCCGGGGCCGGCAGCAAGATTCGCTTCTACACCGACAACGCCGAGAGCATGACGCTCGTCGGCGGCAACCTCGGCGTCGGCACGACCGCGCCCGTCGCCAAGCTCGACGTGAACGGCGACATCCGCGTCTCCGGCAACATCAACGCCAAGTACCAGGACGTGGCCGAGTGGGTGCCCACCAAGCAGAAGCTTTCGGCCGGCACCGTCGTCGTCCTCGACACGCGCCACTCGAACCACGTCGCCGCCTCGGCGGTCGCCTACGACACGCGCGTCGCGGGCGTCATCTCCGCCCAGCCCGGCATCTCGCTCGGCGAGGCCGGCGAAGGGAAAGTTCTGGTGGCGACGACGGGCCGCGTCAAGGTCAAGGTGGACGCCACCAAGGCCCCGATTCAGATCGGCGACCTCATCGTGACGGGCGAGGTCGAGGGCGTCGGGATGAAGTCCGAGCCGATGCTGCTCGGCGGCCGGCAGTTTCACGCGCCCGGCACCATCATCGGCAAGGCCCTGGAGCCTCTGGCCTCCGGCACGGGCGAAATCCTCGTCCTGCTCAGCCTCCAGTAAGCGCGCCCGAACGCGGCGAGAAAGGTAGAGATGAAAATCATGATTACAGCCAAAGACCCGAGGTTCGCGGCGCGCGCGGCCGCCTTCTGCCTGCTGGCGCTGGCCGCCGTG
>DATHBF010000252.1:0-9404 GCA_035296285.1 Pyrinomonadaceae bacterium | reverse complement strand
CCTGCGTCAACCAACTCGACCACGGCGCGCCTCGCCTCGCCCTCATGTTCAAACAGACCAATAATCGTCTTCGCCATCAAAAGCTCCTCTCCCTTGTATGATTGTGACCCGGCCGGGGAGTGAGAGGCCGGGCTGACCCTTTGAATGAAGCAGCAGGCTTTGAGACCCGCTCCCCCTTGCATTACTTTCCTTGCCGCCTCGCACAGCGCAATTCACGTTCCGCCAGCGGACTTAAGATTTTCGCGCGGCGGCGGCGCGAGGCGCGTCCCCTTCGGCTACACCCCGTATGGATTTCGGTACCGTATGGCGACACCGCGCCGGCTCGTCAACGCGCGCCCGCTTCCGATATACTCGCGCTCTCCCCGGCCCCCGGTTAACCAAGTCCACGCGCGAGGCGTCTTTAGAAGTGCAGGAGTTTGATAGCGACCTGTTCGAGCCCTACGAGAAGCTCGTCACGGTGGAAATCCTCGGCCTCCGCGTCGAGGTGCCCGAGCGGAACCGGCTGCTGCGCTGCTTCCAGTTCCTCTCGCTCGAAACCATCTCCTACGGCGACTTCTGCTGGAACGGCGACTGCACCAACTGCCAGTTCTGGTACGCGGAAGGGGGCCAGGAGAAGACCGCCCTCGCCTGCCGCTTCGACGTGCGCGACGGCCTGCGCATCACGCGCCTCGACTCCCACGTCAAGATCGAAGGCGTCAACACCTGAAGGAGTTCCCCCATGCGCTTCGAGTTCTACCACGAAGGGCTCTCGGGCGTGCCAAAGCTCTCGGTGGACGGGATGGTCGGAGGGGCCGTCCACCTGACGCACTGGCGCGGCAACCAGACGCCCGACGAGCTGCGGGCCGACACCTCGACCGAGATCGCCCTGAACCTCGTCGCCTCGCCCCGCCGCGAAGAGGTCACGCGCGGCATCAGTCTCGTCACCAACAACCACTTCGACACCGACGGCCTGCTCTCCGTCTGGACCGTCCTCGCCGGCCCCCGCGCGCTGGACCTGCGCGACCTGCTCGTCCCGGCCGCCGAGGCCGGCGACTTCTCCGAGTTCACGGGCGCGCAGGCCGTGCGCGCCAGCATCCTGATTCAAGGCGGCGACAGCCCCTCCGCCCACGGCGTCGCCTCGCCGCTCGCGCGCCACCTCGCCGGCCCCGACGAGCTTGACGAGAGACGCGCCTACGAGCTTCTGCTGCCCGAGGTCGAGAACGTCCTGACGCGCACGGACGATTACGAGCCGCTGTGGCGCGACGCCTGGGCCTCGGTCGAGGCGGGCCTTGAGAGCTTCGCCCGCGGCGCGTCGCGCGTGACGGAGGACGAGGCATCTGGCCTCTCCGTCGTCCGCCTGGCGCCGGACCTCTACGGCCCCGGCGGCTTCGACCCCTCGCGCCACGCCGCGCCCTTCACCGCCGTCTCGCACCACGCGCGCGGCCGCGTCCTTCTCATCGCAACCCCGATGCGCGGCGGCTGGGCCTACCGCGTTGACTACCCTTACTACTCCTGGGCCGTCACGGTCGTGCGCCCCGCGGTCGAGCGCCGCGACTTCACGCGCCTCCTCGCGCGCCTCAACGACCTCGAAGCCTCGCCCGAATGCGCCTGGGCGGAAGACGACAGCGAACTCACCTCGGCCTTCAAGTTCCTCGACGCCCGGGGCCGCCCCGCCGCCTCGCGCCTCGAACCCGACGCCGTGGCCGACGCGCTGCGCGAGGAATTAAACTGACCGCCGACATGCACGATGTCATCATCATCGGCGCGGGGCCGGCGGGACTCTCCGCGGCGCTTTGGTGCGACGAGCTGGGGCTCGACGCGCTGGTGCTGGAGCAGTCCGACGAAGTGGGCGGCCAGCTCCTGCGCGTCTACAACCCGGTGCGCAACCACCTCGGCGTCGAGGAGGCGACGGACGGGCGGGCGCTGCGCGACCTGTTCGCCGCTCAGGTCGAGGGCAAGGAGTTCGACCTGTGGACGCAGGTCGAGATAGGCGAAGTTGACTTGCGCAAGCGCGAGGTCTCGCTCCGCAGCGGCGAACAACTGCGCGCGATTGCCCTGATACTGGCGACGGGCGTGAGGCGGCGCCGCCTGGGCGTGCCGGGCGAGGAGGAGTTCGCCGGGCTCGGCGTGCTGGAGTCGGGGGCGAAGGACAGAGACACGGTCGCGGGCGAGGACGTGTGTGTGGTCGGCGGCGGCGACGCGGCGGCCGAGAACGCGCTGCTGCTCGCCGAGGTCTGCCCGACCGTGACGCTCGTCCACAGGGGCAAGCGCCTCTCGGCGCGCGCCGAGTTCACCGAGCGCATCGCGGGCGACCACCGCATCAACGTCTTCACGGAGGCGACGCTGCAAAAGATACTGGGCCGCGAGCGCGTCGAGTCCGTCGAGGTCATGCGCGCCGGGGCCATCAAGCCCTTCCGCGTGGCCGTCCGCGGCGTCCTCATCCGCGCCGGCGTCGAGCCCAACAGCGACCTCTTCCGCGCGCAGCTCCACGCGGACGAGCGCGGCTACGTCGTCGTCACCGGCGAGCAGGAGACTTCCGTCGAGATGGTCTTCGCCGTCGGCGACCTCTCGAACCCGCTCGCCCCCACCGTCAGCGGCGCCGTCGGCGCGGGCGCCACCGCCGCCAAGGTCATCGCCTCCCGCCTCAGCCGCAAGCCCTGACGATTGCGGCCGCCGCACTCGCGCTGTTACCTTCTTCGGCGAGCCATGAACTACAAGACCATCACGCCGACCCAATTCACCGAGCTGCGCGCGCGCGGCGAGGCGCCCCTGCTCGTGGACGTGCGCGAGCCGCAGGAGTACGAGCTGGCGCGCGTCGAGGGGGCCGAGCTGATGCCGCTCAGCCGCTTCGACGAGTGGGCGCCGAGGCTCGACCCCGAGCGCGAAATCGTTTTCATGTGCCACCACGGCATACGGAGCGCGCAGGTCTGCGCGTTCCTCGCGAGGGCGGGCTTCAGTAAACTCTACAACCTCGACGGCGGCATCGACCGCTGGTCGGAAGAAGTAGACCCGCGAGTCCCTCTCTACTGAGCCCCCATGGCCGCTTACGACCGGGAGCACGCCGCCGTCTACCCGCCGGAGTATCTGGCGGGCATTGAGCTTTATAACGAGGGCGAGTTCCACGCGGCGCACGACGCCTGGGAGGAGCGCTGGCGCGACCTCGCAGGCCCGCGCGAGAAGCTGTTCCTGCAAGCCCTCATCCAGTCGTCGGTGGCCTTCCATCATTTGCAGATCGGGAGGCCGGGCGCGGCGCGCCGCATGTACCAGATGGCGAAGGAGAAGTTCGCGCGGCTCGGCGCGGAGCGGTTCATGTCGCTCGATTTGAAAGAGTATCAGGCGGGGTTGGACGCCGCGCTCTCGTGGCTACTCTCCGCCGCGGACCCGCGCGAGGTGGAGCAGCCCGAAGTGGTCGCCCCTCCCATGAGGCTCCTGCCCGGCGTCATGGACTACGACTGACCGGGGCCGCGCTGGTTGGCGTCGGTCGGCGTTTGTGTTCTAGAATCTGCGCACAAAGACATCACGGACCGAAGGCAGCCGCGGAAGGAGAACCTTTCAGGTGGAGATACTCGAAAACGCCGAGGAGTGGCGCGACCGCTACGCGCGCTGGAAGCAGATCAACGAGCTGCGCGGCGACGAGGTCGGCGGTCATTACCCGTGGATCGAGCACGCCCGGGCGCCCTTCAGGCCCGCGCGCCGCGCGCTCCCCATGCTCAACCTCGCCCTCATCACCTCGGCCGGCGTCTACATAGACGGCACCGAGCCCTTCGACCACTCCGTCTTCGGCGGCGACACCTCGTTCCGCGAAATCCCCATCGAGGTCGAGGCCGAAGACCTGCGCTGGGCCGGGCGCGGCTACGACCCCAAGGCCGTGCATGAAGACATGAACGCGCAGGTGCCGATTGACCGCCTCCAGGAGTTCGAGGGCAACGGCATCATCGGCCGCCTCAACCCCGTCTACTGGAGCCTCTGCGGCTTCATCCCGAACGCCGCGCGCTTCGTCTCGACGACGCTGCCGCAACTGGTCGAGCGCGTCCGCCGCTACGAGGTGCAGGCCGCGCTCCTCGTGCCGGCCTCGCGCCTCTGTCACCAGACGATGTCACTCGTGGCGCGCGCCGTCGAGTCGGCCGGCATACCCACGATGACGCTGGCCGTTGACCGCGACGTGGTCGAGATGGCCCGCCCGCCGCGAGCGGCCTACTACCCGGGCGAGCTCGGCTGCGTCGTCGGCAAGCCCAACTGGCCGCAGTACCAGCGCCGCGTCTTGGACGAGGCGCTGCGACTCATCGAGCCCACAGACCAGCCCAGCGTCCGCAACCTCGTCGTCGCCCTCGAAACCGAGGTCGAGGTCGGCCGCGGCGAGAGATAAGAATAGTTAACACCCGGCGGCGTCCGGCCGCCATTCTCCGTAAGGACTTACGGAGAATGGCGGCCGTCGTGCGTTAACCCTATTCATGAAACGTGCTCATGTGCGTCATCAAAACATTCACGGCTGGCGACGACAGTTTCGACATACACTGTTCGTAGTGTAACTGTGACGGGCGGGGCGAGTGGTCGCACCCGCTCGAAGGCAACATAGTTTTTTTACAGGAGGTTCTTATCATCATGGAAGCATTCATGCCGACGCCGTCATTGTCGTATCTCGTCAAGGAAGCAGTGGTCAGGTACTCGAACAGCAGGAGGCGAGAGGTGAGGAGGCTGACGGGGTTGAAGCTGTCGGAGCGCGAGGCGCGCGCCGCGTGGCCGCGCGTGCTCGAACACAAGTGGTACTTGAGCGAGCGACTGGGACGCGACGTGGGCGTGCGCGTCGCGGCCGTGGACTACTTCGACAACATCGAGCCGCCGCGCACCCGCGCACCCCGACGCGCGAGCCTCGGCTCCCTCCCGCCCAAACTCCCGATGATGCTCCGCTTCGGCGAGCGGGCTTAACCCTCAAAGGCAATTTCAACATAGAGGGTACGGAGAAGAACTAGTCTTTCCCCGTGCCCTCCGTGTTAAATACCGCCGGCCGCTAATCTCAATTGTGGACTGACCCGAACCTCGTCAACACCTCCTCGACCTGCCGGAAGTCGAAGGGCTTGCCGATGATCACGTCCGCCGGGTCGTCGCCGCGGGCGGGGCGCGGGGTGTCCTTGCCGTAGCCGGTGACGATGCAGACGCGCGTGCGCGGGCTCAGGCGCCGCACCTCGCGCGCCAGCTCCCAGCCGTCCATCCCCGGCATCGAGAGGTCGGTGAAGACGAGGTCGAACGCGGCTTCGGACGCGAGCGTCCGGAGCGCCTCGCGCCCGCCCCCGGCCGCCGTGACGCGGTGGCCCAAAGCCTCCACCATCTCGCTCAACGTCTCCCTCACGGCCGACTCGTCGTCCACCACCAGCACGCTCAGGGAGCCCGCGCCGGCCGCGGGGACGTGACGCGCGCCGTCGCCCGCCCTCTGCTCCGCGCGGGGCGCGTGCGGCAGGACGATGACGAAGGTCGTGCCCCGCCCCGGCCCCGACGCGACCTCGATGTAGCCGCCGTGCCGCTCGACGATGCCGTAGCTGACGAAGAGGCCGAGGCCGGTCCCCTGCGCGCCCTTCGTCGTGTAGAAGGGCTCGAAGATGCGCGCGCGCACATCCTCCGGCATCCCGGCGCCCGTGTCCGTGAAGAGCAGTCGTATCCGGTCGCCCTCGCGCCCGCAGGTGATGCGGAGCCGGCCGCCCGCGGGCATCGCGTCTATGGCGTTGACGATGAGGTTGACGAAGACCTCGCGCAGCTCCGAGGCGTTGCCGCGCGCGTGCAGCTCGCAGTCGGCTTCGAGGCGCACGTCGTAGCTCAGGCCGCGCGCCCGCGCGTCGTTCTCCCAGCGCGTGCGCGTGATCTCGACGGCGTCGCGCAGCAGCGCGCCGACCTCGACCGCCGAGAACTCCTCGCCCGGCGACTGGTGGGCGAAGGAGCGGATGCGGCGCACGGTGGCGGCCGCGTCCTCGGCCGCCGTCTGGATGATTTCGAGGTTGCGCACGACCTCGGCGTCCTGCGTCGCGCGCCGCAAAAGCTGCGCGCGGCCGAGGATGGCGGCGAGCGCGTTGTTGAAGTCGTGCGCCACGCCCGAGGCGAGCTGGCCGAGCGCGCGCAGCTTGTCGGCCTGCGCGGCCCGCTCGCGCTCCTGGCGCTGCTCGGTCACGTCGCGCGTGATGGAGAGCACTCCGGTGGTGCGCCCGTCGATGCGGATGGGCGTCGTGTCCGAGACGACGTGGCGCACCTGACCCTCGCGCGTGACGATGCGCAGCTCTATTGTTTGCGGTTCGCCCGCGAGCGAGCGGCGGAACCGCTCGACGACCATCTCGCGGTCCTCTTCGGCGACCAACTCAAGGAAGTGCATCCTGATGAGCTGGTCCTTCGGGTAGCCGTTCATCCCGGTGGCCGCGCTGTTGAGCCAGAGGATGTGCCCGTCGGGGTCTACGGCGCAGATGGTCTCTCGCGCGCTCTCCAGCACGTGCTCAAGGAGCGACTGGCGCTCGCGCGCGAGCGTCTCGACGCGGCGCAGCTCGGACAGGTCGCGCACGGTGCAGACGGTGCCGACCTGGCCCGAGTCTTCGACCACCGGCTCGGCCGTGACGAGCAGCGGGCGGCCCAGGCGCTCGGGCGTGTATTCGAGCGTGATGGAGCGCTCCTGGGCGGCGGCGCGCTCGACGATGCAGCCCTCGCCGCGGCCCGCGCGCAGGATGTCGCAGCAGCGGCGCCCCAGAAGTTCCTGCGGCGCGCGCGCCTCCATCGCCGCGCCCGCGCGGTTGACCCTCAGCAGCCGCCGGTCGTTCGAGAAGATGAAGATGCCGTCGGAGAGGGCGTCGAAGGTGACTTCCCACGTCCGCTTCGCGCGCTCGACCATCTCGAACAGCTCGGCCTGCGCGATGCCGGTGGCGAGCTGCGCGGCGACCGACTCGACGAGCGTGACCTCGTCGGCGGCCCAATGGCGCACGCGGTCGGCCTGGTGGATGCAGAGCGCGCCGCGGAAGTGGCCCTGCACTATGAGCGGGCAGATGATCTTCGAGGGCGCGCCGTGGCGGCCCGACAGGTCGCGGAGGTGCTCGGCGATCTCGGGCGTGGCGCCCTCGTAGTCTTCGGCGTCGTGGATGACGAGCGTCCGCGGCGCCCCGACCATGCGGCTGCCGACGGGGTCGTTGTAGCTGAGGTTGACGCCCGCCGCCGTCTCGCAGCCCTCGGCCAGATACTCGTACATGACGGGCGAGACTTCGGGGCGGTCGGGGTCGTACGGGCGCAGGTAGACGCGCGAGGCGCGCAGGGCTTGCCCGAGCTCGTGCGTCGCGGCGCGCAGCACGTCGGGAAGATTCAGGGAGGCGCGGACGGCGTGGCTGAGGCGGTTGACGAGGGCCTCGCGGGCGCTGGTGCGCTCGGCGCGCTCGTAGAGCTCGGCCTGCCGGATGGCGATGCCGGTCTGGTCGGCGACGGCGCGGGCGAGCGCGATTTCGTGGTGGCGCCAGCGGCGCCGCTCGCGCGTCATCGAGAGGGCGAAGGCGGCCGGCACCTGGTCGCCGACGCGGATGCTGACGAGCATCAGGGAGCGCGTGCCGAGCCCGCTCAGGGCGTTCTCGTAGAGGTCGCGGATGGAGGGGTCGTGCTCAACGTCCTCGAAGGCCAGGGCGCCGTGCTCGCGGATCATGCGGACGGCGCCGGCCACCACCGGCATCTTGAACTCGCGCGCGGTGCCCGTCACGCCCGGCGCCAGATACTCGGCGACGTTGCGGGCGACGCCCGCCTCGGTGTCGAGCATGAAGAGGACGCAGCGGTCAACGTCGAGGTGGAGGCCCAGCTCGTCCACGGCGGCGCGGAAAATCTGGTCGGTGTCGAGTGTCTGCCGGACGGCGCGCGTGATGCGGTTGACGAGGGCTTCGCGCCGGGCCTGCTCGACGAGGCGCTCGTCGTCGCGGCGGCGCGCGACGAGCTGCGCGGTCTGGCGCGCGAAGGCGAGGGCCGGGAGCAGGCCGCGCCGGTCGGGGGCTCTCCCCGAGCGCGGGTCGTCCAGCGAGACGAAGCCGACGAACTCGCGCTCGTGCGTGAAGAGGGGGACGAACAGCTCGTCGCCCTCGTGCCAGACGTGCTCGCCGTCGGGCGGCAGAGAGCGCGGCAGCTCGGCCTTGTAGCGCTCGGGGAAGACGGAATCGAGCAGGTGGTAGTGGCTCGGCGGGAAGTAGGCGGCGTAGCCCAGCTCGCCGGCCTCGATGCGGACGCCGCGCTCGACGAGGCGGGCGACGCGCTCGCGCGGGTAGGGGCCGGAGGCGATGCGCTCGGCGTACTCGCGCGGGACGTTCGAGGAGTGGGAGAGGACGCGCGGGCGGTAGGGCTCCTCGTCGGAGAGGAGGACGACGAGGCAGGAGCGGTAGTCGGTCAGGCCCGTGATGGTGTCGGCCAGCCCCGCGCATATCTCTTCGAGGTCGCGGCCCGTCGAGGGGGCGGCGGCCAGCGCCGTCAGGGCTTCGAGCTGGCGGAGCGAGGCGTCGGCGCGCTCCTCGGCCCCGGCGGTCAGTGCTTGGGTCGGAGGCATGGGCTCTCTCGGTTTAGAGGGGGACGGCGACCGCCCATGAGATGCTTGACGGACGGTGACTCTCGGGTTCAGGTGGCGGCGCCCCGGAAGAGTTCGGAGAGGCGGGGCTAGGGGACTGACCTGTCTGGGCGCCGACGAGACTTCTGTGCGGCCCCGCCGCCATGAAAACCGCGTGGGGCCAGTCCGGAGTATAACAAAGCGGCGAAGGCGTGGGAAAGAGGAAAAGGTGACGGGTGACGGGTAAGAGCATCGTCTTTACCCGTCACCCGTCAGCCGTCACCCTTGTTCTTACGGCCGCCTCTTCGGCGTGCCGACCGTGGCGTTCTGCGAGAAGTAGCCCTGGCGGTAGGTGAGCCGCAGGTTCATCTTCAGCAGCTCGGGGTTGGCGACCTCGATCTGGACGCGGCGGAAGCTGCCGTCCTTGGCCTTGTTCGAGGGCGAGTAGGCGACGAGGTACTGCGAGCGCAGCTCGTCCTGAATCTGCGCGAAGGCCGAGCGCAGGTCCTCCTCGCTGCGCGGGAAGAAGGCCCGCCCGCCCGTCCGCTCCGAGAGCTTGTTGAGGCTGCCGCGGTCGAGGCCGCCGACGAAGTCGTCGCCGATGCCGATGCTGTAGATGATGGCGTCGGCCTTCAGGGCGTGCTCGACGGCCTCGTCGAACTTCATGCGGCTGCTGGTGTCAACGCCGTCGGTCAGGAGGATGATGGCGCGGCGCGTCTTGTCGGAGGTCTCGGAGAGGACTTCGCGCGCCGTGACCCAGATCGAGTCCCAGATGGCGGTCGAGCCGGCGCGCGACTGGTTGTCGCCCGAGATGGGGGGCGTGCCGACCACGCGGCCGTCGCCGACGTAGCCGGACGGCATCTGGAACTCGACGCGGTCGATGGCCTGCCAG
>DATHBF010000251.1:0-4581 GCA_035296285.1 Pyrinomonadaceae bacterium | reverse complement strand
GTCCTTCGTCTCGCCCGTCGCCGCCGTGCTGCCCGCGTTCCCCTCGTCTGCCGCGCCGGCGGCCGCGCCCTGCTCGGACCCGCCGAAGCTAAGTGCGACGTGCGCCGGAAGCGACGCGCCCGCCGCGCGCTCCGGCCCGATGAAGGCGCCGCGCAGGTAGCCCGCGCTCATCCACGAAAGAAAGCAGAAGAGCACGGCGTGAGAGACGACGGCCTCGCCTTTTATGTTGAAGGTGCGCGCGACCATCCCCTCGTAGACGGCGTCGGCCGCGACGAAGAGCGCGCCGAAGACGAGCACGAGCGGCGCCGCTATCACCAGCCCCCGCAGCGCCGCGAAGGCGTGGCGCGACCAGCCGCCGCGCGGAATCTCCTTCCAGCCGATGTCCTGCGCCACGAGCAGCAGCGGGCCGACCACCGCGCTCGCGGCCGCGAACAGCGCCGCGAGCGCGTACTCGGTCACGCCCGCGAGCCGCACGCGCCCTGCACGCGCCCGCAACTGCCCGAGCGCGAGCAGCGCGAGGACGGCGAAGAAGTCTATGGTCTTCAGCGTCAGCGAGTCGCGCCACACGAAGGCGAACGCGACGGCCAGCGCCGCCGGCACCAGCCAGCGCCCCTCGCCCCCGAGCCGCACGCGCCCGCGCCTCACCAGCGCCCCGTAGGCCGCCGCCAGCGCCCCCACCCACAGCAGCACGTTCAGCCCCCACGGCAACGCCCGCAGCAGCGCGTCGCCCAGCAAGCCCAAAAGCAGCGACGCCTCAAGCACCAACAGTCCGGTCCTCGTGCTACTTCTCATAAACAAGCCCTCCGGCCCTGAATGTACACGCGCGGGGGCGCCGCCGCGCCGAAATAATTTTCCCCGTCAAACTCGCCCAAGCCGAGCGGCGCGTCGAGCGTGCTTCCCACACCGCCGGCCGGGGCGAGCGCGCCTCTTGCCCGAGACGCGGCCCTACAGCTTCGCCCCGCGCGCGGCACCCAAGCCCACGACGACCGCCGCCAGCGCGCCCAAGAGCGCGCACGCCACCCGCGCCGCGCCCGGCGCGAGCGCCGAGGCCGCGCCGCCCCCGCCGGCCAGCGCCGCGAAGACGTAAGACCAGAACATGGCCGGCCCCGCCAGGAGCGCCGCCCTCCCGAGCGCCAAGCGCCTCCGCCTCTGACTTTTTGGGCTCCCCACAGCTTTCATGCTCGTCCCTCCCGCCTTTGTCTAAAGTGCTTTGTAATGCAAAGCAACCGGGCAAAAAAATATCGGGCCCGGCCGCCCGACTCACCCTCCGCGCGTCGCGCGGATCACCGCCTCCATGTGGTTGAGATAGCGTTCGAGCGCGAGCCGGCCCGCGGCCGTCAGCCGGTACTCGGTCTTGGGCGTGCGCCCCTCGAAGGACTTCGTACACTTGACGTACTCCGCCTCTTCGAGCTTGCGCGCGTGCACGCTCAGGTTGCCGTCCGTGGTGTTAAGGAGTTGTTTGAGGTCGTTGAAGGTGAGTGATTCGTTGACGGCGAGGGCGCTGACGATGGCGAGGCGGACGCGCTCGTGTATGAGGCGGTCGAGTTCGGCGGCGGCGGCCGGGCCGCTACTGCCGGGGCGGAGCCGCGCCTCCCTTAAGCCTTCGGGCGACTGCTGCGCGGAAGCCTTCCGCTGCCTATCCTTCGCGACTGCGTTTTGTCTAGCCACCGTAATTCCTCGCTATGTGTATGCCGAAAATGATGTGCAGCAGGCCGAAGCCCGCCGCCATGAGCGCGTCGCCCCACTGCGGGGGCAGGAACAGCGCCCCCGCCCCGACGAACATGAAGCAGAGCCCCATGACCGGGACCGGGCGCACGGAGAAGGCGCCGCCCGTGACGACGCCCGTGCCGTAGAGCAGGAGCCAGAGGCCGGGCAAAAGCCCCACGAGCCCCGCCCCGTAGAAGACGACCGTGAGCAACGCGCCGACGAACATCGGCGGCGAGAGGTTGAGGATGAGCTTTCTTCCGGGGTGTGAGAAGAGGGCGGTCGAGGAGGCGCGGGCCTTGCGGTACATGGTCCAGCCGGCGATGGTCGCGGAGACGGCGGCCTCGACCATCCAGACCGCGAGCCAGGCGGCGCTCGTCTCCTGCTGCGAGGCGACCAGCGCCGCGAACAGCGCCGACCCGCCGATGGCGATCTGCCCCTTGCCGGGCACGGCCGTGAAGGAAGAGGCGCGCTCCATCGTCTCGCGGATGAAGCGCAGGTTGTCCATCGCCCGGTCGTGCAGCGCGGGCGGCCCCTCGTCTTCCGTCTGCCTCTTGAACTGGTGGATGACAGCCATGCTGGCGGGCAACATACACCCGCGGGCCGCCCACTGTCAAGTGCTTTACATTGCAAAGCAACGCGCAGCGATTTAAGCACAGGGTCGAGTGTTAGTTTTCTGGGCCTTCTTCTTCGGCGGCTCGGGTTTGCTCGGCGCCGCCTTCATCTTTACCGCTCTTCTTCCGGCTCTCGTAGAAGGCTAAAACGCGCCGAATCTTGTCCGCGTGGTTGTAGATTTCATCAATGGAGGGTATGGGGATGCGCTCCTCTTTCCTGTTCTCATCGAAGACGCCCAAATATTTCTGCGCCCGGTTAAAGTGTAGCCGCGCTATCGGCTTTCGGTTGTTATCGTCTAACAGGATACCCATGTAACTGAGGGTGTCGCGATGGGTGATACGGCTGGGGTCTACTTTTTCGCGGAGGATGGTCTTGACGATGAAATACCCCTCAAGCTCTTCCTCACTCGTCTCTACTTGTTGCTCGTCCTCTAAACTCTCAACGTCCCCTCCCGGCTCATCTGCCCCGCCTGACATGGCTGACTTGAGGCGCTGATTAATATGTTCATTGACGAGTTGGTAGTAGCTGCGTTTGACGATGCCCGCGAAGTATTCCCGCTTACTCTGGGTTAGCGGCCCATTGAAAACCTTGGAAGCCAGTAGCTTCACGAACTCGTCCGTGGGATTATCTATCAACTCCGCCAGCAGTTTCTTTATCTCCCGCGTGTACTTCAACCCCCCAGCCGTCGTCATCAACTCGTCCAGATTGAATGCGGGTTTCGTCAGCTTCTTCAGTTCGTTCACCACCGTATCGTTGAGGTTGAGCATGTCCACCTCAAGGAACGGCTTGTCGTCCATCTTGTTCTGGGCTTCGAGGTCAGTGAAGAACCTGTAAACGACCCCGTTGGTCAGCACTCCGATGCGCGCTTCTGTGACGGTGAAATAGCGAAACAGTTGTGAGGCGTGCCGGATGCTCAAGTCTCCGCCGCAGTGCTTGCACTCGAAGAGCATGATGATCTTGCCGTCTTTCTTAATAGCGTAATCAACCTTCTCGCCCTTCTTTATTCCGACATCGGCTATGAACTCCGGCACTACTTCTGTCGGGTCGAAGATGTCGTAGCCGAGGATGCGGATGAAGGGCATCACAAGAGCATTCTTGGTTGCTTCTTCAGTCTGGAGGATGTCGCAGAGCGCAGGGACTTTGCCGGCGAGAGCTTTGAGTTGATCAATGAAATCCATGATGGTTGCCTTCAGTGAGAATACGGGTAAAGCGTGAGGATGCTATACCTACACGCAAGAAAAGGGCAAGACTGTAAGACTCAGTGATTACCATTCAATCCCGTCGAATTAATATCAGGGTGTTTCACATGGTGGCGGGGCCGGTTCACTCGCCCGCGGCGATTTGTTAGCATGGCCGAAGCGCCGGGGGAGAAGGAGAAGACCGAGTGGGGAGAGAGCAGTTACCGGAGGGCGTCGAGTTCGTCGCCGAGGAGGGGGGGACGCGGGAGTACAGGCTCGCGAACGGGCTGAAGGTGTTGCTGGTGGAGAACCGCGTCGCGCCGGTCGTGACGTTCCTGGTTCTTTACCGCGTCGGCTCGCGCAACGAGGCCGTCGGCTACACGGGCGCGACCCACCTGCTTGAGCACATGCTCTTCAAGGGCACGCCGACCTACAACAAGGCGCGGGGGACGCAGATCGCCGCCACGCTCCAGCGCATCGGCGCCGACTACAACGCGACCACCTGGTACGACCGCACCAACTACTTCGAGACCGTCCCCTCCGACATGCTGGAGCTGGCGGTCCACCTCGAAGCCGACCGGATGCGCAACTCGCTCATCGCCGACGAGGACCGGCAGTCCGAGATGACGGTCGTGCGCAACGAGCTGGAGCGCGGGCAGAACGAGCCGGTGCTGGTGCTGGACGAAGCGGTCTACGCCATGGCCTTCCGCGAGCACCCGTACCACCACCCGACCATCGGCTGGCGCTCGGACGTGGAGAACGTCCCGACCGCGCGGCTCAAAGAGTTCTACGACACCTTCTACCACCCGAACAACGCGACGGCCGTCGTCGTCGGCGACTTCGGGCGCGCGCGGGCGCTCTCGCTCGTGGCCGAGCACTTCGGCGCCTTCCCCGCCTCGCCCGCGCCCATCCCCGAAGTCTACACGGACGAGCCGCGGCAGGAGGGCGAGCGCCGCCTGGTCGTGCGGCGCGCGGGCGAGCTGCCGCTCGTGCAGGTGGCCTTCCGCACGCCGGCCGCGCTGGGGCAGGCCACGGTGCTCTCGAACGCGGAGCTGGCCGCGCGCGCCGCCGCGCCGCCCGAGGC
>DATHBF010000250.1:0-7188 GCA_035296285.1 Pyrinomonadaceae bacterium | reverse complement strand
CGGGCTCGAAGGCGACGTTCACATCCTCGGCGCGCGGCGCGACGTGCCCGACCTGCTGCGGGCGTGCGACGTGTTCGTCTTCCCGTCGCTCTACGAAGGCTTGGGCATCGCGCTCATCGAGGCGATGGCGGCCGGCTGCGCCTGCGTCACGACAGACACGGGGCCGCTCCCCGAAGTGGTGCGCGACGGCGTTGACGGCCTGCTCGTCCCGCCCTCGGACCACGAGGCCCTGGCGCGGGCGGTCAACTCGCTCCTCGACGACCCGGCCCGCCGCGCCTCGCTCGGCGAGGCCGCGACGCGCTCCGCCCTCGAAAGGTTCCAGCCGCAGCAGGCCGCCGACCGCCTGACGGAAATTTATGAGTCGGTCGCCGGCCGGCGTTAGCCGCGGAGGGCGCTGTTCGGCTACAATCTGCGCACCCAAAATCTACGATGAAGGTGAATTAAAGAGTCTATGTCCTCGTCTGCTTCACAGGGAAATAACGCCGTCGTCGAGCACTTCGACCGGCTGTCGGCGAGCGGCGACTGGTCGCGCCTCTACTCGGTCAGCGACGGCAACAGCTACCACTTTCAGGTGCGCCGCGCGCGCGTGCTTGAGCTGCTCCCCGAAAAACTCGGGCGCGTCCTCGACGTGGGCATGGGGCCGGGCGTTCTGGCCGAGGCAGTCGCGCAGCGCGGCGGCACGTTCGAGGGCGTTGACCTCTCGCCCGAGATGGTCCGCGAGGCGCAGGAGCGTTACGGCCAGCTGCTGGGCGTCAGCTTCCGCGTCGGCAACGTCGAGTCCATCGACGCGCCCGACGCGACCTACGACCAGGTTATCGCCGTCGCCGTCGTCGAATACCTGAAGACGCCCGACCGCGCCCTCTCCGAGATCGCCCGCGTCCTGAAGCCCGGCGGCACGGCCATCGTCACCGTCCCGAAGCCCTGGCACATCGACCGCGTGACCATCGGGGCGACGGCCCCGCTGCGCGTCGTCGCGCGACTGCTCGGCGCGGCGACGGCCGACAAGCTGCCGCGCCTCCGGCTCCAGCCCGAGGAGTTGGACGCGGCCGCCTCGCGCGCGGGCCTGCGCGCGAACGGCGGCGCGCTCTACCACTTCACGCCGGTGCCCTACCCGTGGACGCGGCTCGCGCCCGGACTGTGCATGCGCCTGAACGCGCCGTTCGAGCGGATGGCGCAGACGCGCTCGGCGCTGCCGTCGTTCCTCGCGCACGGCTACATCGGCCGCTACGTGAAGCCCTGACGGGCGGGCCGGGACACGGACGATGCGGGCGGAAGATTACGCGGACCTGTACGCGCTCGAAGAGAGCTTCTGGTGGTTCGCGGGGATGCGCGAGGTGACGAGCGCGCTCTTAGACCCCGCCTGCCCCGGGGGCCGCGACCGCCTCGTCCTCGACGCCGGCTGCGGCACCGGCGACATGCTCACGCGCCTCGCGCGCTACGCCGGGCGGGGAAGCGTCGCCGGCATTGACCTCTTCCCCGAAGCCCTCGACTTCTGCCGCGAGCGCCGCCACCGGCACCTCGCCCAAGCCTCCGCCACCGACCTGCCCTTCGCCGACTCGACCTTCGACCTCGTCACCAGCTTCGACGTGCTCGTGCAGATCCCCGGCGAGGGCGCGGACGTGCGCGCGATGCGGGAGATGCGGCGCGTGCTGCGGCCGGGCGGCGTCGCCTTCGTGCGCGCGGCCGCCTACGGCTGGATGAGGAGCGGGCACGACGAGGCGTTGGGCACCCAGCGCCGCTACGCGCGCGGCGAGCTTAAGCGGAAGATGGAGGGGGCGGGCTTCCGCGTCCTGCGGACGACCTACGCCAACGGCCTGCTGCTGCCGCTGGCGGCGCTGCGCCGGCTGGTCCTGAAGCGCGTCGGGCTCTCCGACTCGGGCTCGGACGTGAAGCCGCTGCCGCCGGGCCTCGCCTGGGTCAACCGCGCGTTCGAGGGCGCACTCCGCTTCGAGGCCGGCCTCATCCGGCGGAGGCTCGACCTGCCGGCAGGGCTCTCCGTCATCTGCGTGGCGGAGCGCCCGCGCGAGTAGAGACCCGGAAACTAATCGTTGAAGGCGTTGGCGGCTTCGGCGACGGCGCGGAGTTCGTCGTCGCGGAGGTGTGGGTGGAGCGGGAGCGAGAGGACTCTTTCGGCGGCGCGCTCGGAGTTGGGGAGCGGGCGGCGCCGGCCTTCGGGGAAGAGGGGCTGGAGGTGGAGCGGCGCGGGGTAGTGAATCAGGCTCTCGACGCCGCGCGCCGCGAGGTGTGCGCGCAGCAGGTCGCGGCGCGGGTGCCCGACGACGAAGAGGTGGTAGACGTGAGAGTCGGCGTCGGCCGTCGCTTCGGGGAGGATGACGGGGTCGCCTTTTAAGGCGCGGCGGTACTCGGCGGCCAGTGCGCGGCGGCGGCGGTTCCATTCGTCGAGGCGGGTGAGCTTGACGCGGAGCAGGGCCGCCTGTAGCTCGTCGAGGCGCGAGTTGCGTCCGGCCAGCTCGCCCCGCATCGCCGGAGGGTGGCCGCCCTGCCGAAGCCCCTTGACGCGTTCGACGAGGGCGGGGTCGTCCGAGGTGACGGCGCCGCCGTCGCCGCACGCGCCGAGGTTCTTCGTCGGGTAGAAGCTGAAGGCGGCGGCGTGGCCGTGCGCGCCCGCGCGGCGGCCGTCGGCGCTCGCGCCGTGCGCCTGCGCGGCGTCCTCAATCACCACCAACCCCTTGCGCCCCGCGACATCGCAGACCCCTCCCACGTCGGCCATCCGGCCGTAGAGGTGGACGGGGACGACGGCCCGCGTGCGCGGCGTCAAAGAACGCTCAAGGTCTTCGGGGTCGAGCGTGTAGGTGTGGGGGTTGATGTCGGCGAAGACGGGGACGGCGCCCGCGTTAAGGATGGCGAGGGCAGTGTAGCCGGCCGTCAGCGGGGAGGTGATGACTTCGTCGCCGCGGCCCGGCCGCACGGCGCCCGAAGCGAGGAGCGCGAGCGCGAGCGCGTCCGTGCCGTTCGCCACGCCGGCCGCGGCGCGCGCCCCGCAGAAGTCGGCCCACTCCCGCTCGAACGCTTCGACCTCGCGGCCGAGGACGTAGGCGCCGCCCGCCAGAACCTTCCCGGCCGCCCCTGTCAGGCCGGCGCCGAGTTCCGCGTGCTGCCGCGCGAGGTCAAGAAACGGTACGTCCATCCTGCGTCAGGTAGTGGCGGCCGTGCTCGCGGTAGAAGGCGACGGTGCGCCGCAACCCCTCGCGGAGCGGCGTGCGCGGCCGCCAGCCGAGCACCGAGTTGATCTTCTTGTAGCTCGAATAGCAGTTGCCGATGTCTATGAGCTGCCGCTCGGGCGGGAACGGCGTGCTGCGCACGGTGCCGCGCCCGGTTATCGCAATCAGCTCCTCGGCCAGCTCCGAGAGCATGACGGGCTCGTCGCCGCCGAGGTTGAAGACCTCGCCCTCGCAACGCTCGTCGGCCCCGGCGAGCAAGAGCGCCTCGACCACGTCGTCCACGTAGTTCATGTCGCGCTTCTGCCGGCCGTCGCCGAACAGCTCTATCTCGCCGCCCGTGAGCGCGGCGCGCATGAACCAGGGGATGAAGCCCTGCCGGTCGTGGCGCAGGAGCTGGCGCGGCCCGTAGGTGTTCGTCAGGCGAAGGCAGACGGCGCGCATCCCGTAGACGCGCTGGTAGAGCAGGTGGTAGTACTCGGCCGCCAGCTTGTTGACGCCGTTCACGTCCACGGGCGCGACGCGGTGCTGCTCGTCGAGCGGCAGGTAGACGGGCTTGCCGTAGACCTGCCGCGTGCTGGTGAAGACGATCTTCACCTGCGGGTTGAAGCTGCGGCAGGCTTCCAGGAGCGCGAGCTGCGCCTGGCAGTTCAGCTCCAGGTCGCGCTGCGGGAAGGTCATCGAGTCGAGGTGGCTGACGCTGCCGGCGAGGTTGAAGATGTAGTCCACGCCGCCGACGATGTGGTTGAGCACGCTGTCGTCGCGCATGTCGGCGCGGTGGAGGCGGACGCGGCCGCCGAGCGTCTCGACGTTGAAGAGGTTGCCGCCCTGGTCCGGCAGCAGCGCGTCGAGCAGGACGACCTCCACGTCGCCCACCTCGACGAGCCTTCGCGCGAGGTTGCTGCCGATGAAGCCGAGGCCGCCCGTGATGAGCACGGTGCGCCCCCTGTACTCGCCGAAGTTTGTCGAGACGGTCATCGTTGTCCGGTAGGTTGAACGGGGGAAGGGTTGATGGAGCGTCGTTTCAGAAGCCGGGCGTCGGCCCGTCGAGGACTCCCCGAGGCCGCCTGCCCCGCAGGCGCGGCGCGACGACCAGCCGCGCCCAGAGCGATAAAAGGTCGAAGGCGGTGCGCGCCACGCGGCGCGGCGTGAAAAACTGCGAGCGCCCGCTCGGGCGCGCGTAGTGGCTGACGGGCGCCTCGGCGAAGGCGCAGCCGGCGGCGTGCAGCTTGTGAACCAGCTCGACGCAGATGACCCCACTCGAAGAGGTGAGCCCGACGCGGCCGAGCGCCGAGCGCCGCATCAGGCGGAAGTCGCAGTCAACGTCGCGGACGGGCAGACGGAAGAGCAGGTGCGCGAGCTGGTTGTAGAAGGCGCCCAGCACCTTGCGCCGCCGCCGGTCGGCCCGCGCCCGCTTGTAGCCGTTGACCACGTCCACGCCCTCGGCCATGAGCGGCACGAGGAGGCGCAGCTCGCGCACGTCGTACTGCCCGTCGCCGTCCGTGTAGAAGACGAGCTCCTTGGCCGCCGTCTCGAAGCCGGTGCGCAGGGCGCCGCCGTAGCCGCGGTTACTCTCGTGGTGGACGACGCGGACGCGCCCCCGCCCGCGCGCCAGCCCTTCGAGGACGGCGGCGGTCGAATCGGTGCTCCCGTCGTTGACGACGATGACCTCGTAGTCGGGCGTCAGCTCGCTCAAGACTTCGAGTGCGCTCTCGACCAGCCCGGCGATGGTGGCTTCGTCGTTGAAGGCGGGGAAGAAGCAACTTATACTCGGTCTTCCGCTCTTCATCTGCTTTGGTGTCAAACTTGATTAAGGCAGGGTGTCGCATACCCTAACTTGTAAACGCCGATTTATGCAAGCCGAGAAAACGCCCGGCCGCCCCGGGAGCGCGTCGTTCCGCGCATCGCTGCGCGCACACCTGCCCCTCGTGCTCCTGCTGCTGGCCGCCGCCCTGGGCCTGCGGCTCCTCTTCATCTTCGCCGCGCCGCGCCCGAGCAGTTGGGCCGGCGACGCGCGCTACTACGTCACGGCCGCGAACCTGCTGGCCGGCAACGGCTACTCGTGGGACGAGGCCCCGCCCTACGGCCCGAGCCTGGCGAGCGTGCCGGCCTACCCCTTCTTCATCGCCGCCGTCTACGCCGTCGCGGGGGCGCGCCCGGACGCCGTCCGCGTCGCGCAGGCCCTGCTCGATCTGCTGACCTGCCTGCTGGTCGCCTACCTTTCGTTCAACCTCGCCCCGGCGCGGCTCAAACGACGCGCGGCCCTGTCGGCGCTCGCCGTCTACGGGCTCCTCTCCTGGTTCACGATGGTCTGGACGACGTGCCTGCTGAGCGAGACGCTGGCGCTTTTCCTGACCGCGCTGACGGCCGCGCTCTGCGCGCGCGCTCTGGACGGGGGGCGTTGGACATATTGGGCGGCGGCCGGCGCGGCGTGCGGGCTGGCGGTCCTGACGCGGCCAGACTCGGCGCTGCTGGCCGGCGCGGTGCTGCTGTTCCTCGGCGCGCGTGGCGCACGCAGGCGTTCGACCGCGGCGCTCCTGCCGGCCGCCGGCTTCTGCCTCGCGCTGGCCCTGACGCTCGCGCCCTGGACGCTGCGCAACTACCTCGTCTTCGGCGTCTTCGAGCCGCTCGCCAACGAGTACGGCTGCCCGCGCGGGTGCTACTTCCCCGTGGGCTACCTGCACTGGCTGCGGACCTGGCTGGGCGACGAGACGCACTTCGCATACGCCTTCAACCCCGCCTGGCCGCCGCCGCCCGGCCCCTACACGTTCGACCCGGCGGGGCTGCCCCGCGCCGCCTACGACTCGGAGGAGGAACGCCTGCGCCTCGTCGCGCTCACCGAGCGGTACAACCGCGACGGCTTCATCGCGCCCGACGCGGACGAAGAGTTCCGCGCCCTCGCCATAGAGCGGGTGGCGCGCGCGCCCTTCCGCTCCCTCGTCCGGCTTCCCGTTTACCGGCTGGCCTCGATGTGGCTGACCGGCTTCAGCACGAGCCGGCCGACGCCCTACCTGATGCTGCTGAGGGTCTTCTCGGTCGTGCCGCTGCTGCTGGGCGGGGCGCTGGGCTTCGCGCTCTGGTGCAGGGGGCGGCCGCTGGCTTGGCTGCTGCTCTCGGTCGTACTGGTGCGGAGCGCGTTCTTCGGATTTCATTACGCGCCCGAGACGAGATATATTGTCGAGGCTTACCCGGCGGTGATCGCGGCGTGCGGTGTGACGGCGGCGGCCGCCTGGGAGTACTTGAGCAAGCGTCTGGGAAGGGCGAGAGGGAAGGGCCGCGAAGGTGAGAAGCCTCAAACGTAAAGCCGGCCTGCTCCTCGCCGGGTTCCTGCTGTTCGCGCCGCCGGGGACGCTCGTCGTCGGGGCGCTTTTGTTACTCGGGCTGTTCAGGAATTACGCGTGGGTCGTGGCGGGGTTGGGCCTCGCCGTCGCCGCGCTCCTGGCCGCCCGCCTTTACCGAAGGGGTCTTATTCGCCGGTTTCGTCAATGAAGAAACGTCTGTTCGCGCTCTTTTTCAAATCGGGGCTGACCCGGCTGGCGGCCTGGCGCAACCGCCGGAGGGTGATGATACTCTGCTACCACGGCGTGACGGCGCGCGAACGCCGCATGGCCGAAGACCCGACGGGCCTGCACATCCGCTTCCCGCGCTTCGAGGCGCAGCTCGACTACCTGCGCCGCAACTTCAACGTCATCCCGCTCGGCGAATACCTCAAGGCCCGGCGCGAGGGGCGTCGGCTCCCCGACTACACCCTCGTCATCACCTTCGACGACGGCTACCGCAACTTCTACACGATGGCCGCGCCGCGGCTGCGCGAGAGGGGGCTGCCGGCCTCGCTCTTCCTGACGGTCGGGAAGATTAAAGAGGACCGGGCGGGCGGGTTTGCCTGGTCGCCCGAGGACGACATCGAGTACCTGTCGTGGGCCGAGGTGGTCGAGCTTAAAGGCGGCGGCGTCGAGGTCGGCTCGCACACCATCACGCACCCGATGCTCTCGCAGCTCCCGCCCGAGGA
>DATHBF010000249.1:0-8070 GCA_035296285.1 Pyrinomonadaceae bacterium | reverse complement strand
TGCGACCCTTCCAGGGTCGGAGTTGTTGTTGCGCCTTGTCCGGGGGTGGCGCCCCGGCGCTGACGCGCCTGCGGCTTACCCCCGGCTATTATCTGCGACCCCTGCGGGGTCATCTCTTTTATTTCATCTCAGGCGCGAGAGCCAGTCGAGGTCGCGGCCCGCTTCGGAGTCGAGCACGTCGAGGGCGCCTTCGACGGTCCAGCCGCGGTGGACGATGCGGCCGGCGGCCTCGGCGGCGGAGAGCGGGTCGCCGTCGCCCGGGAAGAGAACGTTGCGGCCGACCAGCGCCCCGCGGACGTTGGCGCCGGCCTTGAGGCCCGCCGCCAGCTCCCTCAAGAACGGGCGCACGTCGCCGACCGGCTCGCCGCCGAGCAGGAGGATGGGCAGCGTCGTCGCGCGCGCCACCATCTCGTAGTTCTCGCAGTAGGGCAGCTTCAGCCAGAGGTAGCGGCTGCTGTCGCCCAGAGCCGCCGCCGCGCCCGCCGTGCGCGTCAACTCCTCCGCGTTCTTGATGACGCGGTAGCCCCCGTCAATTTTTTCGACCGGAAGCGATTCGAGGAACATCGGAAGCTGCAACGCGTTCTGCTCCGAGACGGCCCGGACGGTTGCCAGCAGCGTCTTCAACGAGTCCGGCTCCGAGTCGCACAGCCGCAGCAAGACCTTCGTCCCGTCCAGGCCCCACTCCTTGCAGCTTGCCGGCGTCGGCCCGCTCATCGGGTCGTCAATCTCCCAACTGCTCCCGAGCAGCCCCGCGCGGTTGAGGCTCGCTATCAGGAGCTTGCCGTCGAGGAAGGCGGGGCCGCCCGCGCGCTTCGACAGGTGGTGGACGACGAGCAGGTCTTCGATGATGTCCATCGTGGCGAGCACGCCGTCCACCACGTCGCTCTGCAGGACGCGCAGCGTGCGGGCCAGATACTCGTGGCGGTCGGCCATGCGCAGAGGCTCGCCGCCGACGCGCGTGACGCGCCGGGCGGGGTGGTCCGAGGCGAGTATGTTGAGCCGGCCCGTGGGCGCCAGATGCCCGCGCCGCTTGCGCTCGCGCGAGACGCGCAGGGGCAGCTCGGGGTCGCTCACGCGCAGCTCGGTCAACTGCTCCAGGACCGACGGGGGAAGAAATTCTCTCGCGTTGAATGGCAAACTTTAAAACCCTCCTCTTTCGTTTATGAACCGCAGCGCCTCTTCCTCGTAGGGCATGAAGTTGGCGCAGCCGTGGCGCGTGACGACGATGGCGCCGCAGGCGTTGCCCATCCGCGCCGACTTGTACCAGTCCCAGCCCTTCAGGTAGCCGTAGAGGAAGCCGCCCGCGAAGGCGTCGCCCGCGCCGAGCACGTTCAAAACTTCCACGGGGTAAGTCTCGGCCTCGACCGTCTCGCCGCCGCGCGTGAAGACGAGCGTGCTGGCGGAGCTGCGCTTGACGACGACGGCCTCCGGCCCGCCCGCGAGCAGGACGTGGGCGCCCTCCGCGGGGTCGCGCAGGCCGCCGCAGGCGGTGCGCAGCTCGTCGCCCGTGCCGAGGACAACGTCCACGCCCGCCAGCGCCGAGCGCACGGCCGACGTGTAGGCGCTCGTGTCGGGCCAGACTTCGGCGCGCAGGTCGAGGTCTAAGACGACCTTGTTGCCGTGTGCGCGCGCTCTCTCGGCGGCGTGGAGCGTGGCGGCGCGGCTCGGCTGGCGGCTGAGGCCGGAGCCGGTGATGAGCAGCGAGCGCGAGTCGGCGACGGGCGCGCGGTCCACGTCCTCGGTCGCCAATTCGAGGTCGGCGCAGTTGTCGCGGTAGGGGACGATGGGGAACATGTCGGGCGGCTGGATGGCGAGCATGAAGGCGCTCGTGCGCCGGCCGCGCTTGCGCGGGCTGAACCTGGCCGAGATGCCCTCGCGCGAGAGGAAGTTGAGGACGAAGTCGCCGACGAGGTCTTCGCCGACGGCCGTCAGCATCGCCGCCCGCAGGCCGAGCCGGCGCGCGCTGACGCAGATGTTCGTCGGCGACCCGCCCACGTAGGCCGAGAAGCTTTTAACCTCCGTGAAGGGAGCGCCGATCTCGTTCGCGTAGAGATCAATCGAGCTGCGCCCCATCGCCAGCACGTCGTACGCCTTGTCCGTCACGCGGGGACTTCCCTTTCTTCGAGCGGCTTGCGCGGGTCGATGAAGAGCCACATCACGACGCCGACGGCGAGGAACGCGGCCGCGACGTAGAAGCCGAGCGTCCACGAGTTGAGCTTCTCAAGTATGTAGCCGAAGACGATGGGCGCCAGCGTGCCGGCGAGGTTGCCGAAGGTGTTCGTCGTGCCGCTCACCACGCCGGACCTGTGGCCGCCGATGTCCATGCAGGTGGCCCACACCGACGGCGTCGTCAGGAACTGGAAGAAGAGCGCGAGCGCGAAGAAGAGCGCCGAGGCCACGCCGGACGGCGTCAGCGCGCCGAGCAAAACCATCACCGCGCTCATCGTCAGCCCGAAGGCGCCCACTCCGCAGCGCGCGATTCTTTTGTTGCCCGTCCGCGTCGCCAGCCAGTCCGTCAGCGTCCCGCCGCACAGGAAGGCGACCGCGCCGAAGACCCACGGCAGCGCCGAGAACCAGCCGGCCTTGGTCAGCGTGAAGCCGCGCGCCTCGATGAGATAGGTCGGGAGCCAGGTGATGTAGAAGTAGAGGCTGTAGCCGTAGGCGAAGTACATCGCGCAGAGGAAGATGATGTTGCGGCTGCGCAGGAAGGCCCGCCAGGGGACGGCGTGCGAGCGGCCGGCCGCCGCCTCGCGGCCGGCGCAGATGAGCTGCGCCTCCGGGCGGTTCACCGAAGGGTGCTCCTCGGGCGTGTCGCGGAACCACCAGTACCACGCGAGGCACCAGAAGGCGCCGAGCACGCCGAACTCGACGAAGGGCAGCCGCCACCCCTGGTGCTGAATCATCCAGAAGACGAGCGGCGGCGTGAGCGCCGCGCCGAGCGCGTGGCCGATGCAGACGCCGCCCATCGCGCGCCCGCGCTGCGTCGCCGGGAACCAGCGCGACACCGTGCAGGCCGAGTTCGGGATTGCTCCGGCCTCGCCCATGCCGAAGAGGAGCCGGACGGCGACCATCGACTTGAAGCCGACGGCCGCGGCCGTCAGGGCCGTGAAGCCGGACCACCAGAGGACGATGCGCGTCAGCGTCTTCCGCGTCCCGAAGCGGTCGCCGAGCCAGCCCGTCGGAATCTCGAAGAGCGCGTAGGTGAGCGTGAACGCGCTGAAGATGTAGCCCTTCTGCGAGGGCGTCAGCCCGAACTCTTCGGTGATGAAAGGCATCGCCGCCGAGATGGCGAGGCGGTCGAGGTAGGTCAGTGCGGCCAGCGCGAACAGGAAGCCGAGCACGCGGTAGCGAACGGCCGTCGGCCGCGCCGTGCCCGCCAGATCGGTGGCGAGCGTGTCAACCGTCGGGGGGCTCACTTGCATGGCGTTCGTCCCTTCGACCGAAAAATTACCTCGACAGCTTGAAGGTCAAAATCTGCCGCGGGCCGGCGTCGAAGTTGAAGAAGCCGGCGGCGGGCGCGGGGCTCCCCCCGCAGTCCTCGACGGCGTTGCACGGGCGGACCGAGGCGGGGCCGAAGAGCGGGCTCGTCACGCGCACTGGCCGGCGCGCCGCGCCGCCGAGGTCGATGAAGCGCAGGACCGTGCCCTCGCCCTCCTCGGCCTGCTTCCAGGTGCTCAGCAGAATCGCGGGGTCGTTCGTCTGGAGGAAGCCGAGGCGCGCGGCCGGCAGGGTGCTGTTGCCTTGGGCGACCTTGTCCTGCGACTTGACGAGCGTGCGTTCGAGCGGCGTGGTCTGCTCCCAGCCCCGGCGGCTCATCGCGGCCGGGTCGAGGCGGCGCGCGCTCGTCAGCGAGTAGCGGAAGGTGAAGTCGCCTCCCTGCGCGGCGACGTAGTTGGTGTTCCAGTAGTTGTTCATCACGTAGGCGAAGGCGGTCGCCGAGCGCGGCTTGAACTCAGTCGGCCACGTCCCGCGCACGATGTCGCCGAAGGTCCAGAGGAAGGAGTCCACGCCGACGAGCCCGACCTCCGCCTCCGTATCGCCGACGGAGACCCAGTTCTGCGCCGAGAACCATTCGAGGCCCGCGCCCGGCATCATGTCGCGCGCGGGGTTGACCACTCCGTTCTGCACCTCGTAGCGGAACTCGGGCGCGCGCGCCGCGACGGGGAAGGCGAAGTAGGCCGCCTCCTTCTTGTAGACCGTCTCCTTGCGGACGCGGTTGACGAACTCGATTCTCTTCTCGCCGTCGAAGAGGATGACCTCGGTGCTGACGAGGGGCGTGTTGACGCCCTTGCTCTCAAGGCGCGCGCTCAAGCCGGCCGGCGTCCTCCTGACGGAGACGAGGCGCCCTTGGGCGGCGGGGTGCGCGTCGAGCTTGGCGAGGGGCAGGTGGCGGCGGTAGGTGAGGAGCTGTGTGAAGGGCGGGTTGTCGCCGCCCGTGACGTAGACGTACTGGTTGAAGCGGTAGGGCGACGACTGCTCGACCAGCTCGCGGCCCAGCTCCTTGTCGTAGATGCTCCTGACCGAGCCGGTCGGGGGGTCGAGCGTGACGCGGTAGAACTGATTCTCGATGACGTTCGTCGTCTCGGCGGCGGGCGTCGCCATCGAGCCCGCGCCCTCGACCTTGTCGCGGACGGCGTAGGTCTTGTAGCCGACGGCGGGGACAGGGCCGGCGAGGAAGCGTATGCGCTGGTAGGCCGGGTGGTCTTCGAGCACGTCGAAGGGGACGAGCTGGTTGGTGTCGAGGTCCAGAAGCTCACGGCTCTTTTGCAGGTCGAACTCGACCCAGCCGCCGCGGGGCCAGTTGAGCGTGTTGAAGACGACGAGGGCGCGCGGCGGCGTGATGATGCGGCCGGCGATGGCCGTCATCGAGCGTTCGAGCAGGTGCTCGGCGCACTGGCGGGCCGCCACGCCGTAGAAGCGTTTGACGGCCAGCTCGCGCGTCGAGTCCTCGCTGTGCGGCTCGGTGATGCTGCGGCCCCAACCCCACGTGTGCTCGCCCATCAGCGCGACGTTCTCCCACATGCAGTCGAGCGATTCGCGTGAGGGCTTGTAGCGCGGGTCGAGGAGCGAGGCGACCGTGCCCAGCTTCTCGGCCGAGACGGCGCGCCGCTCCGTCTCGCGCTCCATCGCCGCGTGGTAGGCGTCGGACGCGACGCCGTCCTCCCAGAACGGCCCGCCGTCGCCGCGGACCTCCTTCAGCGAGTCGCCGGCCTCGTCCGCGACCTTCTGCATGGCCTCGCCGAAGCCGGAGAAGCGCAGCTCCGGGTAAGCGAACATCCCGTTCCACTCCTTCGCGAGCGCCGCCTGCTCCGGGTAGAGCGAGGTGTTCTCCCACTGGCTGCCGTGGAGCAGGACCGTGCGCGAACGGTAGTCGGGCCGGTCGTAGACGCGGAGGAAGCTCGGGAGCCCCTCGTAGCCGTTGGCGATTCGTGTCGGCAGCCCGAACTGGCTGCCGATCTGGTGGTAGTGGCGCGAGTACCACATGAGCACGCGCGAGCCGTCGGGGCCGACCCACCAGAAGGGCGAGCGGCGGTGCAGGTCGCCGAGCATGAGCGTCGGCCCGCGGTCGGCGTTGGCGGCGGCGGCGAAGTACTTGAGGCCCGAGGCTGCGAGTATCGACGCGTAAGACCAGGAGTAGGAGGGCACGTCCGTGATGTTGGCCGTGTCCCAGGGGCCGCCGGCCGCGCGGGCCAGGCGGCGCGAGCCGTAGAAGGAGCGGATGAGCGCTTCGCCCGTCGGGAAGCCGGTGAGGATGACGGAGTGCTGCGCGGGGACGAAGATTTTCCTGTCGCGGACGGCCTGGTAAAACTTCTGCCTCTCGGCGTCGGTGCGGCCTTCGAGGAAGTGTCGGGCCTGCCAGTAGCCGTCGAGCGTGAAGCGGAACTCGGGGTGCTCGGCGTTCATGTCGAGCGCCTCGCCTATGATGCGGCTGTGCAGCTCCGCGAGCTTCGACTGGAAGTCCGAGTAGCCCACGTCGAGGTGCTCGTGCGGGACCATCATGACGGTCCACTTGCGCGCGGGCGTGAGAGTTTGGTTGAAGGTCCGCGCGGCGGCGCCGCCCCCCGCCTCGACCTTGACCGTGGCGCGCGCGCCGGCCGCGAACTCGGGCACGTCGAACTCAAGCCGCTCCTGCCCGAACTCGCGGTCCGGGGCCAGCGGCAGCGTCTTGCTCCAGCCGGCGATTGAGAGCGTGACCGTGCCCTGCGGCTTCGAGCCGCGCCAGCCGACGAGCACCGAGACGGTTTCGAGCAGTCGGCCGCCGTCGCCGCGCTTGAAGAAGACGGTCGGGGTGGCGACGGCGCCCGTCACGCCCCCGGCCGTACGGCCGTCGTGCGCGACCAGCTCAAGCGCGTCGTAGTTGAGCACGGCGAAGTCGGTCGCGCGGCCGCCGGGCAGAGCCGCCGAGACGGGGTCGGCGACTGCGGCGAGCGCGATCTCGTTGCGGCCGGCCTTAAGAAACTCGGCGGGCACGTCGGCTTCGAGAAGGCCGATGGAGTACTGCGGCAGGATGGCGCCCTCGCTGTTGCCCTCGCGGTAGGTTTCGAGCGGCTGGTAGAACCAGCCCCGCCGGCCGTTGACCGCGACCTGCACGACGGGCGCGCGCGCCGTCTTGTAGATCAGGCCGAGCCGGAGCTTGTAAGCCGGCCGCAACGACGGGAGGTCGAACCGGATGCGGTGGGCCGGGGTGTCGTCCTCGTCATCCGAGGCGACGGCGGCCTGCTGCGTGCCGGGCCAGTCCTTCGCCTTCGAGGTCGGGACGGCGTAGACGACCGGCGCCGACGAAGCGGGGCCTAAATCCTCGTGCGAGTTGTCGAAGTCGCCAATCTTCCAGACGGTCTGCGCGTGCGCGGCGGCGCACAGCGCGAAGGTGAGCATGACCGCTCTCAAGGCGTGTCGGCGCATCAATGGCTTGTCTCTCTTCTTTCGCCGGGACTGAAAAGTGGAACGCGTTTGATGGCAAGAATTTCGGGCTGAGCCAAAATACTGCGTCCCCGCCGAGTTGGTCAAACCGATTTCGGCGATAAGCCTTTTGACCGATGTGATAAGGTGGCGCGTCGTCCGCCCGTAGACCGCGCGGGGAGAATTTTTCCAACGATGCGAAGCCTTCTGTTGCCCCTTCTGCTTCTGCTCGCGGCACCCGCCGCCGTCGCCTCCGGCCCTTTGACGACGGCCGAGTTGAATGACGTGAAGACGGCCGGCGTCTCGGTCGTTGAAGTCTCCGACTACAGGTACGGCGGCTACGCGGGCGAGCTGAAGTCGCCGCCGCACGCCGACCTCAACCCCGGCAAGGCGTTCGTCATCTTCTGGAAGGACTTCCCCTACCGCTTCGTCTTCTCGCACGAGGCGAGCTACTGCCCCTGGTTCGAGCTTCGTTCGGGCGCGGGCGTCTCCTACCAGATGTTCGAGGGCAACGAGGGCTGGGCCGAGCTGTTCAACGAGCAGGGCCGCCGCGAGCGCAACAGCTTCGTTGACATCGTCGAATCGGGGCCGCGCCGCGTCTGGGTGCGCTGGACCTACTTCGGCGTGACCATGACGACGGGCGAGGCGGCCTACCGCGCGGTCGAAGACTTCTGGGCCTTCCCGAACGGGCTGGTCCTGCGCCGCCAGCGTTACCACACGCTCCGCCCCGGCGACACGCGCGGCTACGCGCGCGAGCCCATCGAGCTGATCGTCCTCAACCCCGTCGGCCGCCAGTGGTTCGACGTGCTCGCCCGCTCCGGCGACGAGAGCCACGCCTTCACCGGCCTCGACGCCTTCGGGCCTGCGCGCGTTGACATCTACTGGAAGCGGAAGGACGACCCGAAGAAGATTTTCGCCGGCACCACCCGACGGACGGGGTCGCCCTGGAAGGAGATTGACGACGCGCGCGGCTTCGCCGGAATGATTCCCCTGCGCGACGGCTCGCCCTTCTTCGTCATCGGCGACGCCTCCGGCTTCCCCGCCGCCGGGACGCGGCTCAAGGAGCACGGCGACCGAAAGGGCACGGGCGGCTGGGGCTGGGGCACGCTCACCTGGGACCACTGGCCCGTCGGCTGGCTCAACAGCCAGGCCCACGACCTCTCGCCCGAC